>NZ_JAWMPX010000016.1:0-121939 GCF_033101155.1 Tropicimonas sp. TH_r6
GCAGTTTTGGCCCAAAAAATGAAAGTTTTTTGAAACTCACATAGATTCAATAAGTTACGTTCCAAAATTTCTTCACCGCCACTCCAGTCGTCCTCATTCCCCTCCTCGCCACGCCTGAAATCGCCCCGAAAACAGGCCTGAATCAGATTCGTTTTCGGCGATTCCAGCGAGTCTCCCCGTTTGAGACCCGGATTTTTATGCGAATCCGCCCGGATCACGCGTCCCGACTCGGGCACCCCGCAAACACTAGCTCTACAGCCCCCTTATATAAGTAGTATGACATCCGCCCGATAGCTGTCCGGTGCCGCCAAGCTTCCGGTTCTTCTCCCCCACCGCACGGAGAAAAGCTGGCAAGTCCGCATCACGCATGCCGCCATGCAGAATACAGCCTTCCCCAGCTCCGTTAGCGCTGCTATGAGGCCCGCGCACATATTAGGAGAAGGACCGATGGGTTATCGTGTCGTTGTCGCTGGTGCCACGGGCAACGTGGGCCGCGAAATGCTGAACATCCTGGCCGAGCGCCAGTTCCCTGTTGACGAGATTGCAGCTCTGGCCAGCCGAAAATCTCTCGGCACCGAAGTCAGCTTTGGCGACACCACTCTCAAGACCCAGGATCTCGACACCTTCGATTTCGAAGGTTGGGATATGGCGCTCTTTGCTGTCGGCTCTACCGCCACAAAGACCTACGCTCCGAAGGCCGCGGCCGCTGGCTGTGTGGTGATCGACAACAGCTCGCTCTATCGCTACGAGCCAGACATCCCGCTGATCGTGCCCGAGTGTAATCCCGACGCGATCATGAATTACCGGAACCGAAATATCATCGCGAACCCGAACTGTTCGACCGCTCAGATGGTCGTGGCACTCAAGCCGCTGCATGATCGCGCCCGGATCAAACGTGTGGTCGTGTCGACCTACCAATCCGTGTCCGGCGCCGGCAAGGAAGGCATCGACGAGCTTTGGAACCAGACCAAGGGCATGTATGTCCCCGGCCAGGAAGTCGAGCCGTCCAAGTTCCAGGCCCAGATCGCCTTCAACGTCATTCCCCATATCGACGTCTTCATGGAAGACGGGACGACCAAGGAAGAGTGGAAGATGGTCGCCGAGACCAAGAAGATCGTCGATACGTCGATCAAGGTCACGGCCACCTGCGTCCGGGTTCCGGTCTTCGTCGGACATGCGGAGTCGATCAATATCGAGTTCGAGGATTTCCTCGACGAGGACGAGGCCCGCGATATCCTGCGCGAGTCGCCCGGGATCATGGTCGTCGACAAGCGCGAAGACGGCGGTTACGTCACCCCGATCGAATGCGTCGGCGAGTTCGCGACCTATATCAGTCGCATCCGGCAGGATTCGACCATCGAGAACGGCCTGAACATCTGGTGTGTCTCGGACAACCTGCGCAAGGGCGCCGCCCTCAACGCGGTCCAGATCGCCGAGCTTCTGGGCAACCGCGTCCTCAAGAAGGGCTGAGTCGCCGCGAGCGGATGAACTGCGAAAGATCTCGGGCGAGAAAGGGATTTCTCCGCCCGAGACCGACCTAAACGCACAGTTAACACAACGTAAACCTGCGCAAATCCCGAAAAAACCTTGACCTGAAGGCTTGTGATCCGTCTTGTCGATAGCGCCAGTTTGGCGAATGAGTCGAGTCGCACTGCCATGCATGTCGACACATTGAAGCTGTTTTAAGAGCCGTGTTTTCGGGGGATTAAGGGTGCATCAGACAGGTTCAGGGCAACGGCCCAAAATTCGTGTTGCGATCCCGTGGATCAGCTTCAACCCGTTGAACCAATTTCGCGCTCACCGAGCGGCAAACGCCGCGAAGACACGACGCAATGCGCTCAAGGCTGAGATTTCGAGAGATATGTCGGTGATTGCGCCGCCGCCGCTGCGGCGCCAGATGGCCTCGAAATAGAGATTTCCCCTCCGAGACTGTAAGGGCGCCATAGGAATACGGCGCCCTGTTTTGTTGTTCAGACCCGGGCGAACCGCCCCTCTTCCGGCAAGTAGTGCTCAAGCGTCCCTTCGCCGATGTCGAACCAGAGTCCGTGCAGCGACAACCGTTCCTCCTCGATCGCCTTGCGAACGAAAGGAAACTCCCAGAGGTTCTCCAGCGAGACAACCACCGCTTCCTTCTCCAACGCCCTTAGAAGAGTCGGCTCATCTTCGATATGGGCGACACGCTCGTGACCGGGGCGAAGGATTTCCAGCCAACGCCCGATGAAGCTCTCCTTGCTCTCCATTTCCGGTGCATGCCCAGAGCACATCTGGTGGCACCCCCTGATGCCGCCGCAATCGGAATGTCCGATCACCAGGAGATGCGCCACGCGCAACACATTGACCGCATATTCCACCGTCGCAGAAGTGCCGTGCGGATCGCCGTCGGGCAGGTAGGGCGGCACGACATTGGCGATATTGCGGTGCAGGAAGATATCCCCGGTCTCCGCGCTGAACACCTTGTTCACATCAACGCGGCTATCGCAGCAGGCCACGGCCATGATCCGCGGATGCTGGCCATCGCTGGCCAGGCGGCGATACCAGATCTTGTTGTCCCGATAGGTTGTTGCGCGCCAACCGGCATAGCGGGTGGAGAGATAAGGCGGCAGTGGTGCGGCATGGACCTCCGCCCCTTTCGATTGCTTGATATCGTCTGTCATCTCGCGACTCCGTCTGTTTCCCCATCCCTAAGATGGATTTTTACGAAATTCGAGCGCAAATCCTGCTCCGCGCACTAACCGAATGTTCAACGCCCTTCGCGATCCTGTCGGCACCCAAGGGGTGGGATTTTGAACAACACGGGGATTCCGGTGGCCTATTTCGCGACACTGAACCATGAGGAACAGGTTCGACTCGATCCTGACAGTCTTGAATCGCTCTATGCGGAGCTTGGTCCCGCAGGGGCTGAGAACGTTGTCTGCCGGGCGATGGAGGAACTTGCGCTCCGCCTGGCGGACCTTGCCGCTTTGCACCGAACAGGCCAGCTGGACGAACTAACCCGTGTGGCGCGCAGCCTGATTGCGATCTCCAGCCAGGTCGGGCTCGCCAGCTTTGCCCGAGTCGCCAGGGACGTGGCGGACTGCGCAGAGGGCGACGATCCAATTGCCCTCGGGGCCACGCTCTGCCGCCTGGAGAGGATCGGGGACCGGTCACTCACAGCGGTCTGGGACCTGCAGGACCCGCCCTTCTGAAGGCTCTTGCAGGCAGGCCGCGAGGCGTTACTGTCCAATCTCCAATCACCGGATTGAGGACTGCCCAAAATGACGCTCCGCTTCGCCGAGCCCCAGGCCCCCGCGACCAAGCTTTATGTCGTTTCGCAGGAGGATCTGACCTCCTGGCGGGAAACACTCGCGCAGGAGCCGCGCAACTGGCTGGAACGGCTCAACTTTTCTGCGACCCTTGGAGAAGTCGCTCTACTTCCGGATGGACCTGGAGCAATCGCCGTCGCTGGTTGGGGCAGCCCGGCCAAGCAAGCGCGCGGCCGGTTCCACATGGCGACCATTGCCGGCAAGCTGCCCGAAGGGACCTACGAGATCGCCACGGAACTGCCCGAAGAGTTGCTTGCCGAAAGCGCTCTGGGCTGGCTCCTCGCCGGCTATGCCTTCGACCGCTACACGTCGAAATCCGGCGCAAAGGCACGACTCAAGGCACCTGACGGCATCAACGCCCCACTGATCGAGGCCATCGCGGCGGGCGAAGCGCTGACCCGTGACCTGATCAACATCCCGGCCAATGACATGGGCCCGGACGAACTCGAACAGGCCGCTCGCAACCTCGCCGAGGCGCATGGTGCCGCGATCGAGGTCACAACCGGCGATGCCCTACTCCCGGCAAACTTCCCACTGATCCACGCCGTCGGCCGCGCCTCCCCGCGTGCGCCGCGCCTGATCGACATGCGCTGGGGGGACACCGGTCCAACCCTCACCCTCGTCGGCAAGGGCGTCTGTTTCGACACGGGCGGGCTCAATCTGAAGCCGGGCGCTTCAATGGGGCTGATGAAGAAGGACATGGGCGGGGCGGCCAACGTTCTCGGGCTTGCCTCCATGATCCTGTCGCTCAAGTTGCCACTTCGCCTGCGCGTCCTGATTCCGGCAGTGGAGAACTCGGTGTCCGGCAACAGTTTCCGCCCGCAGGACGTGCTGCCCTCCCGCAAGGGCCTGACCGTCGAGATCAACAATACCGATGCCGAAGGTCGCCTCGTCCTCGCCGACGCGCTGGCGCTGGCCACCGAGGAGGACCCCGACTGCCTGATCTCCATGGCCACGCTCACCGGCGCCGCCCGCGTCGCCGTCGGGCCGGATATCGCACCCTTCTATACCTCGCAGGAGCCCATGGCTGCCGCCCTCGGGCCCGCCGCCGCCCGGGTCGCCGACCCGGTTTGGCGCATGCCTTTCCATGAACCATACGAATCCATGATCGAACCCGCCGTCGCGGATCTCGACAACGCTCCAAAGGGCGGCATGGCCGGCTCCATCACCGCCGCGCTCTTCCTGCGCCGATTTGCCGAGGGCGCCCGCAATTACAGCCATTTCGATATCTATGGCTGGCAACCGGCGGCCGCTCCGGGCCGCCCGGTCGGCGGCGTTGGACAGGGCATCCGGGCCATACTCGACGCGCTTCCGGAGGTGCTCGAGCTGTGACCGACCGTCGCCTGCTGCCTGCGAATGCGCGCGTCGTCGCCTCCGAACTGTCAGATTCGCACGCCGCGCGCCGCGTCACCGACGGAAGCTGGCACCGCGTCAGCCCGCCTGTCGTTGACCTGCTCTGCACCCCCGGTGGGAAGCGTGATCGTCAGCTCCTGCATGGTCAGCGCGTCCGCGTCCTCGATATCAACGAAGGTATGGCCTTCCTGCAATCCGAGCGCGACTCCTATGTCGGCTACATCCCCGAGACGGCGCTTGCTCCGGATGCGCACGCGACTCACCGCGTTGCGGCCCGCGCAACGCATCTCTACCCCGCGCCAGATCTCAAGAGCCCCGAATCCGGTTGGCTCTCCCATGGTAGCCTGGTGACTGTCACAGACCGGACCGGGACCTGGTGTGAAACCGACATGGGCCACTTCGTCCATCACGGCCATCTCGTCCCGCTCGGCTCACCGCCCGCAGACCCAGTCGAGGCTGCAAAAGTGCTTCTCGGTACGCCCTATCTCTGGGGCGGCAATTCCAGCGCTGGCATTGACTGCTCGGGCCTCATCCAGGCCGCGCTTTTCGCGGCGCAAATCCCCTGCCCCGGCGACAGCGACCTTCAGTGCGAGGCTCTCGGCGAGATGCTCCCCGAAAACGCGTCGCCAAGGCGCGGCGATCTCTTCTTCTGGAAGGGCCATGTCGCCCTTGCTGTCGATTCCGAAACCCTGATTCATGCCAATGCGTTTCATATGGCCGTCGCCTATGAGCCCATCGACACTGCCCTCGCCCGCATCGCCGCGAACGAGTTTGGTGCCCTGCTGGTCCGCAAGCGCCTCGCGTAGGGCCTTAGTCCACCGACCGGATCAACTTCCGCTCCAACACGCGCAGGACCGTCTTCAGGTCGTGCCCGCGCTTGAGGATCTGGCCGTCCATACCGATCACCGCGTACATGCCCTGCCTATGCCGCAGCTTGGGGCGTTTCTCGATCCGATAGAGGGGCTGTTCCGCGGTGCGCCGGAAGATGGAAAAGACGGCGACCTCGCGCAGGAAGGAAATCCCGTAGTCCCGCCACTCCCCGGCCGCGACCATTCGGCCATAAAGCCCGAGGACAATCCCCAGTTCCTTGCGATCAAAGGCCACCTGCTCCGGCAGGCGGCCGGACATCAATGGCGTGGGTGTCTCCATATTCATGGTCCAAGATTGAATCCTTCCGCACCCGAAAATCAAGCCTTGCCGCATTTCCGCCGCAAAATGACCCCCAGCTTTCCCACTTTTCCCCGCACCGACGCCCCAGCGCTTCGGCATATTATCGTCATGTAGAGAGCTCAGGCTCAATCCGGTGCCGCGAATTCACAGCCCCCACCCAGATCGCGGCACCGGATCTACATGCTTCCCTTCCGACCATTGACAGTGGCCCGCCGAACGGGCTACCCCGCCGCCCTCAATACAAAGGGACTCTCCATGGCACGCAGGCGCAAGGGGCGCGATATTTCGGGTTGGGTCATCATCGACAAACCCGCCGGCCCGACCTCCACCGCAGTGGTCAACAAGGTCCGCTGGGCCTTCGAGGCGAAGAAGGCCGGCCATGCGGGCACGCTTGATCCCGCCGCCACCGGCCTGCTCGCCATCGCGCTCGGCGAAGCGACCAAGACCGTTCCTTACGTGACCGACGCGCTGAAGGCCTATCGCTTCACCATCCGTTTCGGTCAGGGAACCAATACCGACGATGCCGAGGGCGAAGTGATTGCCGAGAGCGATACCCGTCCCGAGGATGACGCGATCCGAACCGCCCTCGCACCTTTCATTGGCGACATCCTGCAGGTTCCGCCGAAATACTCCGCCGTCAAGATCGATGGCGAGCGCGCCTATGCTCTGGCCCGCGACGATGAAGATTTCGAAATCGCGGCCCGCCCCCTCTACGTCGATAGCCTGGAACTCGTCGCACGGCCCGATGCGGACACAGCTGTACTGGAGATGGTCTGCGGCAAGGGCGGCTATGTCCGGTCCATCGCCCGTGACCTTGGCGCAGCCCTCGGTTGCCACGCCCATGTTCTGGAGTTGCGCCGCATCTGGTCCGGTTCCTTCGACACCGAGGGCGCGCTGACCTGGGAAGAACTCGAAGCCAAGGCCCGCACGCCGGAGTTGGACGCCCATATTCGCCCGCTCGAAGAGGGATTGGTCGACCTGCCCCGCCTGCCTTGCACGCCCGAAGGGGCCGCGCGGTTGCGTAATGGAAATCCGGGCATGGTCATGGCGGCACCGGATGTCGAATATGGCGACACCGCCTGGGCCGCCTATCAGGGCAAGCCGGTCGCCATTGGCATCTATCGCAGCGGCGAACTGCATCCGGCGCGCGTTTTCAACCTGCCCGAAGCCGAATGATCACCCGCGAAGCGATGAAGGGCGACGCCGCCTCCTCTGCGCTTTACTCGGAGTGTGAACAGTACCGCTACGCCCTCACCCGCTGTTGGGACACGGGCGGCAAGCGGTTGCTCTACATCATGCTGAACCCGTCCAAGGCAACGGAACAGGCCAATGACCCCACCATCGAGCGCTGCGAGCGCCGTGCCCGCGCGCTCGGCTATGGCGCCTTCCGAGCCTGCAACATCTTTTCCTGGCGAGAAACAGATCCGGCGGCGCTGAAACGCGCCGTCGAACCGATCGGCCCGAAAAACGATTCCGTCCTCCTCGAAAGCTGCAACTGGGCAGATGACATTCTCTGTGCCTGGGGCGCGCATGGCGACCACATGGAGCGCGGTCAGGATGTCGGCAGGCTATTGGCTGAGACCGGTCGCCCGCTGCTCTGTCTCGGAGAGACCCGCGCCGGACATCCACGCCATCCGCTCTACATCGGCTATGGCACCCGTCCGACGCCCTGGCCAGCCAGGCTCTGACAGAATCAAAGCGTGATGACGTCAATCAGGACGATCGGACCCGTCCTCAGCCCCTGGGCTCCACTCACTTCGGCCAGCAAAGCGCCGTCGAGCAAAATCGAGGCACCATCACCAGCCTCGTTATTCTCAGCCTCGACAACCGGCGAATCGTTCACCGTGCTGTCATAGATGACCGCAATCTGGTCTTCGCTGGTATCGAAATCGGTCACGATAGCCGGGTCGTCATCGACACTGAAGATGCCCTACACTCCGAGCGGACATCCAGAACCCAGAAGAGCCCAAAGCAAATCGGCGGTCACAGTACCCTCGACTACCAATCAAGAAACTCGGACGGACGCTGCCAAACAACGCCAAAATGGTCGAATTCTCCTGAGGCTCAAAGCAATATGGAAATAATATATATTTCCTATGCAGCCATTCTTTGCGCCTCGAAACAAGTGAACCCCTTGGCGAAAGGGCTTCCTTCAGGAACGAGAATCATCTATCAGCCCCCATCCGCCCAGCGAATCCGCCGGACGGTGTTTCTCCAAGGGCCTTGCTGGACGACATCCCGGCTCGCGCCATGAACCCTTTAGCCAAGGAGACCCCGATGTCGATCACTGTTGAAGAAAAGAACCGCGTCATGAAGGAATTCGCGACCAAGGAAGGCGACACCGGTTCGCCCGAAGTTCAGGTCGCCATCCTCACCTCGCGGATCAACACCCTGACCGAGCACTTCAAGACCCACAAGAAGGACAACCATTCCCGCCGTGGTCTTCTGAAGCTCGTCGCCCAGCGTCGTAAGCTGCTGGACTACCTCAAAGGCAAGGAAGAGGCCCGTTACCAGGACCTCATCAAGCGCCTCGGCATCCGCCGCTAAGAGTTTTCTCCGCAAGGAGACATGCGACGCCCGCCCCGCAAGGAGCGGGCGTTTTGCGTTCAGTGGCCCCGCATCGTCGCCTCGACCCGATCCCACCGGCCAGCGGCCATGTCCTCGGGACGGATCCAGAATTTCAGCGACCCCATGTCGCCAAAGCCCAATTCCATCAGGTTGTCATGGCTGAGCTGCAGCAGCATGTAGCGGTCCGCCATTTCGGCGTTCTCCTCCTGGATATCCCCCCCCGCGCCAAAGGCCTGATGCCACCCATGCGCGTGCGGCAGCCGGTATTCCCGCGCGATGATGGTCCGGACCTCTTCGGGCAATGTTCCAAAGGTCTCTGGCGGTGCCGAGGCAAGCGCCCGCAGCGTGTCGCTCGCGACGGCCTCAAGGCTGTGGTAGCGCCGCCCGCCCTGATCGTAGAATATGCCGAAGCGGCTTTGGACATTGGCGAAGAAGTCGAAGCGGGTCTCGGCGAAATACGCCTCCAGCCGCGCGATATCCTCCGGTCCCAAAGCCGCCCAACGGTCCCAACGCCCTGCCCAGCCGGAAATCTCCGCCTCAAAGTCCCTGAACTCCCCTCCCCCGTCGCGTGCCATGCGCAGATCCTGCTCGGCAATCGCGCATTGCTCTTTCAGTTTCGCGACCCGCTCCCGGTTCCCTCCACGCTGGATCGAGTCCAGGTCGCTTTTCAGACGCGACAATCGGGAGGTCGCGCGCTTCTCGGCGCGGGCCATCTCCTCGGGCGTCAACCGCAGCGAGCTTGCGAAACGCTGTGCGCTGTCCCAGAGCCACGGGCCTTCGCCATTGGGCAGATGCGCGGCAAAGGCCTTTGTTGAGAGGAAGTACCCCGCAGGTTCTCCGGCGATCCGGAAGATCTCGGCACGATCCGGCTCGCCCCTGTCATTGGCAGCAAGGCGGTGGAAGCTTACCGGCCAGCGTGGAAAGGCTCGAAGATCCTGTCGGTCCGGAAAAGCCCGTGCCTGCAACACCCCGCCGCTGCCCTGGTCCAACCGGTCCAGATCGTCCGGCGGCAGGGACATGCCCGGCGCAGTCACATGCACGACGCAAGGCGCGCTCATTCCATCGATCAGACGGAGGAAAAAGACCAACTGCCCGACCTTCGGAAGCCTCGCTTCCGGGATCTCCCGGGAAAGCTCCGGAAGATCCAGCGTCGCCAGGTGATGCATCGCCCGTCCCGAGGCATCGCGCGGCCAGGGACGGTTACCGAGAGTCGGCAAGCCTCCAAGCCAACTCGATCCGCGCCCGAAGGCCGCCCCGTCACCGCGATAGTCACGCAGAACGAGAACCGGCGGCAAGGGCTTGACCGGCTCCGGGAACATCGCGTCGATCTCGTCGAGCGACATCGCGGAAATCGCCTCGGCTTGTTTGCGGATCTGCTCTGGCATCCCCGCATCCGGATCCTGCGACCGTTCCTGCTCCGTCGTGTTTTGCGCGAACTCGTCGAAGACGGAGGCATAGCTCCGCTCCTCCAGCGTCGCTGGCTCCGCCACGGGTTTGCCCGGCTCGCTCATGGCCTCCGACAACCTGTCCGACAGGGCCTGTCGTTCCGTTTCGCTCATGCGATCCGTTTCGGCCAGCTTGTCGAAAGCGCTGCGTCGTTCCTCGCGCTTTCGAAATATCCCGCTCAATAATCTCAACACCATGACACACTCTACCCCTTCCGGCCCGGAGCTCTGACCGGTTCCTTCAAGGATTGGCACGCAATGCCAAGCATTCAAACTGTTTTCTTCAGGACGCTGCCTTCATCAGGACCAGTCCGGACAGGATCAGCCCCGCCGCGGCCAGCCGCATCGGCGTCACCGCCTCACCAAGCAAAACCACCCCCAGGAAGAAGGCGCCAAGCGCGCCGATCCCGGTCCAGACCATGTAGGCGGTGCCGAGCGGAAGGCTCTTCATCGCCAATGCCAGCAGCCAGACCGAGGCGATCATGGTCACCACCATAACCGCCGTTGGCCCAAGCCGGGTGAAGCCATCGGACTGTTTCATGCAGAAGGCCCAGATGATCTCCATCAACCCGGCCAGAAAAAGAAGGATCCAGGGCATGGAACGCTCCCCTCTACGGGCCGTCCCGATTGCTGCCCGTTGCGGGGGAGGCCGTCCTCCATCGCGCCATCGCGATCACCGCAGAACCTAGCCATTCCAAAGCTCCCGGGCAAGTCCAGCCCCTTTCCAAGTCAACGCCTTTCGCCCATATCAGAGACATGACACGCTGCCTGCTGACCCTCGGCCACGGCTATTCCGCCCGCGCCCTCGCCCACCGCCTTGCCCCTGAGGGCTGGCGCCTTCTCGGTACGACCCGCACGGCCTCCGAAGCGGGCGAAAGCCGCGCCGATCCGACCGAGATCCACCTCTGGCCCGGCAGCCCGCTCGAACCGCTGCTCGAGCAGGCCACGCACCTGCTCCTCTCCGCCGGACCGGGCGCCGAGGGCGACCCCTTCCTGCCCCATGTCGCCGACGCGCTGCGCAAGCACCCGCCTCACTGGGTCGGCTATCTCTCCACCGTCGGCGTCTATGGCGACCATCAGGGCGGCTGGGTCGACGAGGAGACGCCCCTGACCCCATCGACGAAGCGCGGCCAGCTCAGGGTCGAGGCGGAAGCCGGCTGGCAGGCGCTGGCCGAAGAGGCCGGGCTGCCGCTCCACATCTTCCGTCTCGCCGGGATTTATGGCCCCGGTCGCGGCCCCTTCGCCAAACTCCGCGCCGGCACCGCACGGCGGATCGTCAAGCCGGGCCAGGTCTTCTCGCGCATCCATGTCGAGGATATTGCCAGCGTGCTCCTGGCCTCGATGGAGCGGCCCAATCCCGGCGCGATCTACAATGTCTGCGACGACCTCCCTGCCCCGCCGCAGGATGTCATCGCCCATGCCGCCGAACTGCTCGGGCTGCCTGTCCCGCCAGCACAGGATTTCGAGCCCGCAGATATGACCCCCATGGCCCGGAGCTTCTATGCCGAGAGCAAGAAGGTCCGGAACGACCGCATCCGCGATGAGCTCGGCGTCGAACTGCGCTACCCGAACTACCGGGCCGGGCTGGAAGCTCTTGCGCAGGCGGAGGAAGCGACGACGGGAAGATGACCCAACTCGCCCTTCGCGCATTTGTCAGCACGGCCCTGTCCCTGCTCTTCGCCCTCATCCTGCCGCTGCTGGCGCAGGCGAAGGAGGCGCCCCATGGCCTTGCCTGGAATCGCACGGGGCTGCCGGCCGTGTTCCCATTGCAAGTGATGACGCGGGAGGGGCAGGATTACTTCCTGACCTTGCTGGATGCCGAAACCGACCAACCCGCAGTCGGGGCGCATATCGACGGGGGGCGCTTCTTCAAGCTGCTGGTGCCGCCCGGGACCTATCGGCTTCGCTTCGATGCTTTGCGCGCTGATGCGCCGCCATCGGAAAGCTTCTCCCTGCGCGATCCCCTGACCTTCGAGATCCGCGGAACGAGGAAGAAGTCGGGACATCTCGTGGATATCTCCGGCATCGGGTTGCTGGAGGCGAGGGCCGCCGAGATCCGGCCGCAAGTCATTTGCCAGGTGCTGGAACAGGATTTCGAGCCGCGCTTTCCGCTCGTGACCTTCGACGCCGCAGGCATGCCCCTGCCATATCAGCCGCGCGACTGGGCCAACTACCCGTCGCTGAACACACGGTCCTATTTCTGCGACTGAAGCGGGACGGGCTCAGCCCGAAGCGCTGGCTGCCCCGATCCGGGCGACGCCGAGCGTGTCGAGCACCTTGGCCTCGATCTCTTCGGCATTCATGCCGGCAACAGCATACATGTCCTTCGGGTTGGCCTGGTCGATGAAGATATCCGGCAGCACCATGGAGCGGTATTTCAGCCCCGTGTCGAAGATGCCTTCCTCAGCGAGGAGCTGCGCGACATGGCTGCCGAAACCGCCAATAGCACCCTCTTCGATGGTGATCAGCGCCTCGTGATTGCGAGCCAGGTCGAGAATCAGCTCCCGGTCGAGCGGCTTGGCGAAGCGCGCGTCTGCAACGCTCGGGCTGACCCCGCGCCGCGCAAGATTCTCGGCCGCTTTCTCGACCTCCTGAAGCCGCGTTCCAAAGGAGAGAAGCGCGACACCGCTGCCCTGCCGGATCATCCGGCCCTTGCCGATCTCCAGCACCTCGCCGCGCTCGGGCATTTCAACGCCAACCCCTTCCCCGCGCGGGAAACGGAAGGCGATCGGGCCATCGTCATGGGCGACCGCCGTGGCCACCATGTGCTTCAGCTCCGCCTCGTCCGCCGCCGCCATGACAACGAAACCGGGCAGGTTGCTGAGGAACCCCACGTCGAAAGCGCCGGCATGGGTCGCACCATCGGCGCCGACAAGACCAGCCCGGTCTATGGCAAAGCGCACCGGAAGGCGCTGGATCGCCACGTCATGCACGACCTGATCATAGCCGCGCTGCAGGAAGGTCGAATAGAGCGCGCAGAAGGGTTTCATCCCGCCAGCCGCCTGTGCGGCGGAAAAGGTCACCGCATGTTGCTCTGCGATGCCGACGTCGAAACACCGCGACGGGTAACGCTCAGCAAAGAGGTTAAGGCCGGTTCCGTCCGGCATCGCGGCGGTGATTGCGGTGATCCGGTCATCTTCCGCGGCGTGCTGCATCAGCGCCTCGGCAAAGACCTTGGTATAGCTCGGCGCGTTGGAGGTCGCTTTCTTCTGCGCCCCGGTCACGACGTCGAACTTGCCAACGCCATGGCCCTTGTCCAGCGCCTCCTCGGCAGGTGCATAGCCCTTTCCCTTGCGGGTGATCGCGTGGATCAGCACCGGCCCATCGGCGCGGGCCTTCACCGTGCGCAGCACCGAGAGCAGCATATCCATGTCATGCCCGTCGATGGGGCCGATATATTCGAAACCCAACTCCTCGAAGAGTGTGCCGCCGACGGTGGCATGCTTGACCATGTCCCGCGCCCGCTTCGCGCCCTCGTAGAAGGGTTCCGGCAGGAAGCTCAGTGCCCCCTTGGCCGCCGCCTTCAGGTCCTGGAAAGGCGCGCCGGCATAGAGACGGGAGAGATATGAGGAGAGGGCGCCCACAGGCGGCGCGATGGACATCTCGTTGTCGTTCAGGATCACGATCAGGCGCTTGTCGAGATGGCCGGCATTGTTCATCGCCTCAAAGGCCATGCCGCCGCTCATCGCGCCGTCGCCGATCACCGCGATGGCATCGCCCAGCCCTTCTTCTGTGATCCCGCCGAGATCGCGAGCGGTGGCAAAACCAAGCGCGGCAGAGATCGAGGTCGAGCTGTGCGCAGCGCCAAACGGATCATAGGGCGATTCGGAGCGCTTGGTGAAACCGGAGAGCCCGTCTTTCTGGCGCAGCGTGCGAATACGGTCGCGCCGGCCGGTCAGGATCTTGTGCGGATAGCATTGGTGGGAAACATCCCAGACCAGCTTGTCCTTCGGCGTATCGAAGACGGCATGGATGGCGACGGTCAGCTCGACCACGCCAAGCCCCGCTCCAAGATGCCCGCCGGTCTCGCTGACCGCCGAAATCGTCTCGGAGCGCAGTTCCTCGGCCAGATCGACCAGCTCGTCATCGCTGAACTGTTTCAGATCGGCCGGGCTCTTCACCCGGTTCAGAAGCGGCGTGGTCGGTCTCGTTCCCATGGCTCGGCCCTCCGTTGGCCGCGGCTCCACCGGCCCTGTCCAGGGCCGGTCGTCAATTCTCGCGCGCGACGACGAAACGGGCAGCTTCCCGCAGACGCACGGCGCGCGCACCATAAGCGGATAACGCCTCTTCCGCCTCCTCCACAAGGGCAAGCGCCCGCGACTTGGCGCCCTCCAGCCCCAGCAGCGAGACAAAAGTCGCCTTGCCCGCCTCCTCATCCTTTCGCAACGCCTTGCCCGCCTTGTCGGCATCGCCCTCGACATCCAAGATGTCGTCCGCGATCTGGAAGGCAAGTCCGAGCGCGGTCGCGTAGCGCCGCATCGGCTCCGGATTGGCCTGGCCCAGGATCGCACCGGCCTCGGCGGACCAACGGATCAAGGCACCGGTCTTGTTTTCCTGCAACTCGGTGATCTGCTCCAGCGTCAGTGGCGTTGACGCGGTCTCGGCAGAAATATCCTGCGCTTGTCCCAGCACCATTCCACGCGCGCCGGCCGCCTTCGCCAACGATCCGATCAGGCGTAGCCGAACCGCCGGATCGGGGGCGCAATCCTCATGCGACAGCAACTCGAAGGCCAGCGTCTGCAGGGCATCGCCAGCGAGTATCGCCGTAGCATCATCCCATTTCCTGTGCACGGTCGGATGGCCGCGCCGCAGATCATCATCATCCATCGCCGGAAGGTCGTCATGCACCAGAGAATAGGCATGCACCGCTTCGATCGCCGAGGCCGCCCAAACCGCCTGCCAGGCCGGAACGTCATGTAGCGCTGCGCTTTCCAGCACGAGGAAACCGCGCAGCCCCTTTCCGCCGCCAACCGCATATCGCATCGCGGCAATCACGGGCTGCTCCGCATACCCTGCCAGTTCGACCGACAGATGCGTCTGCACGCGCTCCGCCGCATCGGTCAAAGCCTCCTGGAAACTCATTCCGCGTCGAAAGCCTTGGTGCCCGTCGCGGCACCGCCGGCATCGGTGGTTATCGCCGCCACCTTCTCTTCGGCCGCCTTGAGCTGCGCCTCGCAACGCGCTTTCAGTGCCGCGCCGCGCTCATAGAGGAGGATCGACTCCTCCAGCGCCACCTGGCCATTCTCCAGCTTCTGAACCACCTGCTCCAATTCCGCCATTGCGGCTTCGAAGCTCATTTCATCAACCGGTGTCTCGCTCATCCGCTCCGCTCCATCAGCACTTTCACATGGGCAGCCGTGGAGGCCGCCAGCGCCTCCAGATCATAGCCGCCTTCCAAAGTCGAGACGAGCCGCCCGCCCGCATGGCGGTCCGCAAGATCGCAGAGCGCCTCCGTGACCCAGACAAAATCCTCAATCCCGAGTTCAAGCTGCGCTAGCGGATCGTCCTTGTGCGCGTCGAATCCGGCGGAGATCAGCACAAGTTCGGGTCGGAACTCCTCCAGGGCCGGCAAGACCTGCGCCTCCATCACCCTCCGAAACGCTGCGCCATCGGCCCCCGGCGGCAGTGGCGCGTTTAGGATATTGCCATGCGCGCCCGTCTCCCGCGCCTCGCCCGAGCCGGGATAGAGCGGCATCTGGTGCGTCGAGCAGAAGAGAACCCGCGCCTCGTCCCAGAGCAGGTCCTGCGTCCCATTGCCGTGATGCACGTCGAAATCGACGATCGCGACCCGCTCGAGCCCGTGATGATCCAGCGCCCGCTTTGCGGCGATCGAAACATTGCCAAAGAGACAGAAGCCCATCGGAGCGGTCTTCTCGGCATGGTGCCCGGGCGGGCGGATGGCGCAAAACGCATTGCCAACCTCGCGAGCCATCACTGCATCCAGCGCCGTTACGACGGCGCCGACCCCGCGCAGCGCTGCCGTCAGCGAGCCCGCCATGACATGCGTGTCCGCGTCCAGAGCGACCGAGCCCTCGGAGGGAATCGCTGCCTCAACCGCCGCGACATGCGCCTCCGGATGCGCCCGAAGCAGCTCCGAGCGCTCCGCCATCGGCGCCTCGCGCCGGTCAAGAGCGTCAAACTCCGGAGCTTCCAGCGCCTTCCAGATCGCACGCAAGCGGTCCGCCCGTTCCGAATGTCCCTCCGGCGTCAGATGCCCGAGACAATCAGGATGCGTGTACAGCGCTGTTGCCATGAATGGCCCCTCTTCCCTAATCAAAAATTCTCTCCGCCGGACTCACGATGTTCCGGCAGACCCTCTCCTCAGGCGCAGCGCCATCAATCCGGCGCCAGCATATATCCCGAGCCGCGCACCGTCTGGAGATAGCGCGGCTGGCGCGAATCCGTCTCGATCTTGCGCCGCAGCCGCGTGATCTGAACGTCCACGGCCCGTTCCTGGGCCGTGCCGCCATCGCGGCCAAGTTCCTCGACAAGGCGTGCCCGGCTCAACGGCTCGCCCGGATGGGCCGCGAAAATCCGCATGAGCGAAACCTCCGTCGCCGTCAGCCGAACAGGTTCCTCGCCGCTCCACAGTTCTGCCTTGTCCACGTCATAGCGCACCGGCCCGAGCGTCAGCATCTTCGGCCCGGCATCCACCCGCGCCTCCGCCGGCACCCGCCGCAGGATCGCGTTGATCCGAAGCAACAGCTCCTTCGGCTCAAAGGGCTTGGCGAGATAGTCATCCGCGCCCGCCTCCAGCCCGGCAATCCGGTGCTCGGTCTCGCCCTGTGCGGTCAACAGAAGGATCGGTGTTGGCATCTCCGCTCGAAGCGCGCGCGTCAGGCTCATGCCGTCTTCGCCCGGCATCATCACGTCGAGCACGATCAGGTCGAATTCCAGCCCCCCGAGCAGGCGCCGCGCATGCGCCGCATCCCGCGCCGCGCTGACAAGGAATCCGTTCCGCATCAGGAACTTCTTCAGCAAGCTCCGGATTCGCTCGTCATCATCCACGATCAGCAGATGCGCCTCGACTTCGGCGCCCGCCGGTATTTCACTCATCGGCCATTCTCCGTCAGCCGTTGATAGCGCCGCCGCATCTCCGGGTCCATCATCGCTTCGAGCACAGTGCGGAAACCGGCCACGGCACCGGGCCCGGCGGCCCGGAACGCATCCCGCACCCGCGCCTGCTGCGCATCCGAAAGCGCCCGCTCCAACAGCTTGCCCTCTTCGGTCAGGTAGAGATTGCGTTCCCGCTTGTCGCGCGTGCCGACCCGACTCTCCACCAGCCCATCCTCGATCAGCGTCCGAAGCACCCGGTTCAACGACTGCTTCGTCACCCCGAGGATCGCCAGCAGGTTGTTCACCGTGGTTCCCTCGGAACGATGGATGAAATGGACTGCCCTGTGATGCGCCCGCCCATAGCCGCGCGGCTCCAGAATACGATCAGGATCGGAGGTAAACCCCTTATAGGCAAAGAACATTGCCTCGATTCCCTTGCGCAGCTGTTCATCCGTCAGAAAGAGCAGCGTCTCGCCGTGTTGCCCGCCGGGCCTGGGACCTTCCGCCATATTCGCCTCTCGTCTCGTCTCTGCATCACGTTTTATGTCAGCCTTGTTGACATTGCTAGGGGCAACTGTTAGCTCCGATCAGTTTTTGCGCAATATTACGTCCGAAGCGGGCATTATTTGCGCAACTTTCGAAAATGGCCAAGGAGAATACGGTTATGGCTGGCGCTTATGATGATCGAGACGGAGTCATCTGGATGGACGGGAAACTCGTGCCCTGGCGCGATGCGAACGTACATGTCCTGACACATGCGCTGCATTATGCCTCCTCCGTATTCGAAGGCGAGCGCGCCTATCATGGTACGATCTTCAAGAGCCGGGAGCATTCCGAACGGCTTCGGAAATCCGCCGAGATGATCGATTTCGAGATCCCCTATTCGGTCGATGAGATCGAGGCGGCAAAGGCGCTCATTCTAAAGGAATCGGGGCTGCAGGACGCCTATGTCCGTGCAATTGCCTGGCGCGGAGCCGGTGAGGATATGGGTGTAGCGTCTGCGCGCAACCCGGTCCGCATGGCCGTCGCTGCCTGGGAGTGGGGCGCCTATTATGGCGACGCGAAATTCAAGGGCGCAAAGCTCGACATCTCCAAATGGAAACGTCCGAGCCCGGAGACCATTCCAAGCGCCGCCAAGGCGGCCGGGCTTTACATGATCTGCACCATGTCCAAACACGCCGCTGAGGCGAAGGGTTGCTCGGATGCGATGATGTTCGACTATCGCGGCTACGTGGCCGAGGCGACCGGCGCCAACATCTTCTTCGTCCGCGATGGAGAGGTGCACACACCGCTGCCCGATTGCTTCCTGAACGGCATCACGCGTCAGACCGTGATCGAGATGCTCAAACAGAAGGGCATCGAGGTGAAGGAACGCCACATCATGCCGGAAGAACTGGAAGGTTTCGAGCAATGCTGGTTGACCGGAACGGCCGCTGAAGTCACGCCCGTGGGCCAGATCGGCGACTACAGTTTCGACGTTGGCGCCCTGACGCGGGACATCGCTGACTCCTACGAGAAGATGGTCCGCGCCTGACCCTTTGCCGGCCCGCAAAACGGGCCGGCTTTTCTTAAAAACCGGGGCAGCGCTTAACGGCATATTGTCAAATGCGGTGCATCACTGCCCATATGGCAAAGTCGATCCAAGCCCACTCCCGGCGGCAACTCTCGGTCATCGCGATCCTCATCGTTGCAATCGCCACGCCGGCCACTCTCGCTCTAAGTTATTACCACATAACGGGAGATCCGACCTTTCGCCCACTCGCCCTGACGGTCGAACGGCTTGTCGCACGCGGAATCACGGTCGAACATATCGATGTTCAGGGCATCGTGAGGACGGATGGTACAAGAGAGGGCAACCTTGTGGGAAAAGAGCTCGCGCGAAAGCTCAATCGCGCTTTCTACGGAAAGGGTCTCAACTCGGTCTTCCGCATACAGCCCGTTGAAAACAATGGTCCGCCACAGATCTTCTATCATATCGACCAGAACCGATTGGGCCCCTTCTCCATGCGCGACGCACCGAACTCGGTTCGGTTCGCGGCCGAAGCAGTCGCGATCAACAAGCGCGAAAAGACGCGCGCGATACTGGAACACAACTGGTAGCGGCCTAGCAGATCACGCCCGAGGCAAAGCGAACAGGAAAGGCGGCCCGCAGATCAGACCGTGTATCCGCGGTCGATCCGGAAAAAGGCTCGCGCCCGCAGAGACGCGTTCATCGGCCCCTTTTTCCGACGCAGGAGCTGTTTCGCGGCAGGGTTGGAGCCTTCCGGAGCCGTGCGGCGGGTGACCTCGGCAAAGGGCATCACCTTCGAATGGGTCCGGCTGTGCTGACGATCAAGAATATGCTTGGTCATGGGATCCTCACTTGGTGTGTGCCTCATCCTACACGATTCGGCACGGGACCAGAAATGACCCTGATCAGATCGCGCGGGACAATCGATCCAGCGCCCAACACGCCGCATCGCTCACTACAGGGTCCGCGTCACCAAGGCAGCGTGCCGCAACCTCCCGCAACTCGGGCCGGCCGGAGTTTCCGATGGCATAGAGGACGTTGCGCAGAAAGCGATCCCGCCCGATCCGTTTGATCGGACTGCCGGCGAAACGCGCCCGGAAGGCCGCATCGTCCAGCTCGGCCAGTTCCGCAAGCTTCGGCGCGGCCAGATCATCCCGCGCCGCATAGCGCATTTCCCGCGCCTCAACTGCGAACTTGTTCCAGGGACAGGCGGCGAGACAGGCGTCGCACCCATAGATCCGGTTGCCCATCTTCGCCCGCAGATCCGGGGCGATCTCCCCGCGATGCTCGATCGTGAGATAGGAAATGCAGCGCCGCGCATCCATCCGGTAGGGCGCGACAAACGCATCGGTCGGGCAGGCATCGAGACAGGCACGACAGGAACCGCAATGATCGACCTCCGGATCATCCGGCGCCAGGTCCAGCGTCGTGAAGACCGATCCGATGAAGAACCAGTTCCCCAGATCCCGGCTGACGAGGTTGGTATGCTTGCCTTGCCAGCCCAGCCCAGCCGCCTCTCCCAACGGTTTTTCCGCCACGGGTGCTGTGTCCACAAAGACCTTCACCTCGCCGCCCGCCTCGGCAATCAACCAGCGTGCAAGGCGCTTCAGCCGCTTCTTGACCAGGTCATGATAGTCCTTGCCGCGCGCATAGACCGAGACAGTGCCGCGATCCGTGCGGGTGATGCTGACCTCTGGCACCTCCTCGGAGGTGTAGGGCTCCGCCAGGACAATGATCGAACGCACCTCCGGCCAGAGCGCTTTCGGGTCGCCCCGCCAGCCCATCCGCTCGGCCATCCAGTTCATCTGTCCGTGAAATCCCTGCCCGACGAAGTCTTCCAGCGCGGCAGGGACATGCCCGATCCGGTCCGGCGGGCAGATACGCATCTCCGCGAAACCCTCGGCAGAGGCCTGTCGCGCCAGACGCGCTTTCAGGTCGGCAGGATCAGAAGTCGAGATTGGCATATTGGCGCGATGGCGGGAAACCCGGAACCTGATCGGCCAGAAGCCCGCGGAAGGCCGGGCGCGACTTGATCTTGGCATACCAGTCGCGGACATTCGCGCTCCGGTTCCAGTCGACATCGCTGATATAGTCCAGCGCCGAAATATGCGCCGCGGCCGCGAAATCGGCCAGAGTCATCTGATCTCCGGCCAACCAGCGCCGCTGGTCGAGCAACCAGGTCATGTAATCGAGATGGTAGCGGACCGCCCGCGCCCCGGCTTTGACGTTCTTGCTCTCCGGGTAGCCCTGCTTGGTGATCTTCTTGTTGACCCGCTCGTAAAGCAGATTGGCCGTCACCTCGTGGTGAAACTTGTCGTCGAACCAGGTACAGAGCCTGCGCACCTCGTAGCGCTCCTTCGCCCCCTTGGGCAGGAGCGGCGGCTCGGGCACCGTCTCGTCGAGATATTCGCAGATCGCCTGGCTCTCGGCCATGGTCATCCCGTCCATCCGCAGCACCGGCACCTTGCCGGCCGGATTGCGTCGCAGGAAATCCGGATCCTGCTCCCAGTAGCGCTCCTCGACCAGCTCCACCTCGATCTTCTTCTCTGCCAAGGCGAGCCGCACCTTGCGGCAGAAGGGAGACAGGGGGACATGGTAGAGACGATTCATCGAAAGCCTTTGAACATAAAGCCGGAGGGATGGCCTTTTCTGCCGCGCCCAGCCGAGTTTTTCAATCCTCGAAACAGGCTGACCGGCCATCTGACGCGATGGTCGCAGCCCCGTCAGCGATGGATGACGCCCGCCTGCGCTGACTCTTGCTCAGATTGGCCGCATCGCGGCCCTTCGGATTGGGAAGGACGGCCGCGATCCGTGCGGCCTGCGCCGCGGTCAACCGGGACGCCGAACGATCGAAATAGGCGCGCGACGCCGCCTCGATGCCGAAGACGCCCTCATCCATCTCGGCCACGTTCAGATAAACCTCGAGGATCCGCTTCTTCGGCCAGACAAGCTCAACCATCGGCGTGATCCCCGCCTCCAGCGCCTTGCGCAGCCAGGACCGCCCCTGCCAGAGGAAGACATTCTTTACAGTCTGCTGTGTCAGCGTCGATGCGCCGCGATTGGCGCCCTCGTCCAGAGCGGCCCGAATCGCCGCCATGTCAAAGCCCCAATGCAGGCAGAAATTCGCATCTTCCGCCGCAACCACCGAGCGGGGCACGTGGTCCGGGATCTCCTCGATGGATACCCATTCCCGCTCCACCCCGCCAAGCCGACGGGCTTCTGTCCAGATCGTGTGGGTCGTCGGCGGGTTCACGAAGCGGAAGAGCAGGACGAGCAAGAACGCCAGCACAACGGGCGCCAGCATCGCTCGCCAGATCCACCTGCGAATGAACAGCGTAATTCGCACCACGAACGGGTCTCGCCGTGTGCGTCCGGCTTTCGCGCCGGTTTTCTTCTTGCTGCTCTTTGCCTGTGCCACGGTCGAAGGAATGCCGTGCCCGGCGCGGCGGCGTCAAGCATCCGGTTGCTCGCAGCGCCTTCCCGCGCGTGGGTGCCGCCGCAGGGTCACAAAAAGAAAGACCCCGGCCGAAGCCGGGGTCTCTCGATGAACGACTGTCGGGCTCACTCGGCAGGGATCGCCCCCTGCTCGATCGACAGCGGATGCGGGATATGAATCAGCATCTCCTTGGGGCAGACCTGCACGAAATGGCGCAGTTCCAGGTCCCAATGCTGGAGGATATCGGCCGCCTTGACCGATTCCGTCTCCGCCACATGCTTCTCGATCAGCCCCCGCAG
This sequence comes from Tropicimonas sp. TH_r6, assembly GCF_033101155.1. Taxonomy (NCBI): domain Bacteria; kingdom Pseudomonadati; phylum Pseudomonadota; class Alphaproteobacteria; order Rhodobacterales; family Roseobacteraceae; genus Tropicimonas; species Tropicimonas sp. TH_r6. The sequence continues at coordinate 22,140 of NZ_JAWMPX010000016.1, forward strand.
TTCGGCTTCCCAATGCGGATGCGAGACCGGCGCCGTCACCAGAGTCTCCATGTTCATCATCTCGCGCGAGGTGCCGTCCGGGTCGTAGAGATAGGCCATGCCCCCGGTCATGCCGGCGCCGAAATTCGAGCCAACGGAGCCGAGGATGACCGCAACGCCACCGGTCATGTACTCACACCCGTTGGAGCCACAGCCCTCGATCACCACCTTGGCGCCCGAGTTCCGCACCGCGAAACGCTCGCCCGCGCGACCGGCGGCGAAGAGATAGCCATCCGTGGCGCCATAGAGCACGGTGTTGCCGATGATCGTGTTGGCATCCGCCTTGAGCGGCGAATTCATCGGCGGGCGCACGACCACGGTCGCGCCCGACAAGCCCTTGCCGACATAGTCATTGGCGTCGCCCGACACTTCCAGCTTGAGCCCCGGCGCGCCGAAAGCCCCCAGCGACTGTCCGGCCGAACCGGTGAGCTTGACCGTCAGGTGGTCCGGCTGCAGCGCGTTGCGCATGCCGAAACGCTGCACGATATGGCTCGACGTGCGCGTTCCGATGGTGCGATGCGTGTTCTGCACCGCGTAGGAGAGCTGCATCTTCTCCCCATCCTTCAAGAACCGCGCCGCGTCGGCAACGATCTGCGCGTCCAACGTATCCGGCACCGGGTTGCGCGGCTTGTACAGGTCGTAGGTGATCTCGTTGGCCCCATCGACCGTGATCAGCAGCGGGTTGAGATCCAGATCGTCCAGATGCGCATTGCCGCGCGAAACCTGAGCGAGCAGGTCAGTGCGGCCGATCACCTCTTCGAGGCTCTTGGCGCCAAGCTCGGCGAGGATCTCGCGCACCTCCTGGGCGTAGAAGGTGATCAGGTTCACCACCTTGTCCGCGCTCCCGGTGTATTTCTTGCGCAGGTCCTCGTTCTGCGTACAGACGCCGACCGGGCAGGTGTTGGACTGGCACTGCCGCACCATGATGCAGCCCATGGAGATCAGCGCCGCCGTGCCGATGCCGAATTCCTCGGCGCCAAGCATGGCTGCGATGACGATGTCCCGGCCGGTCCGCAAACCGCCATCGGTGCGCAGCGTGATCCGCTCGCGAAGCTTGTTCATCGCCAGCACCTGATGCGCTTCGGTCAGGCCCATTTCCCAGGGCAGGCCGGCATATTTGATCGAGGTCGCCGGCGAGGCGCCCGTTCCGCCATTATGGCCAGAGATCAGGATCACGTCGGCTTCAGCCTTGGCCACACCGGCGGCGATGGTGCCGACACCGGAGGAGGCCACGAGCTTCACCGTCACCTTGCAGCGCGGGTTGATCTGCTTGAGATCGTAGATGAGCTGCGCGAGGTCCTCGATCGAGTAGATATCGTGATGCGGCGGCGGCGAAATCAGCGTCACGCCCTTGGTGGAATGCCGTAGCCGCGCGATCAGGTCCGTGACCTTCATGCCCGGAAGCTGGCCGCCCTCACCAGGCTTGGCACCCTGGGCAACCTTGATCTCAAGCTCTTCGCAATGGTTGAGATATTCCGCCGTGACGCCGAAACGCCCCGAGGCCACCTGCTTGATCTTCGCCGAGGGGTTGTCACCATTGGGCTCCGGCACGAAATGCGCCGGATCTTCGCCGCCCTCGCCCGAATCGGACTTGGCGCCGATGCGGTTCATGGCGACGTTCAGCGTCTTGTGCGCCTCCGGGGAGAGCGCCCCGAGGGACATGCCCGGCGTCACGAACCGCTTGCGGATCGACGTGATGCTCTCGACCTCTTCGAGCGGAACCGGCCGACCGAGCGGCTTGAAATTCATCAGGTCGCGCAGATGGATCGGCGGGTTGGCCTGCATCTTCTTTGAATACTGCTTCCACAGCTCGAAGGAGCCGGAGTTACAGGCCGATTGCATCAGATGCATGGTCTGCGCACCCCAGGCATGGGTCTCGCCCGACTTGCGCGCCTTGTAAAAACCTCCCAGCGGCAGGATGTCTGTGCCGCCACCCCAGCCATCACGGTGCACTTTCTCCGCCTTGCGCTGGATACCGGCGATGCCAATGCCGGAGATGCGGCTTGTCATGCCGGGGAAGAACTCCGCGCACATCGCGCGGGAGAGCCCCACGGCCTCGAAGTTCAGGCCGCCACGATAGGAAGAGATGACCGAGATGCCCATCTTGGACATGATCTTGAGCAGACCTGCATCGATCGCATTGCGATACCGCGTCACCGCTTCGTTGAGCGGGCCGTCCAGCAGGCCACGGTCGATCCGATCTGCGAGGCTGTCCTCGGCGAGATAGGGGTTCACGACTGTGGCGCCACAGCCGATCAGCACCGCGAAGTAATGCGGGTCGACACATTCGGCAGAACGAACATTGATCGAGCAGAAGGTCCGCAACCCCTTGTTCGTCAGGCCGGAATGTACCGCCGACGTGGCCAGGATCATCGGCATCGAAACCTTGTCTTGCCCCTGGTAGTGATCCGTCAGCACGATATGGCCGGCCCCCGAGCGCACGGCATCCTCGGCTTCGGCGCGGATCCGATCCAACGCCTCGCGCAGCGCGTTTTGCGCGCCGCCTGCCGGGAAGGTACAGTCAATTTCGACCATCGGTGACTTGAACTCGCCAACCAGTTTGTCGAACTGCGCATTGCCGACAAAGGGGCTTTCGAGGATCAGGATTTCGGTCTGCGAGCTGTCCTCGTCGAGCACGTTCTTGAGATTGCCGAACCGCGTCTTGAGGCTCATCACGCGATACTCACGCAAGCTGTCGATCGGCGGGTTGGTCACCTGGCTGAAGTTCTGCCGGAAGAAATGGCTCAGCGGACGGTATTTCTCGGACAGCACGGCGGAGGGCGTGTCATCGCCCATGGAGGCGATGGCCTCCTTGGCGTCCTCGGCCATCGGCACGAGAACCTGTTCCAGTTCCTCCACGGAATAGCCGGCCGCGATCTGGCGCTTGCGCAGCTCACCGCCAGTATAGATCGGCGCCTCGGTCTCACCTTCGAGCACGGCCTCGAGGTCGACAACCTTCTGTACCCAGTCCCCAAATGGCTGGGAGGCCGCGAGCTTATCCTTCAGCTCGACATCGTGATAGAGCTTGCCGGTCGACATGTTGACCGCAATCATCTGGCCCGGACCAAGCGCGCCCTTCTCGACGACGCTGGTCTCGTCCGTCGGCACCATGCCGACCTCGGACCCGGCGATCAGCAGGCCGTCCCCCGTCACGACATAGCGCATCGGCCGCAGACCGTTGCGGTCGAGCCCACCCACAACCCAGCGGCCATCGGTCATCGCCAGCGCGGCGGGGCCATCCCAGGGCTCCATGACGGAGTTCACGTAGGAATACATGTCCCGCCACGGCGTGGGCAGGTCCACCGCCTGCTTTGACCAGGCTTCGGGCACGAGCATTGTCTTCGCCATCGGCGCGCTTCGTCCGGCGCGGACCAGCATCTCGAAGACCGAATCCAGCGCGGCGGAGTCCGACGAGCCCTGCGCGATGATCGGCTTGATGTCCTCGGCCATTTCCCCAAAGGTGCCATGCGCCATCCGGATCTCGTGCGATTTCATCCAGTTGGTATTGCCCTTCAGCGTGTTGATCTCGCCATTGTGGGCGAGCATGCGGAAGGGCTGGGCCAGCCACCATTGCGGGAAAGTGTTGGTCGAGTAGCGCTGGTGATAGATCGCGAAGGCGCTTTCGAAGCGCTCGTCCTGCAGGTCCGGATAGAACTCGGCCACCTGCTCGGCCAGCATCATTCCCTTGTAGATGATCGAGCGGCAGGACATCGAACAGACATAGAACCCGTCGATCCGCGACTGCGCGGCGGCCTTCTCGATCCGACGGCGGATCACGTAAAGCTCGCGCTCGAAGGTCTCCTCGTCCACGCCTTTGGAGTTCGAAATCAGGATCTGCTCGATCTCGGGACGGGTCGCATTGGCCTTCTCGCCGAGGCAGGAGATATCGACCGGCACGTGACGCCAGCCATAGATATAATAGCCCATCCGCAGGACTTCGCTCTCGACGATGGTCCGGCAGGCCTCCTGCGCGGCGAAGTCGATCCGGGGCAGGAAGACCTGGCCCACGGCAATCAGCTTCTCCACATCCGGCTCATGCCCGGTCCGGCGGATCTGATCATAGAAGAATGGAACCGGGATCTGCACATGGATGCCCGCGCCGTCGCCCGTCTTGCCGTCAGCGTCAACCGCGCCACGGTGCCAGACCGCCTTCAGCGCGTTGATGCCGTCCTCGACCACCTTGCGGCTCTTTTTGCCGTCGATGGCCACAACGAGTCCGACGCCGCAGGAGGAATGCTCCTCTTCCGGGGCGTACATTCCGGTCTCGGCGATCTTCGCGCGCGTCTCTTCTTCCCGCTTTGCCCAGCTTTCATCGAACTTGGTCATCAGGACTCTCCTTGTGCAAAGGAGGCATATTTCGCCTCGACTTCGGATTTCGTTTCGGTGGGACGCTCGCCGGCAAAGGAGAACCCTTGCGGCTTGCAGTCGATGTAGATTTCCTTGGCCAGCGCGAAGCCGCCGGCATCTTCGAACAGCCCCGCGGCGACCGCATATCGCTCATGCCCGGGCAATGTGACCTTGTACCAGAGCGTCGAGCCGCAGGTGTCGCACCAGGCCCGCTCGGCCCAGTCGGAGGAGGCGATGGTTTTCACGGGCCCCGCGACCGTCAGATCCGGTGCCGCAACGTCGATCTCGACGAAGACGGACCCGGTCCAGCGCCGGCACATCTCGCAATGGCACGCGTGCAGTTCGCGTTTTTCGGGCGCCACGTCCAGCGTGACCGCGCCACACATGCAGCGTCCCTTCATTCCGTAGCTCCCCCGTTCTTCGGGCGGAACAGGATTTCCTCGCTCGCATTGCATCCGTAGAGCGGAGTCATGTCAGTGAACCCCGGCTCGCCGGGACGGATGAACCGGACCGGGCTGAAATCATTGGACATCTCCTCGCCATTCTGGAGGAAGCTGTCAGGGCCGAGGAAGAAGAGCCGTTCCTCGACCAGCACGTATTGATTTCCGGCGACGGCGAAAATCTCCTCGCCGCTCACAGCGTCCATCGCGGTGGAGGCGAACTCCGTTTCCAACAGCTCCACGCCGTCGATCTCGACCTTGAGGCCCGTGAGCGTGTCATACCCCTGGTGAACGATGTCGCGCGTCCCTTCCGGCCCGTCCTCGCGGATCACGAAGGCATAGCTATCCGCGCCGGTCTCCAGAAGTTCGGTCAGCGAGGCCGGATCCGGCGCGTCGCCGACGAGATGCTCGCGGGTGCCGTCCCGGTAATACTGGCTGTCCAGCCACTGGAAATCGTGATCATAGACAGAGAGCGAAAAGACCCCTTCGCTGTCGTAATGCACTTCCCAGACCGTGCCATCCGGAGCCTTCTCGCAGCGCCAGTAATGCGACACGCCGCAGTTCTTTTGCTGCACCGTCAGGAAAGCTTCGCACCCCGCGGGCACCTCCACGGTCTCCGCCCGCGCCGACGCCGACAGCGTTACGGCACACGCGACAATCCAGATCCCTGTCAGATGTCGAACCACGTTCCGATCCCTTCCTGCGCCCGGAGCGGCCCTACTCGGCCGCCACACCATGCTTGGCTGCATCGAACCGCTCGATCATCGCATCGGCCGCTTCGCGTCCATCACGGATCGCCCAGACAACAAGCGAGGCGCCGCGCACGATGTCGCCGACCGCGAAGACGCCCGGCATGGAGGTCTCGTGGCTGCGGAAGTCCGCCTTGATCGTGCCCCAGCGGGTCACTTCAAGTTGAGGCGTGCCCCAGAGCGACGGAATTTCCTCCGGCTCGAAGCCAAGCGCCTTGATGACGAGATCGGCCTCCTCGACATAATCGGCCCCCTCGATCACCTCGGGACGCTGACGGCCAGAGGCATCCGGCGCACCGAGGCGCATCTTCTGCACCATCACGCCCGAAACCGGCTCGCCGGTGAAGCCCTTCGGTGCGGTCAGCCATTCGAAGACAACGCCTTCTTCCTCGGCATTCTGCACCTCACGCAGCGAGCCCGGCATGTTCGCCCGGTCGCGGCGATAGAGGCATTTTACCGAAGTCGCCCCCTGCCGGATCGCCGTGCGAACGCAATCCATCGCCGTATCACCGCCACCGATGACAACGACCTTGCGTCCCTCGGCATTCAGCTCGCCGCTGTCATATTCCGGCACCGCATCGCCGAAACTCTTCCGATTGGAGGCCGTCAGGTAGTCAATCGCCCGGACGATCCCCTTGGCTCCGGAGCCCGGCGCCTGCAGGTCGCGCGTCTTGTAGACGCCGGTCGCGATCAACACCGAGTCGTGCTTCTCGCGAATCTCGGCAAAGGAGATGTCCTCGCCGACATTGCAATTCAGCACGAAACTCACGCCGCCCTGCTCAAGCTGCTCGTTGCGGCGCATGACAATGTCCTTCTCGAGCTTGAAGCCCGGAATGCCATAGGTCAGCAGCCCGCCCGCGCGGTCGTAGCGATCATAGACGGTCACCTGCACGCCGGCGCGCCGCAGCCTGTCCGCCGCGGCCAGCCCGCCTGGGCCGGCGCCGATGATGCCGACACTTTCGACCCGTTCGGTCAACGGCGTGATCGGCTGCACCCAGCCGTTTTCCCACGCCGTGTCGGTGATGTATTTCTCCACTGCACCGATCGTCACGGTGCCATGCCCGGACTGCTCGATCACGCAATTGCCTTCGCAGAGACGGTCCTGCGGACAGATCCGTCCACAGATCTCCGGGAAGGTGTTGGTCAGTTGGCTGACCTCATAGGCTTCCTGCAGACGGCCCTCGGCCGTCATGCGGAGCCAGTCGGGGATATTGTTGTGCAGCGGGCAATGCGACTGGCAGTACGGCACTCCGCACTGGCTACACCGACCGGCCTGCTCTTCGGCTTTTGCCTCGGCAAATTCGCCATAGATCTCCAGGAAGTCATGCGCCCTCTGGTCAGCCTCGCGCTTGGCGGGCATCTGCTTGTCCACGGACACAAATTGGAGCATTCGCTGTTTGGCCACTGGCTGCCTCCATCATTCAGTCCGCGCTGCTTACACCCCTGCGACAGGGAAATAAAGTCATAAAGCATGACCTATTTGCAGGAAAGCCCCCTCCAATCCATACAACTTACGCCGCGTCGCCCCAAATTTAGGTCAGCATACGCGCCATACATGATCTCTTTCCATTCGAAATCATCCGGTTACAGTGCGCGCGATTTTCCCAAGAGGCCGCGCTCAGATGACCCTGTTTCACATTCTTCTTGTCGCTGTAATTCAGGGCCTTACCGAATTCCTGCCTGTTTCCTCTTCCGGCCACCTGATTCTTCTGCCCAGCCTGACCAACCTTGACGACCAGGGCCTGACAATCGATGTCGCCACCCATGTCGGTACGCTCTTCGCGGTCATCCTCTATTTCTGGTCGGATGTGAGAACCGCGCTTGGCGGCGTACCGCGCCTCATGACCGGCAAGGCAGACACGCCCGGCGCGCGCCTCGCTCTCCTGCTGGCCATCGCCACAATCCCGGTCGTAGTCGCCGGTCTGGCCCTGAAAGTGACCGGTCTCGACGAGGCTATGCGCTCCATCGCTGTGATTGGCTGGACGATGCTGGTCTTCGGCCTTGTCCTATACTGGGCGGACCAGAAGGGCGCGCAGGATCTCAAGGCCGAAGAGTGGTCCATGAAACATGCCTGGATCATGGGTCTCTGGCAGGCCGTGGCGCTGATCCCCGGCACGTCCCGCTCGGGCATCACCATCACCGGCGCCCGGCATCTCGGCTATGAGCGTTCGGATGCGGCACGTATCGCGATGCTGATGTCGATCCCGACCATCATCGCCTCGGGCACGCTGCTCGGCCTCGAAGTGATCTCGGATGGTAACATGGCGCTCCTGAAGGACGCCTCCATCGCCGCCGGATTCGCCTTCGTCGCAGCCCTGCTCGCACTGAGCCTGATGATGCGCCTGCTGCGTTCGACCAGCTTCACGCCTTTCGTGATCTACCGCGTCGTGCTTGGGCTGGCAGTGCTCTGGATCGCCTATTCCTGAACGAGAAAGGCCGGCGCGAGGCCGGCCCTTGCTTCCATGAAGATCGAAGACTGTCAGACCTTCAGGTTATCCGCTGATTCCTTCAAGGTTTCGAACTGTCCGGTCGGGCGATAGCGCCAGAGATACTCCGGCAGGACCGACCCGGCAGCAATCGGCTCGATCCCGAGCTCGGCAAAGCCTTGCGCCCCATCAGAAACGACATTGTCATGCGCCAGGTTCTTGATCTGGTCGCGGGTCAGCGGCGCGTCGATATTTCCGAAGCTGATCTTCTGGATCACACCGAACGTCCCGGCCATGAGATTGGCGATTCCCTTGGGCATGTCGTAGATCAGCTTGCCATCGCGCCGCACGATCCGAAGCATAAGCCGCATCCAGTCGCGGAAAGAGGCCACATCCGGCCCGCCCAGTTCATAGATCCCCGGGGCCGCATCCGTCACACCCGCGACGGCCGCCTTGGCGACATCGTCGACATAGACCGGTTGGAATTTCGTGTCTGCCCCGATGATATTGAGCACCGGACCGAAGCGGGACATGGACGCGAAACGATTGAAGAAATTGTCCTCAGGCCCGAAGACGACGGATGGCCGGAGGATCACCGCGTTGGGCACATGGCGCAGAACGGCAGCCTCCCCGGCGGCTTTGGTCCGGGAATATTCCGCCTCGGCTTGCGCATCCGCACCGATCGCGGAGATATGAACCATCTTTTCAATTCCTGCCGCCGCAGCCAGCCGCGCCACCCGTTCGGCTCCCTCGACATGAACACTGTCAAAGCTGTTCTTTCGGAAGGCCGCGAGAATTCCGACACAGTTGATAACAGCGTCGGCCCCCAGCATTGCGGCTTCAACGGACGCTTCATCGCGGATATTGCAGGCAACCGGCTCAACCTGCCCGACCTCGCCATAGGTGCGCACATACAGGTTCTCATCTGGCACCCGCGTTGCGACCCTGACGCGCCAGCCATCCTTGGCCATGCGGCGCGCGATATAGCGTCCTACAAAACCGGAGCCGCCATAAATCGTGACGAGCTTGGACATTTGGGCTTCCTCCGTTCGGTGGCTTGCGCTTCGAGATAGCGCCGCAATGGCTAGGGAACAAGCAGCGATTGCGTCGCGGCTGTATCGAAACTGCACACCCGATCGGGTGGCTTCTTAAAAAAGCGCCCAATAGCCGTTGACACCCCCTGAGACCGGATATAATCACCGCGCTCACGACACCTGCCCAGGTGGCGGAATTGGTAGACGCGCTAGCTTCAGGTGCTAGTGTCCGTATGGACGTGGAGGTTCGAGTCCTCTCCTGGGCACCATTTCCCCCTCAAGAACCCCTTAAATCATTGGTTTCGCTAGGCGTTCGGCTGGCGTTGTGGGAACTTTTGTGGGAACACGGGTGGGAAAAAGATGGTGGTCGTGGTGAAGCTGAAACACGTCGAAGAGAGAAAAGGCGGGACCAAGAGGTTCTTCCGCCGCTGGCCCAAAGACGTTAGAGACAAGCTCCCCAGTGACGGCATGAAGGTGACCATGAAGGCCCGTGAAGGGGCCGCGATGGTATCGGAGCAAGCCAAGCTGGTCAGAGAGTTCGATCACCGAGTCGCTATAGCCCGCAAGGAGACCACCCCAGCGCCCCGTGAGCAACACCGCATGGACAAGGCCGAAGCTGACCAGATGGTGTCCGAAGTGGTCGGTCTTGAAGGGCAAGAGGATGACCGCAGGGATGTCTTAGCTGAGTCGCTCGTCAGAATAGGCTATCGCCCCGAAGTGGTCCGTCTGGTATTGGATGGGGCCGCGAAACCCCCTTCGGTCACCCTTGAGGATGCCCGCCAGCACTACCTGAAAGAGGTGATAGGGGCCGACCAACAGAAGCAGAACAGACTTGATCGCGTTTGCAGGCGGCTGGTGGAACAATGGGGGCCACTGGACCAAGTTACCATAGCAGCCCTAACCCCTGAGCAGGTACGGGACCTCCGAGACGTTATGCTTTCCTCGGCCTCCAACAAGGGGAAGCCGCTTACGCCCGCGACCGTGAAGCGTGAACTTGGGATGGCGAAGGCGATGGTGAATGAAATCATCGAAGCCCTCAGGTTAGAACGGGAGCTAGACAATCCCTTCCGCATCAAGATGCCCGCCGAGGAGATTGTCAGTGGTTATGGTGAGGAACGAGAGTCGCTCCCAGCTGACGTTCTCTCTGCCATGAGAGCGCAGTTACTCGGTCATTGCGCTACCCCAGAGCTTGTCCTGATCTGGCGAATTATGACCGGTACCGGCGCGCGGCTGGGCGAGGTAACGGGGCTGGAAATCGGCGACGTTGTCCTCGGCCATGAGTTCCCCCACGTCCACCTCCGCTTCAACTCCATCCGGCGTCTGAAGAACAAGTCATCAATCCGCAAGGTGCCCCTCTCAAGTGACGCTCTTGCTGCCGCAAGGGGGGCATTGGTCGTCCGTGAGGGAGCAGCATCAGGCGAGCCGCTATTCCCGCGCTATGGCAAGCCTAGGGGTGCTGACGGGGCGTCTCAGGCGTTAATGAAACACCTGCGGAAGGTGACGACCAACGACAAGCACACCAACCACTCCCTCCGTCATTGTATGAAAGACTGGTTGGTCTCGGCTGACGTGCCTGACCTCGTTCAACAAATCCTCCTTGGCCACAAGCGGGAGGGGACGGGAAACACCGCCTATGGTAGCGAGCGCGCTAGGTTGGGGGTCTGTAGCCGCGCCCTGTTGTCGGTGGACGCGCTGGGCGTCATCCCAGAATGGGGCTAGTCTTCGGGTCTCCCCACGGGTCGCCTTTCCGGTAGCCCCTGATGCTCCACCCAAGCCGAAGCTCTGGTAGCCTGCTCCCTCGCCTCCATGGCTTGCCTGCCTCGCTCTCGCTGCTTTCTCTTGGCCTCCTTTGCCGCCTGCCTGTCGGCCTTCTGAGCGGCGTAGAGGCTTTGCCCTGACAGGCCCGCGTAGGGGGCCATGGAGGCAGCCCTTGCGGCCTCCTCAAGCTCAAGCCGTTCCATCTCTTCCAACAGCCGTTTCCTTCGCGTTGGTGTCATTCGGTGAACTCCTTCGTGTTTCTGGTGGTGTTGGTGGTGGGGCCGGTCGCTGATCTCCCTCTACCAGTCCCTCAGGTGCACCTACAGGAACGTGATAAGCTGCTGACGAACAGCCACCCGCCACGGCACCTCGGTCCCGTCTGGGAGGGTCACCAGTATGCTGCCGTCAGGTCGCACCGTATGGCCGTATTCGCCCTCGTCCAGCGCCGCCTTCACTTCGTCGGGCTGGAACTGGTCCATGCGTTCGAGGTAGCGGTCGGCGAGGTCATCCATTCCTGAGGTGCCCCTGTTCGTCGCCCAATCGCGGGCCACGTCTTGGACCATCTCAACGGCCCTGCGGTCGCTAGTGAGGAAGCGGTCGAAGGCTTCGTTTTCGAAACCGCCAACGCGAGACGCGAACTCCTCGACACCGGCTTGATAGAGACCAGCGTGAAGGGCTTCGACCTGTTCGCCCATCTCGTCTGGCTCCATGCCCGCGTCTTTGGCCATTCGTTCGATCACGCGGGGGATAACCTCCCCTTGGTGGATGACAGACTCGACCATGTTGATTTGGGATTGGGGCGAGGTGGTCTCCGCGATCTTCGCAGCCAGGGCTTCAGTGTTCACGTCTACGGCCCCCTCGGTCGGCTGTTCATTGCCCTCCGGGGCGGCGTTCGGGTTCTCTTGCTGGGCTTCGTCCTGCGTTTGGTCTTGCGGGGCAGGTGCCGCCTCAGGCTTTCCCGGCTGGGCTACGGTCGCACTTCCTTCGCGGTAGCCCCCGTTGCCGTCCCTTTCAAGGAATCCAAGGGAGATGGCCGTTGCGATGTTCGTTCGCATGCCACCAACATCTACCGTGTCGTTGTTCGTGAGGGGCCGCGCATGGATGACGCCATTGCCAGCGTCTCGGGCCGTGCCGAGTATGTCGTTGCGGCCCTGATAGGTTTCTTGACTGCTGACATTGTAACCACCCGACAGGGACTGCTTCATTGTTGCGTTCCCGTCGCCGTCGAAGGTGAGTTCAACTCCTCCACCACCGACCACAGCGCGGACTTCATGCGCGGTGTTCTCGGAGGCGAGGTTGGAGGGGGTGGGATTGATGGGGCCTTCTGCGTTGTACCAGCCAGACATAGGCTATCCTTTCTCAAGTGTGATGATGATTGTTCGGGACCAGCGACGGGTGTCACCTGGCCGGGGCGAACTCTTCTCGGTGGAGGAGTTCAGGGAGGGAGGCCGCGACCAGAGCGGACAGAACGTCAGCTTGGGAGACCTCCTTGTCGTTGCGGGCGAGATAGTTGGCTTGCAGTTCTCCGACTGCGACAGCCACTTCCGGGCGCACCCGCATGGATGCCCATCGCTGAGGCCGTCCGTTTGCCCAATGCTCCGCCTCCCACTTGTCCATGCGGGCGGAGTAAACGGGCCATCCGAGGGACTTCATGAGGACGCTGCGAAGCTGTCGGTTGAAGCGTGAACGGGCCTTGAGGCCGACCTTGCGGGCTTCCGCTTCGGGGCGCTTGGCAATGGCCGTGAGGGGGGCTGATTTCATGGTCTATCCTTCCGGGTTCTGCTCAATAAGAAGGCCGGGAACGGAGATTTCCGCGCCCGACCCAACCCTTTGATTTCGTTAAATGTGCCACATGGGAGCCGCGCAACTTGCGCTCCTATACATGTGCGTGGTGGTGGTTCAGAAACCGGCTTCCTCACTACCTCTCGGGTCCATCTTCAGGTCATCTTCCTCAAGGAATATCTCGTCCCCGCCATCGGTTCTTAGGTAATCAATGAGGTAGCGCATCTGTTGAATGCCAAGCGCCTCCTCCAGCGCGTCCGCGAGGGTTGCCAAGTCTTTCGTGAAGTTGCTGTTGAGGGTCTGTCGGAAGCCTTTCGCTAGGGCCGTGACCATCTCCGCCTTCTGCTCGTCAGTCGGTGGGCAATACTCCTTGACCTCTTTCGGCCACCGAAGGTCTTTTCGCCAGTCCAGCGAAGGGGTGTCGTTCGCGTCCCTGAAGGCCTTCCGTTGTCGGCGCATTGTGAGAATGGTCCGAGGGGAAATCCCGGAGGCTGCGGCCAGTCGGGGTTTCGGGATGCTGTCCCCAAACTCCCAGACCATCCGCCAAGCAGCGTTCGACCGCTCCGAATAGGTGAGCGGAAGGGTCTCCTTCGAGTTGCTCTGAAGAGCAATCAACAGGGCCTCCGCCTTGGTCACCGCGTAGATGCGGGCGGGGATGGTAACAGGGGTCGGTTTCTTGCCGAGCTTCTTCCGGTCCTTCGTCGCTTGCTCTGCGCGATACGCTGCAATCCTGTATCGACCATCCAGCACGACAAGCCGTCCAGTCGTTCCACCTTGGCCATCGACCTCCTGCCAGAGCTTGACGGGGTCCAACAGCCCACCGTTCTTCAGGACGGTCCTCAGGTGCTGTAAGTGGGTCCCGCTAACACGCCCCTTCGGCTGTTTGTTCAGGTCCACCTTCCGGCGCTGCTCACGCATGCTGAAGGTATCGTCCAGGGCGATCTGGTCGAAGGTGACGGTGGTGACGTTGCTCTGCAATCGCATATCGGTTTCCTTGTGGATGGTGTGGGGTGCCCCGTGCGGTGCTGCGTGAGGGGTGGTTGAAGCGTGGTTGGCGCTGTGCGCATCTGGTGAAACAGACAGACGACACTCCTGCTAACAGACACGCCTTGAGGAGAAGCGACCCAGATCACTGGTGCCACGGTTGGCGGAAAATCCTGAAAAACTTCGACTGTGGGGCCGCGCAAGGTCGCCTCACCTCAGGGCGCACGTTCGGGTGAAGCGTTCGGGGGCGTCCCACTCCCTGCGGCAGGAGAAAGGAACCACGCAGATGGACTGTCGCAGGGTACGCGGCCCGAACACCTCACCGGAAAATGCGTTCATGTACGGCATTGTTGGGGGTGAATCGCGCGCACCCCCGGTCCGGTGACCGTCAGCCTGACGCACCAAGGATGCGATAGACGGTCGATCTGGCGAGACCAGCCTCCTGGGCGATCTGGGTCGGGGTCTTCCCTGCGGCCTTCATCGCCTTAATAACCCCCACCTTCTCGGCATCCATCGGGGGCCTGCCCTTGTACCGACCTTCGGCCTTGGCCTTGGCGATGCCCTCGCGTTGACGTTCCAGCATCATGGCCCGTTCGAACTCCCCAACGGCCCCCAGAACCTGCAACATCAACTTCCCGGTCGGGGTTCCCGTGTCGAGGTCCATATCGAGGATGCGAAGGGTTGCCCCGGTGCTGTTGATCGTCTCCACGATCTCAAGAAGGTGCTTCATGTTCCGGGCAAGCCTGTCGATCTTCGTTACAACGAAGGTGTCGGCCTCGCGGATGAAGTCCAAGGCACGCCCCAACTCCGGCCTGTCAGCATCGGCCCCGGAGGTCTGTTCGTCATAGACGCGGGTGCATCCAGCGGCCTCGAGATCTCTCTTCTGGGCCTCTAGCCCTGCGATCTGGTCCGTGGTGCTGGTCCGTGCATATCCTATGGTCTCACCCATGACGTGTTCCTTGGCGTTCGATTGAGTTCTAGAACTCCAATAGGAATACGTTCGATAATTGTCAATCGACTTATTTCGGACGCCCCTCGGAGCGGCCAGTGGTGTGTCCTATAACGTTGGTCAAATCGGACACCCCTACCCGGCGGCAGGACAAACACCGGGGCGCAGAGCCACGTCTGTTCGTCTATCCCGCTGCAGGAGAGGGAAGCCACGGACGGTGGGGGCGGCAGGCATAGGGAAGCCCGCAGGACTCCACCAGCGGACCCAGAGCGGGCCTTCTCGGGTTCCCGAGGGTGTCTGTCCATGCGGGCGTGAAAGGGGCCTGAACGTCCCTTCTAGAGTCGCTGCGAGGGGCTGACTAGCAGGTGAACTTGCGGCGGTCCGTGAAAGCGACGGAGAGGAACGGTATGTCGAAGACGATCTCACCCGAACGGCGCTGTCCGATGCGGCAATACCCCGCTCCTTCCTCACGCTTGATGAAGACCTCGAACGGGCCAACCTGAAGGCTGAAGTCTCCGGGTTCCTTCCGGATGTCGAGGGTGAGGCCGAAGGGTTCGCGGTGGATGTGAAAGGTCATTGTCGGGTTCTCCTTGTTGGTGACACGGAGGGGCTACGCCCGTGACGATTACCTGTCAACGCATTGATTTACATGCAATAATGGGAATTTCCCGCAGATGGAGACAGTTGGCCGGAGGCGCACCCCCACGGGGGGATACGCGGGACCTCTCTATCAATTTCTGGGTCTCAGGTTTTTCCGCAAGTTTTAGTCCGGCGCCTTGCGCAGCGGTGGTCGATGGGCGACCCTCCGCCCAGGGTAACTAGGAAGAATGCGATATGTCGAACGATAGTCCAATCAACGTCGCCACGACAGGGCAACGCTACTCAAGGAACTACGAGCGCGAAGAAGTGCTGCGGCATGACTGCCCTAGAGCTAGGCGAAGGGTTTATCGGATAGCTGATCGAACGCTCCCCTCACCTGATAACCGGTTGAAGTTCGGGTTGCTTGTGGAGGAGGTTATAGGGATAGACGTGATCGAAAGTGGCCCCTACTCCAACTACTTATCCTTCGAGCAGTTTTGGCACAACCTCTCCCGCGTTGACTTCTTCGACGCCATTACCTTGTTCTATAGGTTCTTGGCGCCCGTCGGGCGCCGAGATGCTCAAAAGGGGTTTCGCGATGCCGTGGAGAAGGTCTTCCGCGAGCGACAGCTGGCGTACACTCTAGATGAGGATTGCGGCGTCCACCCATACGTGGACCAAGAGTTCGACAGAAACCTCACAGTTTGCGTGCGAGGGCTTGCCGACGAAACGTTCGCTGCAGCGCGTTACAACATAGAAACCATGGAAAAGGCGCTTCAGGGTGTTCCGTTAGATGGCAGGCAGGCCATTCGGTCTGTGTACGACGCAGCTGAGAACATCTACCAGCAGATGTTTGGTGGCAACCAGATCAAGTCAGGTGAGATCGCCTCCAACCTTAACCCGATATGTCAAAGGCTTCACCAAGGGCACCAAAGGGCCACCAGCGCAGCGGCGAAGGAGGTGGCGTCGTTCAAGGCATGGGTAGAGGCATGTCACAACTATCGGCATGAGGACGGACAACCCGAACCCAGCCAACCACCAGAAGAACTGACGATCCTAATGGTATCGCAGGGTCTATCCTTTGTTCGCTGGCTTGCATCCCTCTCAGCCCCCGTAGCCGAAGCGCCCACGGAGTGAACTGCTGTCACCTTGCAAATGGGAACCTCCAAGGGTATCCAGTGGGAACTTGGCAGCCCACAGCCGTACGCAACCAATTGATTTACAACGGGTTTGATCACAGAGAACGGTTCCCAGAGTCCTCTCCTGGGCACCACCCCATCAGGTAAGCCGCTGTTTCCCTTCAGTTTTCGCCAATGCGAGCTGGAGCGTAGACCATGCTGGAGACCAAATCTGCCCCTTTCACATTTGTGAAACAGGGGGTCTTCTATTTCTCACGACGGGTCCCGAGCGACCTTCCCCATTACTACACGACCGACAGGATTAGCTACTCGCTGAGGACCAAGTCAGCTGTCGTGGCGAACGCGAGAGCCGCTAGAGCGGCCCTACAGCTTGACGAGCACTGGTATCACCTTCGCGTTCAGGATGTAGATCTCCCCGGCAAGCATCGTTTGAGATGTCCGAACCTGTCGCCGATGGGCGTACCGATCCCTCAGGCAGCGGCTGTTCAAGAGAAGCTCACGCTTTCGGAGGCTGTCGCGGTCTACCTGCGCCTCAAGGGGAATGGACGTCCCGTCACGTTCCATCGGGCAGCTGAGCGCTCCTGTGGCTATGTCATCGACGTCTGTGGCAACAAGGACATCTCCGCGTATACCAAGGCTGATGCCAATGCCTTCCGCGATGATCTCATTGACCGCCAACTTGCAGGAAGCAGCACCACACGGATCTTCGGCACGGTTCGATCCATCATCAACTTCGCGGCCAGCGAGACCGGTATCGACATGACTAATCCCTTCGGCAGGGTCTACTTCGACCGCAAGGCTGGCGTTGAGGAGAGAGCGCCGCTGCCACTCGACAGCATCCGGCAGCTGCAAACCGAGTGCTGCAACCTCGACGACGAACTGCGCTGGCTGGTCGCCTTGGTCTCTGACACAGGGTTGCGTCTTGCGGAGGCCGCTGGGCTACTTCGGGAAGATCTCAAGCTGAATGATCCGGTTCAGCACCAGTCGCCCGCTCATCCGGGCCAAGGTGCTGACGTTGACCTTGTAGAGAAGCGTTGCTCCAAAGAGGTAGGTGCCGCCCTCGGCCACTGTTTTCGCCGTCCAGAGCGCAGCGTTGAGCTTGGCCGAAAACGGGTTGGCGGCACGCCAGTCCGACCAGTTCTTGGTCTTGTACGTCGTTGTCGCCCAGCTGTTTATGCTGCTCGGCTACCACACTGGATTCACGACATGAATCCCCTACGGGGATCTTTACAAAAGAGCCATTCGGGCCGATGGTTCACAACGCACAAACGGCGTTGCCCTCGGCCTCGAGGCGGGCGCGGACATTCGCTGCGATTTCCAGGCTCTCCGGGGTGTCCCCATGGACGCAGATCGTATCCACCCGGCACGGCAGGCGCTTGCCGGAAGCGCAGATAATGGCCTGCTCGCGAACCATCGCAGCCATGTTCGCGGCGGCTTCGGCACCGTCATGGATCATCGCTCCTGCCTGGGAGCGATCCACGAGGGTTGCGTCCTCGTTATAGGCGCGGTCGGCAAAGATCTCGCCCGCCCAGATGCCGCCGAGCGCCTCCATCGCCTCTTGCATTGCGGTGAGCGGCAGGATCAGGATCACCAGGTCCGGATCAAAATCGAGCGCCGTCTCGTAGCAGGCCCGTGCCAGCGCGGCATCTTCGGAGGCCATGTTGGACAACGCGCCGTGGAGCTTGAAGTGGCGCAGCCGGCCCCCGGCTGCGCGGGCCATCGCATCGGCCGCGCCAAGCTGGTAGCGGATCATGTTGCGTAGTGAGGCCTCGGGGAGTGTCATCCGGCGACGACCGAACCCCTGGAGGTCGGGAAAACCCGGGTGAGCACCGAGATTGACGCCCTTCTCCAATGCCAGGGCCATGGTTTTCGCCATCACGTCGGCGTCCCCCGCATGCAGCCCGCAGGCGATATTGGCCGAGGTGATATGCTGTAGCAGCGCCGCATCGTCACCGATGCTCCAGCGGCCATAGCCTTCTCCCATATCCGCGTTGAGATCGATTCGCCGGGTCATGAGCCGTCCTTGCTGTCAAAGATGTCGATGGCCACACCCGAGATCAGGTTCTCTGCCATCAGGATTTCATAGGGGGTACGGTCCTGTTCCTGCAGCCGGGTCAGCGCCGCCGCGTGGAGATGTTCCACCGCATGAAAGGAGGACAGGGCCTCGTCTCGAGTGACGAGTCGAAAGCGGAGCCGCGCGCCTGGCGTAGCCTGCATCACGCGGGGCAGATCCTGCGGCGCGACCGTTCCAATGCGGGGATAGCCGCCGATGGTCTGGCATTCCGGGCCGAGCACATAAGGGGTGCCGTCGCCAGTCACCTGGATGTCGCCCGGGACAATGACCTCGGAGATCAGGTTGAGTCCCCCTGTCGGACGAAAACCCTCACCCTCATGGCCGAGCTTCACACCCTGCCGGTTCGCCCAGGCTGTGCGCGTGAAGCGTGTGGCGAGGAAGCGATTGAGTACGTCTGGCGGAAACAGGGGGGTCTGTGGGCCGGCAAGAATGCGGATCTCGCCGCCGCCGAACCGGTCGTCCTCTGGCAGGGTGCGGGCGAGCAAGCCGGGCTCTGGCGCAGGCCCAATCGGCAGTTCCTCTCCATCGGTCAGAGGCGCGCCGAGACCGGCGGTGAGATGGGCGCCGCGCCCCCCGACCTGCGGGGGCGTCGCGATGCCGCCCGCGAGATGCAGATAGGCATAGTTTCCCTCCGTCGCGGGGCCAAGACGCAGCCGCTCTCCCGGCGCCAGCAGGTGGCAGGCATTCCAGTTGAGGGGCTGGCCGTTTCGGCTGGCCTGTTTCGGAGCGCCGGTGAGCGCGATCCATGTGGGGTCCGTGACCTCGACCTCGATGCTGGCAATGATCTCGAGCGCGGCAAATTCCGGCGATTGGCCGAGCAGAGCGGCCCCTTCGGCCAGCGCGACCGGGTCGGCGGCGCCACCGCGGGACAGCCCTTGGGCGAGAAAGCCCGAACGGCCAAGATCCTGAACGGTGGTGCCGGGACCGGTTCGGTGGAGAATTAGGGACCTCATCGGGCCGGCTCGCAGATTGCGCCGCCATCAGGGGCATCGACGAGGCGACTGAAATCCCGCGCCTCTGCGGCTGTGAAAGTGATCTCGTCGCCGGGCTGCAACGGAAAAGGATTGTCGTGCCCGGGGCGGAAACCGCGAAAAGCGGTCGTGGCGATATGGCGCCAGCCGGTTGGGCTTTCGGCGGGAAAAAGCACGAACTGGCGGATCGCAAGACCGAGCGCACCGGGCGGTACGGTTGTTTTCAGGTCGTCATGGCGCGGCAGGTTCCAGCGCTCGGAGAGCTGGCCGAGATAGGGAAAGCCCGGGGCAAAGCCAATCGTCATGACGCGCAGGCGGGCGGTAGACAATTCTTCGATCGCCGAGGCCGTGTCAGTGCCGGCCATATCGGCCGTGGCGTCGAGTTGGGGGCCATACGCGCCACCATAGACGGTCGGAATCCGCCAGATCCGATGGTCGGCCGGCAAGGGCGCGCTGTACCAGTTCCTTTCGGCGAGCAGCGCGCGGAGCCTGTCTTCGAGCGCGCTGTGCCGATGGGCATGGGGATCGAAGCGAAGATAGACCGCACAAAGGGACGTGGAAGCTTCCTGAACGGAGTCCAGTGCTCCGGCGACGTCGCGGAATGCGAGAGCCGCGCGGTTGGCGGCGTCGTCGAACCGGTCGGCGAATCGCACCAGCAGACCGTCGAGTCCCAAGGAGACGATCTGCGGAAAGCCCGATTCTTGATCTCTTATCACGTCAATGCTGCCTTTTTAGGCGGTTTGTTTTCAAATTCCAAAGGTCTTCGTAGGGTGTAAGTTACAAAACGCTTGAAATTTGTCAACGTATTGTCCCTGATGTCATCATCAACACCCGGACATACCGGGAAGACCCAGCAGGAGTGAAAGAGATGATCAGGTTTGCCGCCCCCGCCCTGGCCGCATTGGTGATTGCCGCACCGGCCACCGCCGAGTCGTGGGACATGCCCACCCCCTATGGCGACGCCACCTTCCACACGCAGAACATCCGCAGCTTCGCGGAAGAGGTCGCGGCGGCGACCGATGGCGGGCTGGAAATCACCATCCACTCGGCCAACTCGCTCTTCCCCCATGCCGAGATCAAGAATGCGGTCCGTTCTCGTCAGGTGCCGATCGGGGAATTCTTCCTGTCGCGCCTGTCCAATGACGACCTCGCCTACGGTCTCGACAGCCAGCCCTTCGTCGCCACCTCCTACGAGGATGCCGCCAAGCTCTGGGACGCCCAGAAGCCGGTCGTGACCGAGCTGCTGGCCAAGGAGGGCATGATGCCGCTCTTCTCGGTGCCGTGGCCGGCCCAGGGCCTCTACACAAATGGCGAGATCGCGACCGTCGAAGACCTCGCCGGCCTCCGTTTCCGCGCCTATAATGCCGCGCTGGAAGAGTTCGCCACGCTGGCCAAGGCCGCGCCGGTGCAGATCGAAGCCGCCGACATCCCGCAGGCCTTCTCCACCGGCCAGGTCGAGGCGATGATCACCTCGCCCTCCACCGGCGCCAACTCCAAGGCCTGGGATTTCGTCACCCATTACACCGCCATCGACGCCTGGGTGCCCAAGAATGTCGTCGTGGTGAACAAGCGTGTCTTCGACAAGCTGGACCCGTCCGTGCAGGAGGCCGTCCTGGCCGCTGCCGCTGCCGCCGAGACCCGCGGCTGGGAGATGTCCAAGGAAGAGGCCGCCGCCAAGACCAAGGTCATGGAAGAGAACGGCATCACCATCGTCCAGCCCTCCGAAGAGCTGGTCTCCGGCCTGCAGGCCATCGGCGCGCAGATGCTGGAGAAGTGGAACGAGACCGCCTCCGACGAGGCGAAGGCCATTCTCGACGCCTACAAGATGTAATCCCGATGGCCCCCCGTTTTCTCGCGGGGGGCCTCTTCCTATCGAGGGGAACCCCCTATGCGACGTGTCCTTGATGCGCTCTACACCGCCGCTGGCGGGCTGGCTGCGCTCAGTATCCTGGCGATCTGCCTGCTCGTCTCGGCCCAGGTGGGGCTGAACATCCTCGCGCGGATCGGAGGGCCGTCGCTCTCCTACACGATCCCCTCTTATGCCGATTTTGCTGGTTTTGCGCTGGCGGCGGCAAGCTTCCTCGCCATGGCCTACACGTTGCGGGCCGGGGCGCATATCCGGGTGAACCTGCTGGTGTCGCGGCTGCCGCCGCGCGGCCAGTGGATCGCCGAGATCCTGTCGCTCGCCCTCGGCGGGGCGATGGTCGGCTACGCGACCTGGTTCTCCGTGTTGCTGCTGGCCGAAAGCCTGCATTACGGCGACACCTCGCCGGGCATCGTCGCCGTGCCGCTCTGGATTCCGCAGACCACCATGGTTGTCGGCCTCGGCCTGCTGACCCTGGCGCTGCTGGACACGCTGGTCGAGTCGCTGCGCAGCGGTCGCCCGGTCCTCATCGATTTCGGATCGGAGTAAGATCATGGCCGAACTTTCCGATCCCGTCATATTCGGCATCCTCCTCACCCTGCTGATCGCGCTCCTGGCCTCCGGCCTCTGGGTGGCACTGTCGCTGATGATCATGGCTTTCGTCGCCATCGTCGCCTTTTCCAACGCGCCTGCCGGGCTGGTGCTGGCCACCACACTCTGGGGCCACAGCCATTCCTGGCCGCTGGCCGCCCTGCCGCTCTTCATCCTGATGGGCGAGATCCTGCTCCGATCCCGGCTTTCGGAAGACATGTTCTCCGGCCTCGCCCCCTGGCTCACCCGGATGCCGGGACGGCTGCTGCATGTGAACGTGCTTGGCTGCGCCATCTTCGCCGCCGTCTCCGGCTCCTCGGCCGCGACGGCCGCCACCATCGGGCGGATGTCCGTGCCGGAACTCAAGGAGCGCGGCTACCCTGAAGACCTGATCCTCGGCACGCTCGCCGGCTCGGCCACGCTCGGCTTCCTGATCCCGCCCTCGATCATCCTGATCGTCTATGGCGTGGCCACCGAACAGAGCATCGCCCGGCTCTTTATCGCCGGCATCCTGCCCGGCGCGATGCTGGTCTGCCTCTTCGGCGGTTACGTGATGCTGCGCGCGTGGATGTCGCCGGCATCGATTCCGAAAGAGGACGACACGATGTCCTTTCGGGAGAAACTTGTCGCCTCTCGTCGTCTACTGCCGGTGATGCTGTTGATCATCGGCGTGATCGGCACGATCTATACCGGCGTCGCCTCGCCGACCGACGCGGCGGCCGTGGGCGTTGTGCTGGCCACCGTGCTGGCGGTGATGACCGGCAGTTTCGGCCGTAAGGAATTCACCGCAGCGCTGATGTCGGCCACACGCACCTCCTGCATGATCGCCCTGATCCTCTTCGGCGCGGGCTTCCTCGCTATCGCCATGGGTTTCACCGGCATCCCGCGCAACCTTGCCACCTGGATTGGAACCTTCGACCTCTCGCCGGGCGCCTTGCTGGCGGTGCTGACGGTATTCTTCGTGTTGCTGGGCTGCTTCCTCGACGGGATCTCCGTGGTGGTGCTGACCACTTCGATCATCCTGCCAATCGTGCAGGCCGTCGGGATCGACCCGCTCTGGTTCGGCATCTTCCTCGTGCTCGTTGTCGAGATGAGCCAGATCACCCCGCCGGTGGGCTTCAACCTTTTCGTCATACAGGGGCTGACAGGGATCGACATTCTGCGGGTCGCCAAGGCAGCGTTGCCCTTCTTCCTGCTGTTGATGCTGGGACTGCTGCTGATCACCGTCTTCCCGGGCATCGTGACCATGCTGCCCAACGCCATGGGGAACTGATGCCGTCAGGGCGGCGGCATCAAAGGGATGCTGCCGCCCGGCTTGCCTGATCGTATTGCCCCGAAAGCGTCCGCAGGAAGGAGGCCACGGCGCGCAACTGTTCGCCGTCATTGCCACCCTGCAGAAGCGGCTCGAGCAGGCATTGCTCCCGGATCTCCCGGTACCTGTCGCACAATCCGCGCCCCGATTCCGAGGCGCTGTAAAAGACTTCCTTGCCGCGTTTCTCGGACACCAGAAGATCCGCCTTCATCAGCTTTCGCAGCGCATAATTCACCGTGTGCATGTCCTCGATATTCAGAAGAAAACAGATGTCGGACAGACGCTTCTCCCGGTCGCGGTGATTGACATGGTGAAGGACGAGAATCTCCAGCGGCCCGAGATCGGCGCCCCCGGCGGCACTCATGCAACGCTGCATCCAGCGGTTGAACGCATTGTGGGCAATGATCATGCCATATTCGAACTCTGACATCTCCCAACCCTCTCCTTCGGCGAGATGGCGGGAAGAAACGATGCGGCGTGGCGCGGTGCTGGTCACGTTCTTATCCAGATATCATTGATGTTTCATCGACATATTACCAACGTCAGGATGAATTGCGAGAGGGCAACGTTTCGGAAACGCCGTCCTCGTGCGCAATTTCTCAGAGTTTACCGCGACGTCCGACCGTGCGGATCAGAGCCAGTCCCGGATATGTGGAATCAATGGGATATCGGCCTCGGGCATCGGATAGTCGCGCAACGCCTCCCCACGGACCCATTTCAGCGCCTGCCCCTCGCAGGACACCGGCGTGCCATTCCACTTACGGCAGATGAAGAGCGGCATCAGCAGGTGAAAGCTCTCATAACTGTGGCTCGCAAAGGTCAGCGGCGCGAGGCAGGAGGCCCAGGTGTCGATGCCAAGCTCTTCCTGCAACTCGCGGATCAGGGCGGCTTCGGGCGTCTCTCCCGGCTCGACCTTTCCGCCGGGGAACTCCCAGAGCCCGGCCATGGACTTGCCGTCCGGGCGCTGCGCCAGCAGCACCCGTCCGTCGACATCCACCAACGCGACCGCAGACACGAGAACCGTCTTCACGAGCGGTAATCCGCGTTGATGGAGATATAGGCGTGGGTCAGATCGCAGGTCCAGGCGGTGAACGCACCGCGCCCCAGCCCGAGATCGACCGAGAGCAGCAGTTCCGGTTGTTTCATATAGGCCGCGCCAGCCTCTTCCGTGTAGCTCTCGGCCACCCAACCCTTCTCGGCAACGAGGATATCGCCAAAGCGGATCGTCAGGCGATCGCGATCGGCCGGGGCGCCGGACTTGCCAACGGCCATGACGACGCGGCCCCAATTCGGGTCCTCACCGGCGATGGCTGTCTTGACCAGCGGCGAGTTGGCGATGGCCATGGCGACCGTTTTCGCATCGTCGTCAGAGGTGGCGCCCGCAACCCGGATCTCGAGGAATTTCGAGGCACCCTCGCCATCCCGCACGACCTGGTGCGCAAGATCGAGCATGACCTCGCCCAGAGCACCGACAAAGGCCCGGCCCGGTGCGCTCTCGATGTCATCGATCTGTACCGCGCCCTGTCCGGTTGCGGCCAGAAGCAGCGTGTCGGAGGTGGACGTGTCGCCATCGACGGTGATGGCGTTGAAGCTGGTTTCCGTGAGCGAGGAGAGCGCTTGTTGCAACAGTGGCTGCGGCACACGCGCATCGGTAAAGATGTAGACCAGCATGGTCGCCATGTCGGGCGCGATCATACCGGAGCCCTTGGCGATGCCGGCAAGACGAATCTCGCCCGCCGCAGTCTCAATCACACGCCCCGCGCCCTTGGGATAGGTGTCCGTGGTCATGATGGCCTGCGCGGCCTCGGCAATGCCATTGTTGGCGAGCCCGGCAACCAGCGTCTCCAGCTTGGTGGTTATCCGGTCATGCGGCAGCCGTTCGCCGATCACGCCGGTCGAGGCAGTGAAGACGCGCGCCGTTGGCACATTTGCCGCCTCGGCGACAGCCAAACAGATTGCCTTGACCGATCTCTCACCGGCTGCACCGGTGAAGGCATTGGCATTGCCGGAATTGACCAGGATCGCAGCACCCGCTTCCGGGGCGGCGCCGGCGGCCAGCTTGGCCTCGCAATCAAGCACCGGGGCCGAGCGGGTGGACGAGCGGGTGAAAACGCCCGCCACAGCGCTGCCCGGCGCCAATCGCGCCATCATCACATCGGAACGGCCGGCGTAGCGCACCCCCGCTTCGACAGCGGAGAACTCCGCTCCGGCGATCTCCGGCAGATCCGGGAAGGCCTCAGGGGCGAGCGGCGAGACGGGGTGCGATCCGGCCATCTGTGCCTCCGTTACTCGGCCAGGAGATCGACACTGTCGAGCAGGCTGGGGTCGAACTCGGCTTCGGGATAAACCACCTCGGTCTTTTCCATCGCCATTTCGAGCGCGGTCTCGACCGTCGCCGTCTCGATCTCGGCTGCCAGGTCGCCCCGGACCTCTTCGAGCGGCGGCGCATCGGACAAGCGGGTTTCGAAGAGCTTGACGACGTGCCAGCCGAACTGGGTCTGAACCGGGTCGGAGACGCTGCCGGCCTCCAGCGCCATCACCGCATTCTCGAACTCCGGCACCATCATGCCTTCGCCGAACCAGCCAAGGTCACCGCCGCCGGGGCCGGAGGGGCCGGTCGACTTCTCCATCGCCAGCGCCGCGAAATCGGCACCCCCATCGAGATCGGCCTTGATTGCCTGCGCGTCTTCTTCGCTCTCGACGAGAATATGCGCAGCGTGGAACTCCTTGGACGGCTCGGCATCGGCAAACCGCGCGTCGTAGGCGGCTTGCAGCGTCTCTTCAGTCACGGCCTCCTGCACCGCCTTGCCGATGGCCTCGCCGGCGAGCAATCCGGAGATCGCGTTATCAATGGCGAATTGCGTCGCCGGGGTCACCTCGGCGCCAAGAGACTGGGCCATGGCGTTCTGTTGAACGAGCTGATCCAGCAGGCCCTGCCACAGAACGTCCGCTTCCAGCTGCTGGTATTGCGCCGGCAAAGTGCTGCGCGCGGCGACCATGTGACCGATGGTGATTTCGGCCCCACCAACGGTTGCCACGACCGTATTGGCGGTCTCGTCAGCGGCCTGCGCAGGCAGGCTCGCGCTCATCGCGAGGGCAAAGAGCCCGGCGCCCCAGGTTTTGTTGGTCATCGACATCGTGATCAGCTCCTTCGAGGCCGCGCCCCTGCGCAGCGTTGACACTCACAAGGCGCGCCCTTACATCGCGGATGGTCCGGGAGACGGGCGGCTCTGCGTTTGATGCCTAGGTAACGCTGCGCGGAAGGGCCGGCAAGGCGTCCTCTCACACGAATTCGTAATGGCGGAGCAGATATGCTGGGATTTGGAACGATCGCGAAAAAGGTCTTTGGTACGCCCAATGACCGCAAGATCAAGGCAACCCGCCCCGTCATCGACAGGATCAATGCGCTGGAGCCGGAATTCGAGAAGAAATCCGACGAGGAGCTGATCGCCGTGACGCGGGCTTTGCAGGAACGCGCACGGAATGGCGAGGATCTCGACTCGTTGTTGCCGGAGGCCTTTGCCAATGTGCGCGAAGGTGCCAAGCGGGCGCTTGGCCTGCGCGCCTTCGACGTCCAGCTCATGGGCGGCATCTTCCTGCATGAGGGCAATATTTCCGAGATGAAGACGGGCGAGGGCAAGACGCTTGTCGCTACCTTTCCTGCTTATCTCAACGCGCTTGGCGGTCATGGCGTCCATATCGTCACTGTCAACGACTATCTCGCCAAGCGGGATGCGGAGTGGATGGGCAAGGTCTATGCTCAGCTCGGCATGACCTGTGGCGTTGTCTACCCGCAGCAGCCCGAGGCCGAGAAGCTCGGCGCCTATGGCTGTGACGTGACCTACGCGACCAATAACGAGCTCGGCTTCGACTACCTTCGGGACAACATGAAAGCCGAACTGAAGGATGTCGCCCAGAAATACCACAATTTCGCAATCGTGGACGAGGTCGACTCGATCCTGATCGATGAAGCCCGGACGCCGCTGATCATATCCGGCCCCTCCCAGGACCGCTCCGAGCTTTACCGAACAATCGACAAGATCATCCCCGAGGTGCAGCCCGCGCATTACACGCTCGACGAGAAGACGAAGAATGTCACCTATACCGACGAGGGCAACGAGTTCCTCGAGGAGCGGCTGACGCAATACGAGATCCTTCCCGAGGGGCAGAACCTCTACGACCCCGAGAGCACGACACTGGTGCACCACATCAACCAGGGCCTGAAGGCGCACAAGCTGTTCCAGAAGGACAAGGATTACATCGTCCGCAACAACGAGATCGTTCTGATCGACGAGTTCACCGGCCGGATGATGGCCGGTCGACGCCTCTCCGACGGCCTGCACCAGGCGATCGAGGCCAAGGAAGGCTGCGAGATCCAGCCCGAGAACGTGACGCTGGCCAGCGTCACCTTCCAGAACTATTTCCGCCTCTATGACAAGCTCTCCGGCATGACCGGCACGGCGCTGACCGAGGC
The DNA here is from genome assembly GCF_033101155.1 of Tropicimonas sp. TH_r6. Taxonomy (NCBI): domain Bacteria; kingdom Pseudomonadati; phylum Pseudomonadota; class Alphaproteobacteria; order Rhodobacterales; family Roseobacteraceae; genus Tropicimonas; species Tropicimonas sp. TH_r6. The sequence continues at coordinate 49,652 of NZ_JAWMPX010000016.1, forward strand.
CGACGAGTTCATGGAGATCTACGCGCTCGGCGTGGTCGAGGTTCCGACCAACCTGCCCGTTGCGCGCGAAGACGAGCATGATCAGGTCTACCGGACCGGCGACGAAAAGTTCAACGCGGTGATCGAGGAGATCAAGAAGTCGCACGAAAAGGGCCAGCCGGTCCTTGTCGGCACGACCTCGATCGAGAAATCCGAACTGCTCAGCCAGATGCTGAAGAAGGAAGGCGTGAAGCATAACGTGCTCAACGCCCGCCAGCACGAGCAGGAAGCGCAGATCGTCGCCGATGCCGGCAAGCTCGGCGCCGTGACCATCGCCACCAACATGGCCGGCCGCGGCACGGACATCAAACTCGGCGGCAATGTCGAATTCAAGGTGATGGAGGCGATCGCCGCCGATCCCGAAGGCGATCCCGAACAGATCCGCGCCGCGATCGAGGCGCAGCACAAGGATGACGAGGAAGCCGTGAAACAGGCCGGCGGGCTCTACGTGCTCGCCACCGAGCGCCATGAAAGCCGCCGGATCGACAACCAGCTGCGCGGTCGCTCCGGCCGTCAGGGCGACCCCGGTAAATCCTCCTTCTTCCTCAGCCTCGAAGACGATCTGATGCGGATCTTCGGCTCCGAAAGACTCGATTCCATGCTCAAGAAGCTTGGCATGAAAGAAGGCGAGGCGATCGTGCACCCCTGGGTGAACAAGTCGCTGGAGCGTGCACAAGCGAAGGTCGAGGGCCGGAACTTCGACATCCGCAAGCAGCTCCTCAAGTTCGACGACGTGATGAACGACCAGCGGAAGGTCATCTTCGGTCAACGTCGCGAGATCATGGAGTCCGAGGATCTTTCCGATATCGTGCAGGACATGCGGCACGAGGTGGTCGACGAGTTGGTCGATCAATACATGCCGAAGAAGACCTATGCGGACCAATGGGAGACCGAGAAGCTCTATGCAGATGTGATCAAGCATCTTGGCGTCGATGTGCCGGTGATCGAATGGGCGGATGAAGAAGGCGTCGATGACGGTGACATCCGAGAACGCCTCTACAAGGCCTCGGACGAGTTCATGGCCCAGAAGGCCGTGGATTTCGGCCTTGAACAGATGCGCTCCATCGAGAAGCAGCTCCTGCTGCAGACCATCGACGGCAAGTGGCGTGAGCATCTGCTGACGCTGGAACATCTGCGCTCCGTTGTCGGTTTCCGCGGCTATGCGCAGCGCGATCCGCTCAACGAGTACAAGAACGAGGCCTTCCAGCTCTTCGAGAGCCTGCTCGACGGGCTGCGCGAGGAAGTGACCGAGAAGCTCAGCCAGATCCGCCCGCTGACCCCCGAGGAGCAGCAGCAGATGATGGCACAGATGATGGCGCAGCAGGCGGCGATGCAAAAGGCAACCGACGCCAAGGATGCTGCTGCCGGGAAAGACCCGCTGGTCGCTGATTTCGACGAGAACGATCCCTCGAGCTGGGGCAATCCGGGCCGCAATGACCCCTGTCCTTGTGGCTCCGGCAAGAAGTTCAAGCACTGCCACGGCGCTTTCTGAGCCACATACTATCCCGAAATGAACAACAATCCCGGCAAATTGCCGGGATTTCTCTCCCGTGGGGCCAAATGCAGCCCTTCGCGTGCCACGGCCCCGCCCAATTTCGAGGGTATTGATCGAGCAAGCGTGTTCCCTCAGGAGGCAGCCTTGCAGATCCCCCGATCCATCACAGTGGCCGTTGCGACCTTCCTGCTGACCTTTTCCGCGGGCTATCTTGCGCTCAATGCCGACGCTCTCGCCGCACGGTTCGCCGGAGCGGAATCGGGCACGCCCATGCGGCTGGACACCTCTGTCTCCGTCACCCGTGTCGCCCGCGCAGCCCCCAGCGGGGAAGAGATCTACCTGCCAGAGGATCCCCTGGTCGAACAGCTTCCACGCCCGGCGCCACAACTCTACGAACTTCGGCTCCCCGAGGATGGGTCCGAGCTCCGCTGAGCCCGCACATAACCGATGCAAAACCGACTCAACCGGCTTTCCTCTTTCCGACAGGCCAAATCGCTTGTTGAAGCCCATGCCCTTCGTCCCGAATATCGCCGCCAACAAAGGCAGGCCGATCCGTCACCATGGGACTAACAAGACTTTGCGCTGTGGTTCTCGCGCTTCTCCCACTCGGGGCACCCCCCGCATTGGCGCAGGATGCCTTTCTCACCTCTCGCGATGGCTCGATCAGCCTGGAAGGCGACATGCTCGGTTTCGACGGCGCGTTCTATCGGCTGCGGACCGATTTCGGCGTCATCACACTTGATGCCGAAGGCGTCTATTGCGAGGGGCCGGGCTGTCCCGACCTGATCCATCCGATCGCCGAAATCCGTTTCTCGGGCGAGGCCTCCGTGGGCGACATCCTGCTTCCAGCCCTGCTCGAAACCTTCGCCGCCCGCAGTGCCCTTCTGGCGAAGCGGCTGGAGACTGGACCGGACAGCTTCAGCTATCATCTCGTCGATCCGACCGAAGGCCGGCTCGTTGGCCGGTTCCACTTCTCCCTGAACGATTCGACGACCGGCATCGCCGACCTGATCGCCGATCGCGCCGACCTCGCCATGGCCAACCGCATCGCGACCGCTGACGAGATTGCCGAGGGCAAGAAGGCCGGGTTTGGCGATCTGACAGCGCCGCGCCGGGCGCGGATCGTGGCGCTGGACGGGCTCGTGCCAGTCGTTTCACCGCATAATCCGATCCGCCGGATCAGCTTCGAACAGCTCGAGGCGATCCGCGCCGGTACGTTGCTGGACTGGGCGGGGTTGGGCGGCACCGCCGCGCCGATCGACCTGCATGAGCCAGTCTCCGATGGCAGCGTCGAGCAGATATTGCCGTCGCCGAAGAGATCTCCGGGAAAGGACAGCCAGGGCTGGCTGGTGCGCCACGAATCCGGAGCCGGGCTGGTGGATACGGTTGCCCGAAGCCCCGATGCGCTTGGCCTGGCGCGCTTCTCGGACCTTGGCAACGCCCGGCCGCTGGAATTGACCGGCAATTGCGGACGCCAGATCTCCCTCTCGCGTGAGGCACTGAAATCCGAAGACTACCCGCTGCCGCTGCCGCTCTATCTCTATGTTCCGCCGCGCAGACTGCCGCTTTTGGCGCGCGAGTTCCTTGACTGGCTCAATACGCCAGCCGCCGGCATGGCTGTCCGACGCGCGGGATATGTAGATCAGATCGCCGTCGAGATCCCGCTTGCCGCACAGGGCGAACGGCTCGCCAATGCGATCGCAGCGGCGGGCGACGAGGTTCAGATCGAGGACCTGAAGGCAATGGTCGGGGCAATGGTCGGGGCGCAGCGTCTGACATCCACCTTCCGCTTCCAGAACGGATCGACCCAGCTTGACCCACAATCGGAGGGGAACCTAGACCGCCTCGCTCGCCAGATCGAGATCGGCAGCTATGACAATCGCGAAATTCTTCTGGCCGGCTTCTCTGATGGGCTCGGCCCGGCGGAAACGAACCAGGCCCTGTCGCTGAAGCGCGCCGAGGTGGTGGCGGAAGCGCTGCGGTTGGCGGCCCCGCTTGCGGACTGGAACCGGGTGGTGCTGAGCGCTGTCGGGTTCGGGGAAGCGCTGCCGCTTGCCTGCGATGACCACGAACGTGGACGCAAGACCAACCGCCGGGTCGAGGTCTGGCTTCGCTAGGCGTCGGCGCGACGGCTTCGGCACTGTCCGCTTTAATCGACCTACTCCGTATCGGGCCTCAGTAGTTCGGCTTCGCGGAAGCTGAACTCGTCTTCCCGACCGATGATCAGGTGCTCATGGACCGTCAGGCCGAGTGCTTCGGCAGCCCGCAAGATGGCCTGTGTCATGGAGATATCCGCCGATGAAGGGGTTGCATCGCCGGAGGGATGGTTGTGGACAAGGATCAGCGCCGACGCATTGAATTCCAGCGCTCGCTTGACCACTTCGCGCGGGTAGACAGGGACGTGATCCACCGTGCCCTGCGCCTGCTCCTCATCGGCCAGCAACGCGTTCCTGGCGTCGAGGTAGAGCACGCGGAACTGTTCCGTTGCCCGATGCGCCATGGTCGTGTGGCAATAGTCGAGCAACGCGTCCCAATTGGACAGGACGTGGCGGTTCAAGATGCGGGCTCGGGCCATGCGATGCGCCGCAGCTTCCACGATCTTGAGGTCCTGTACGACGGCCGGACCGACACCCTCGATCTCCAACAGCCGTCCCTCGGGTGCCGAGACCACCTCGTTGAAGTCGCCGAATTGCTCCATGAGCCGGTTGGCCAGCGGCTTGACATCCTGACGGGGCATGGCGCGGAAGAGGAGGAGTTCCAGCAATTCGTAGTCCGGAACGGAGGCGGCACCGCGTTCCGCGAAACGGGTCCGCAGGCGATGACGATGATCGTGGAGATAGGATGGTTCCCGAGTGCTTGACGAAGCCGAAGGATGCGCCTGCGGAAGATCTGTCAGGGCGAAAAGCGGCAGAGCCGAGTCAGCAAGGGCCTGGGTATGTCTCATAGGGAGATCTAAGCCCAGGCCCTTGAATTTAGGGTTAAGAACAAAAGGCGATCAGCCTTTCATCTCGTCCCAGAAATTCTTCACCTTGGAGAAGAAGTTCGAGGAGCGCGGGTTGTTCTCCATGCTGAGCTCGTCGAACTCGCGCAGCAACTCCTTCTGCCGGGTGGTCAAGTTAACCGGAGTCTCGACTATCATCTCTATGAACATGTCGCCCGAGCCGCCTCCGCGCAGGGTTGGCATGCCCTTGCCGCGCAAGCGCATCTGCTTACCGGTTTGCGATCCGGCCGGAACTTTCACGCGGCTGCGGCCACCATCGATGGTCGGCACTTCGATATCTCCACCCAGCGCGGCAGACGCGACCGAGACCGGGACCTGGCAGAAGAGATGTTGCGCATCGCGATTGAAGATTTCGTGCTCTGCAACCTCGATAAAAATGTAGAGATCTCCCGACGGCCCGCCTCGCGTCCCCGCATCACCCTCGCCGGCGAGGCGGATGCGCGTCCCGGTCTCGACCCCGGCAGGGATATTGACCGAAAGAGACCGCTCCTTCTCGACCCGGCCATTTCCATGGCAGGTCTGGCAGGGATTCTTGATGCTCTGGCCAAGGCCGTTGCAGGTCGGGCAGGTCCGCTCGACGGTGAAGAAACCCTGCTGCGCGCGCACCTTGCCCATTCCCGAACAGGTCGGGCAGGTGATCGGTTCCGCGCCACCTTCCGCGCCGGTACCCGAACAGGCAGAACAGGCGACCGAGGTCGGCACGTTGATCGTCTTCTGGACGCCGGCGAAGGCCTCCTCCAATGTCACGCGTAGGTTGTAGCGCAGGTCCGAGCCGCGCGCGGCGCGCTGGCGTCCGCCACCACGCTGGCCGCCCATGAAATCGCCGAAGAGATCGTCGAACACATCCGAGAAGGCAGAAGCGAAATCGCCCTGGCCATGGAAACCGCCGCCGCGCGGGCCGCCGCCGCCACCGCCCATGCCGCCTTCGAAGGCAGCATGGCCGAAGCGATCATAGGCTGCCTTCTTCTCCGGGTCCTTCAGGATGTCATAGGCTTCGTTCGCTTCCTTGAACTGGGCCTCGGCATCGGGATTGTCTGAATTGCTGTCTGGGTGCAGTTCCCGGGCCTTCTTGCGAAAGCCCTTCTTGATCTCGGCTTCCGAGGCTCCACGCGCGACGCCCAGCACCTCGTAATAGTCACGTTTTGCCATCGGTTATCCTCTCGCCTCCATGACGTGAGCCGGCCCGGTTTCCCGGACCGGCCCGCTGGAGGTTCTAATGGCTCAGCGCTTCTCGTCGCCGAGATCTTCGAAGTCGGCATCGACAATGTCTTCATCGACACTGCTCGGCTCATCCTCACCCTCGGGCGCGGCTTCGCCAGCCTTTTCCTGCTCGGCCTTGTAGATGGCCTCGCCAAGCTTCATCGCGGCTTCGGTCAGGTTCTGGATGCCGGACTTGATCTTGCCAAGGTCCTCGCTTTCCAGCGCTTCTTCGAGCGGACCCATCGCCAGCTCGATCGCCTCGACGGTGGACGGGTCCACCTTGTCAGAGTGATCGGAGAGCGACTTCTTGGTCGAATGCAGCAGGCTCTCGCCCTGGTTCTTCGCCTCGACCAGCTCTTTCTTCTCCTTGTCCGCCTCGGCATTGGCCTCGGCGTCCTTGACCATCTGGTCGATCTCGTCGTCGTTGAGACCACCGGAAGCCTGGATGGTGATGACCTGCTCCTTGCCGGTGCCCTTGTCCTTGGCGGAGACCGACACGATGCCGTTGGCGTCAATGTCGAAGGTTACCTCGATCTGCGGCAGACCGCGCGGCGCCGGCGGGATGTCTTCCAGGTTGAACTGGCCGAGCATCTTGTTGTCCTGCGCCATCTCGCGTTCGCCCTGGAACACCCGGATCGTCACGGCGTTCTGATTGTCCTCGGCGGTCGAGAAGATCTGGCTCTTCTTGGTCGGGATCGTGGTGTTGCGATCGATCAGACGGGTGAAGACACCACCCAGCGTCTCGATGCCGAGCGACAGCGGGGTCACGTCGAGCAGGACCACGTCCTTCACATCACCCTGGAGAACGCCGGCCTGAATGGCGGCGCCGGAGGCAACGACCTCGTCCGGGTTCACACCTTTGTGCGGCTCCTTGCCGAAGAACTTGGTCACTTCCTCGACGACCCGCGGCATACGGGTCATGCCGCCAACCAGAACGATTTCGTCGATCTCGTCAATGGACAGACCGGCATCCTTCAGCGCAGCCTGACAGGGCTTGATCGACTTCTTGATCAGGTCGCCCACGAGGCTTTCCAGCTTGGCGCGGGTCAGCTTCATCACCATGTGCAGCGGCGTGCCGCCATTGGGGTCCATCGAGATGAAAGGCTGGTTGATCTCGGTCTGCTGGCTCGAGCTGAGCTCGATCTTGGCCTTCTCGGCGGCTTCCTTCAGGCGCTGCAGGGCCATCTTGTCTTTCGACAGATCGACGCCGTGCTCCTTCTTGAACTCGTCGGCCAGGTACTGGACGATCCGCATGTCGAAGTCTTCACCGCCGAGGAACGTGTCCCCGTTGGTGGATTTCACTTCGAACAGGCCTTCGTCGATCTCGAGAATCGTGACATCGAAGGTACCGCCGCCGAGGTCATAGACCACGATCGTCTTGGTCTCTTCCTTGTCGAGGCCATAGGCCAGCGCTGCCGCGGTCGGCTCGTTGATGATACGCAGCACTTCGAGACCGGCGATCTTGCCGGCGTCTTTGGTGGCCTGACGCTGGGCGTCGTTGAAATAGGCGGGAACCGTGATGACGGCCTGCGTGACATCCTCACCGAGATAGGACTCGGCGGTCTCTTTCATCTTTTGCAGGATGAAGGCGGAGATCTGCGAGGGCGAGTATTTCTCGCCACGGGCCTCGACCCATGCGTCGCCATTGCCGCCGTCGACAATCTCGAAGGGCACGATCTTGCGGTCCTTCGCGACCGCCGGGTCATCCTCGCGGCGACCGATCAGGCGCTTGACGGCGAAGATGGTGTTCTCGGGGTTCGTGACGGCTTGCCGCTTGGCGGGCTGGCCCACGAGCCGTTCATTCTCAGTAAAGGCGACGATCGACGGGGTCGTACGTGCACCTTCGGCATTCTCGATCACGCGGGGCTGCGACCCATCCATGATGGCGACGCAGCTGTTCGTCGTACCGAGGTCGATACCGATGACTTTGGCCATGTAAAAGTACCTCTCTTGGCGATGTTGCGGGGCGCGGGCCCTGTCAGGCTCCCGAGCCCCAATCCCATATTAACCGGCAGGGTGGCTCCCTTGCCGAGCATCCCGGGGTATATAGGAGTGCAGTCTCCCCCCTGCAAGCCGCGATGCGCCGCCGATATGAGGCAATAATGGTGAAGAAATCGAAACCAACGCCAACAATGACGATTCGCGGTGTCCGCCTGTTTCAGGGTCTGCTGAGTCGTGAGGTACAGACGGAAATGCTGGGGCAACTGCGCGAGATCGCCCGCGCCGCGCCCTTCTTCCGCCCCGTTACCTCGCGCGGGCAGAATATGTCAGTACGCATGACCTCTGCCGGCACGGTCGGCTGGATCAGTGATCGTCGCGGCTATCGTTACGAAACGCAGCATCCGGACGGGAAGGACTGGCCGCCGATCCCGGAATCGATCCTCTCGGTCTGGACCAGCGTGGCGCCCGACGCGCCCCTCCCCGATTCCTGCCTGATCAATTTCTATGATCCCGATGCAAGGATGGGCATGCATCAGGATCGCGACGAGACCGATCTCGACCAGCCCGTCGTCTCGATCTCGCTGGGCGACGAGGCGCTCTTCCGGATCGGCAACCTCACACGCGGCGGAAAGACCGAGTCGGTGTGGCTGAACTCCGGCGATGTGCTGGTGATGGGCGGCCCGGCGCGTCTGGTCTATCATGGAATCGACCGGATCCGCCCCGGCTCCTCGCAGCTCCTGCCCGACGGCGGGCGGATCAACCTGACTCTGCGGGTTGCGCGCTGACAGCGGCTGTGTTGCGCCGCATCGCGAATTTCGGCCGGATTGAGCCGCTGTCACAAATCCGTATCACAAATCTGTTCAATGGGCCGCAGCAAGAAAGGGCGGCAATCAGGTCGCCGGTTTCAGCCAACGGAGAGACCATGAAAACGTCCATCGCCTCCGCGCTTCTCCTGACAAGCGCCCTGACCGCCCCGGCCTTCGCCGAGAGCCTGACCCGCGTGGCCACCGTGCCGCTCGGCGGCGAGATCACCGGCATGTTCCTGGAAGGCGAAGACCTGTTCTTCAACGTCCAGCACCCGGCCGACGATCTCGGCAACACCTTCGCCAAGGCCACAGTCGGCGTCATCGCCAATGCCGATTTCGACGGCGGCGCACTGGCCGTTCCGGAAGGCGACGACATGAAGGTCGTCACGTCGACCCTCGGCGAATTCCAGGTCCTCGTCCAGGAAGGCGATTTCGGCAAGATCGGCCATATCGTCGGCGCCGGCGGCGAGATCAAGGTCTCGAATGACCCTGATTTCAACGCTTATGTCGCCACCGGTGACGGTGAAGGCTACCTCTTCTCCAATTGGGAAGACCGCCCCGGCGGCATGTCCCGCGTCAAGCTGATGCGCGCCGAAGATGGCGCCTACTCGGTTGACGAAGCCGATTCGATGATGATCGACTTCTCCGCCGTTCAGGGTACCTGGGTGAACTGCTTCGGCACGCTGTCGCCCTGGTCGACCCCGCTGACCTCGGAAGAACTCTATTTCGACACCACCGCCGACTGGAACAACGCCGAGTACAAATATATCGACGGCGTCGAGGCCCTCGCCTCCTATGTCGGCAACTGGCCCAACCCCTACCGCTACGGCTATATCGTCGAGATCACCGATCCGACGGGCAGCGCCAACCCGGTGAAACATTTCACCATGGGCCGCTACAGCCACGAGAACTCGGTCGTCATGCCCGACGACAAGACCGTGTATCTCTCCGATGACGGCACCGACGTGGTTGTCTTCAAGTTCATCGCCGACACTGCCGGCGACCTTTCAGCCGGCACGCTCTTTGCCGCCAAGATGACCCAGACCGCCGAGCCCGGTGCCGACGCCGCCACCACCGCGTTCGACATCGAGTGGATCGAACTGGCCCATGGCACCAACACCGACATCGAGGGCTGGATTGCCGAGTATGACGGCATCACCAAGGACGACTACACGGCCGACGCCACCTCCTACATCTCCGATGAGGACGTTGCCGCCTGGGCCGCCGGCGAGGCCGCCGACGACCGCGTTGCCTTCCTCGAAAGCCGCAAGGCTGCTGCCGCCAAGGGTGCGACCGCCGAGTTCCGCAAGATGGAAGGCGTGAACATCAACTACGAGGCGGCCAAGGACGGGTCTGTGCCGTTCATGTACATGGCGATGTCGGAGGTCGCGAAGGGCATGTCCGACGCCGAGGGCGACATCCAGGTCTCCGAGGTCAAGTGCGGAATCGTCTACGAGATGCCGCTCGAGGCCGATTTCAATAGCACCAAGATGATCCCTGTTGTTGCCGGTGGCGCTTATGACAAGAACGCCGAGGCCAATGCCTGCGACGTGAACGCCATCTCCAACCCGGACAACCTGCTGGTGCTGGCCAATGGCGACGTGCTGATCGGTGAAGACACCGGCAAGCACGAGAACAACGCCATGTGGCTGTGGAAGAAGTGATCCTGTCCCAGACGGGATGAGCACCTTTGGGGCCGGGTAAAACCCGGCCCTTTTTCCCTTCAAGGAGCACGTAAGACATGAACCGCTTCGCCGTTCTTGCCCTGACACTTTCTCCGTTTGGCGCAAGCGCCGCCGACCTCTCGGCCTTGACCGACACGAAGATGATGGAACTACGCCCGAATTCTCAGGCGATGGCCGAGGCGCGCCGGATCTATAATCCGGAAGCCCCGATCCCGCCGATGTGCTACACCAAGATCGAGGGCAAGCATAATCCCTGCTATGTCTGTCACCAGTCGAATGACGACCAGACGCGAACCAATTTCATGCAGGATGGCGACCTGCAGGCCGAATATGCCTTCTCCGAGGACGGCCTGACCAACCACCATGTCAATCTCTTCATCGACCGCTCGGTAGACGTCGCCGCGATCTCCGACGCGGAGATCCTCGATTGGATCGAGCAGGACAATTACTCGGACCTTACCGGCCGGCTCGACGCCGCCGGGTTCGAAGGCTGGATTCCGGACCTGGCGGGTTTCGAGTATATGTCGGAGGCTTTCGACGCGGACGGCCTGGCCAAGGACGGCTCCTGGTGGGTCGCCTTCAACTACAAGCCGCAACCCTCGACCTTCTGGCCCACCAATGGCTCGACCGACGATGTGCTGATCCGCCTGCCGGTACGCTTTTACACCACCGCTGATGGCGTGGAGAGCCGGGACGTCTATTTCGCCAATCTCGCGCTGGTCGAAATGGCCTTCCAGGACCTCGACCGCGTCTCCCTGCCCGACGTGGACGAGACCGTGATCGGCACCGATATCGACGGTGACGGCACGCTCGGCATGACCAACCAGATGAAACGTCGGGATTCCTATCTCGGCGCGGCCTCGGGCGAACCCGTCATCCGCATGAACTATCCCGAGCGCACCGACTTCCTGCATTCGGTCCGCTATGTCGGGATCAACGAGGACGGCTCGATCAAGACCGCGCGGCGGATGAAAGAGCTGCGCTACATGGTCAAGTCGCGCCAACTCTCCATCCCGCAACTCGCCTCCCGCTACGGCAACGAGATCCAGGAGAAGCTCGACGAGAACCTGCCGCGTTATATCGACCTGCGCGATCGCGGCATGGATAACGGCATGGGCTGGACCCTGCTTGCCTGGATCGAGGATGCGGACGGCACGCTGCGCCGCCAGACCAATGAAGAGACCTTCTTCTGCCGCGGCTGCCACACCTCCGCCGGCGCAAATATCGACCAGACATGGGCCTTTCCGCGCAAGATGACCGGCGCGGCGGGCTGGGGCTATATCGACCTCAAGAGCCAGATGGACGTGCCCACGCTCGGCGAGGAGATGGGCGAGATCGCGCTCTACCTGCAACGTGCGGGCGGCGGCGACGAGTTCCGCTCCAACACCGAGATGCGTGACCGTTGGTTCCGAAAGGACGGCTCGGTCGATCTGGAGGCGATGGACGGCAAGACCGTCTATGACCTGATCACGCCCTCGCGCGATCGTGCCCTCCAGCTCAACAAGGCCTACCGCGTCCTCGTCTCCGAACAGAGCTTCCTCTTCGGCCGTGACGCAACCGTAACCCCGCCGGTCAATGTCCACGCAACCATCGACGAGGCCACCGCCCCGACCCTGCCGCCGGAATTCCGCTACGAGCATGACATTCGTCTGAACTGGGATCAGTAAGCGCCGGGCGCCGGGCCGCTCCCGGTTCGGCGCCTATTCCAGCACTGCGAGATAGTCCTTGAGAGCGACGACCTCCGCATCCGTGAACGCGAACTCGGGCATCTGATCGAACCCCGGCAGCGCGCGTTCGAGCTGCGTTCGGGTCGCGCCACGAATATCGGGAGAGATATCGTCATCGCCTTGCGCGGTATCGCCGTGGCACTCGACGCAGTTGTCCCGGTAAAGATCCTTTCCCGACGGTACGTCCTCGGCCAACGCAGGGAATGCGGCGGCGATCAGGATCAGAACTGTCAGGCGATTCATGCGGATCTCCACGGTCTTGCGCGCGATTTCGTTCGCAAAGCTATACCGGGTTTATGTGAGTTTCATGATAGTTCGCCAAAGGCGGTCGTGATCTGGCAATTTCCCGAGGACAGCCTTATGTTCCGCCCGAACAACACGACCATGATAGAGGTTCACGTGGACGATTCCCGCGCACGGCTGACAAAAGACGGCATTCGGCTCTACGAACAGGCCGATTTCCCGGGCATGCATGCGGCCGGAAAGCTGGCCGCCGATATTCTCGATCGCGTGGCCGAGCTTGTCGTCCCCGGCCAGACCACGGCCTTTATCGACAAGGCTGTCGAGCAGATGGTGACCGATGCCGGCGCGACCTCGGCGACGATCGGCTACAAGGGTTACCAGCACGCGACCTGCATCTCGGTGAATCATGTCGTGTGCCACGGCATTCCCGGCGACAAGAAGCTGCATGACGGCGATATCCTGAATATCGACGTGACCGTCATCGTCGATGGCTGGTTCGGCGATACCTCGCGGATGTATGTGGCGGGCAAGCTGCCGCGCAAGGCCGAGCGCCTCGTGCAGGTGACGCATGATGCGCTGTTCAAAGGTATCGAGGCGGTCAAGCCGGGCAATACATTCGGCGATATCGGCCACGCGATCCAATCTTACGTCGAGGCCCACCGCATGTCCGTCGTTCGCGATTTCTGCGGCCACGGACTCGGGCGCGTCTTCCACGCCCCGCCCAATGTGCTGCATTACGGGCGCCCCGGCACCGGCCCGACCCTCGAAGAGGGCATGATGTTCACCATCGAACCGATGGTCAATCTCGGGCGCCCCGAGACCAAGGTGCTCTCCGATGACTGGACGGCGGTCACCCGGGACAAGTCCCTTTCGGCCCAGTTCGAGCATTCCATCGGCGTCACGGCGGACGGATTCGAAATCTTCACCCTCTCGCCGGCCGACAAGTTCCACCCCACCTGGGGCTGAGTTGCATCGGAAACCCGGTTTCCGAACCGCGCCCATACATGTCTCACCCTCGCGTGACCTGACGTTTTCTCTGACACAGAGCCTGTTGTGGCTGCGGCTTCCGTTTCGTAAACACGTCCAGCGCCTGCCGTCGGCGGCGTTCCGGATGACATTCACGACAGGAGACTCGTCTCGTGCCCATCACCCTTCGCAGCCTCGCCCTCGCCGCAACCGTCGCCACATCGGCCGGTCTTGCCTCGGCACAGGAAGTGACGCTGCGCTTCCAGCACTTCGTTTCGCCGAAATCGGCCAACCCGACCTATTTCATGGCGCCCTGGGCGGAAGCGATCGAGGCGCAATCGGACGGACGCATCAAGGTCGAGCTCTATCCGACCATGGCGCTCGGCGGGAAGGCGCAAAGCCAGTATGACATGATCCGCGACGGCGTGATCGATGGTGGCTGGGTCATCCCGGGCTACCAGCCGGGCCGGTTCCCCGAGGCCGAGGCGTTGGAACTGCCCTTCATGATGCCGAAATCGGGCGAGAAGAGCTCGGTTGCTGCCTGGAATTTCACCCAGAAACACCTGATGGACGATTTCGCCGATGTCCATCTGATCGCCGCGCATATGCACGGCCCCGGCATTGTCCACAAGAAGGGCGGCGCGATTGGTCAACTCGAGGATTTTGACGGGCTGCGCCTGCGCGGTCCCTCGCGCCCGGCCACGATGCTGCTCGAAAAGCTCGGCGCCAACCCGGTTGGTATGCCGGTCCCCGCCTTCCCCGAGGCACTGGCCAAGGGTGTGCTCGATGGCGGTGTGATCACCTGGGAGATGTCGCCCTCGCTCAAGCTCAACGAGCTGACCGACAGCCACACGGACGTCGCCGGCAACAAGGCGCTCTACAACCTGTTCTTCATCTGGGCGATGAACAAGGACAAGTACGAGAGCCTGCCGGACGATCTCAAGGCGGTGATCGACGCCAATTCCGGCCTGATGGCCTCCGCATGGGCCGGCAAGGCGCATGACACAGGCGATGCGGTCGGCCGTCAGGTCATGGCCGATGACGGCAATGAAATCGCCGAGCTGAGCATGGAGGAAACTGCCCGGATCAAGGCTCTCGGCGAAGAGGTCGTGACCGATTGGACGATGGATGTCAGCAAGCGCGGTCTTGAGGGCTCGACACTTGTCAACGATGTCCGCGAGATGGTCGAAGAGGTCATGCAATAGGCACATCGCATACAGACCAAATGAAAACGGCGTCCCTTGCGGACGCCGTTTTCATTTCCGACAGACTGTATCAACAGGCGCCAACCTGAGCGCCCGCGGGGGCGCGAGGCAAAAGTGTTGGCGCGGTACGCGCCACCGCCAGGTTATTCATCCAGCGCTTGCAGGATGGTGATATGCGTCTCGCCATATTCCCGGCGGTCCAGCAGCTCGAACCCGTCCGGCGGAAGCTGCGGCGCATTCTCTTCCCAGACGATCATAGTTCCGGGCGCAAACCATCCGCCCTCGACACAGGAGTCTATCGCCCGCTCTCCCATCCCCTTGCCATAAGGCGGGTCAAGAAAGACCAGATCGAACCCCGGACCGCGATTGACACCCATCCGCATCGCATCCCGCCGATAGAGCTTGGTCGTGCCATAGGCGCGCATCTTCTCGATGTTTTCCCGACAGAGGGCCCGCCCCTTCGCGCCGTCGTCAATTAAGGTCACCTGTGCGGCCCCACGCGACAGCGCTTCCAGCCCAAGCGCCCCGGTTCCCGCAAACAGGTCGAGCACCCGCGCGCCTTCGACTGGATCGCCATGGCTATGCGCCAACAGGTTGAACAGGCTCTCCCGCACCCGATCCGAGGTTGGCCGCAGATGCGCCGCCGTATCTCCCTTGCCGACCGAGGCCAATGCCAGTCCCTTGTGTGTCCCGCCGATGATCCTCATGCGCGCAACAATGCCTTCAGGTCGCTTGAGGGATCGGCAAGCATCACCGGATCGGCGTTCTTGCCCGCATCGATCAGCCGTTTGCCGACCATATAGGCCCGTGGCGCGTTCATCGCATCGACCGCAAGCAGTCGCTCGCCAGCAAAATACCAATGCGAGACGGCGCCTTCCTTCTCGTCCGGTCGCACAACCACGCGGTCATACCCCGTGTTCAGCCCGGCAATCTGCAGCTTCACGTCATACTGATCCGACCAGAACCAGATCTTCGGATCATAGGCGACATCCGCGCCCAGCATGTTCAACGCCACCAGTTCCGCCTGATCAATCGCGTTCTGCACGCTCTCCAGCCGGATCCGCTCGCCGTGTCGGGGGAAGGAAGCGCAATCGCCCGCCGACCAGATATGCGGGTCCGATGTTCGTCCCTGCGCATCCACTGCAATACCGTTCTCCAGCGCAAGCCCGGCCGCTTCGGCCAGTTCCGTCGCCGGCGTCACACCCACCCCCACGATCACGAGATCGACCGACAGCTCCGTCCCATCCGTCAGCACCGCACCCGAAACACGCTCGTTACCCGTCAACCGTTCCAGCCCGACGCCTTCGCGCAGATCGACCCCATGAGCTTGATGCAACGCCCGGAAGTAGTCCGACGTCTCCTCCGCCGCGACCCGCTGCAGGATCCGCTCAGCCATCTCGACCAGCGTCACCTCGAGCCCCAGCTTCGAGGCCACGGCAGCCGCTTCCAACCCGATATAGCCGCCACCAACGATCAGTACCCGTTTGCCTGCAACCATCTCCGGCGACAGTCGGTCGATATGATGCAGCCCGCGCACCACATGCACGCCGTCCAGCAGCCCGCCAATCGCCGGTGGCAACCGGCGCGGAACGGCGCCTGTCACCAACGCAAGCTGCTCATATTCCAGCACATCTGTCCCGAGGACGATCCTGCGCGCCGCCGCGTCAATTGCGTCGACCCGGCAATCCGTCCGCAGGGTGATGTTGTTCTCCGCATAGAAGCTCTCGGGCCGCAGGAAGAGCCGTTCCACGGCCATCTCCCCCAGCAAATACCCCTTTGACAGGGGAGGGCGCTGATACGGCGGCGCATGTTCCTCGCCAATCAAGGTCACCTTGCCCTGATAGCCGGACGTCCGCAGCCTGGCAGCCAGCGATGCTCCGGCCTGTCCGGCGCCGACGATTACGATTCCCGGCATCTTCACCTCCTGTGGAGCCCGCGCGGCAGACCCTACAACCGACAGCGCCGAATGCAATCGTCCGTGCGGGTCCGCGCCGCCCTCTTCGGCGCACTCAACATGAGTCAGCCAGCTTCGCGTTCCATCACACTGGCCAATGCCAGATCGCTCTCGCTCAAGCCGCCGGTATCATGGGTTGTCAACCGGACGCGCACGGTTCGGTAGATGTTTTCCCATTCCGGGTGATGATTCATGGATTCAGCCTGCAAGGCGACACGGGTCATCCAGCCGAAAGCTTCGACGAAATCGCGGAACTGGAACTGCTTTTCGAGCGCCGTTCCATCGGCATCCAAGGTCCAGCCGAGCGACAGAAGCGCCGCGACCGCGTTGGGATCAGGTCGGGAATCAGTCAATCATGTTCCTCCTCAATGCGCCGGAAGGGGCCGTAGCTGGTCAGGATTTCCTTTTCCTCATCCACGGCCCGTGCTTCCGCCTCCAGAAACTCCGCGATCGCCCGCGCAAACCCGCGATCGGCCACCCAATGCAGCGAATGCGTGGTCACCGGCAGATAGCCTCGCGCCAGCTTGTGCTCGCCCTGTGCCCCTGCCTCGACCGCTTTCAGACCATGGGCAATCGCGTAGTCGATGGCCTGATAGTAGCACGCTTCGAAATGCAGGCAGGCATGCTGTTCGAGTGCTCCCCAATAGCGGCCATAAAGCGTTTCCCTGCCAATGAAATTCAGCGCCCCGGCGATGTTGCGGCCGTCCCGTTCAGCGAGCACGAGCAGGACATCGTCGCGCATAGTCTCGTGCAGGATGTCGAAAAAGGCGCGGGTGAGATAGGGGCTGCCCCACTTTCGGCTGCCGGTATCCTGATAGAAACGCCAGAAATCGTCCCAATGCTCCGGCCCGATCTCGTCGCCGGTCAGCGTCCTGATCCGCCCACCAAAACCCTGCGCAACCCGCCTTTCCTTTCGAATCGTCTTGCGCTTGCGCGAGGACAACGCCGCAAGGAAGCCATCGAAATTCTCGTATCCGGCATTTTCCCAGTGAAACTGTTGATGCACGCGATGCATCAGGCCCATCTGCCGCCCCGCCTCCGCTTCGGCCTCGGTGCAGAACGTGACATGGAGCGAAGACAGTGCATTCTGTGTTGCCAACTGCACCGCCCCCTGCACCAGCGCCGACAGCCCGACCGTTTCGCAATCCGGCTTCACCAGGAAGCGCCGACCGGTGACGGGCGTGAAAGGCACGGCCATCTGCAACTTCGGGTAATAATCCCCACCGGCATTCTCATATGCATGTGCCCAGGAGTGATCGAAAACATACTCACCCTGGCTGTGGCTCTTCGCATAGAGCGGCGCGCAGCCGACAAGCTCACCGTCCAGTTTCGCCACAAGGTAGGAGGGCTGCCAACCACTTCCGGGGCCAACCGACCCGCTCTGTTCGAGGGCATCGAGAAACCGGTGGGTCGTGAAGGGGTCGATGGGCCGAAACCCGTCGGACGTTTCCGGGCAGGCACAGCTGTCCCAGTCGGCGGCCGGGATGGCGCCGATGCTGGGGAGAAGCTGAACGTCGATAGAGGTCTCGGTCATGGGGTCCTGCTTTATCGCGATGCCACAGACTTGACCCTCCGCACGCCGGGATCAAGTCGGCGCGTACCCCTCGAAGGTCACGTTGTCGGCAATCTTGCGCGCCTCGATCTCGGCATCGGCCGAACGGATCGTCCAGCACAATACCGGCAGAGATCCCGCCTTGAGCTCCGCCACACGCGGCGAGTCCAGATCGCGCGCGTCGTGGCTGATGAAGCAGGCGCCCGCCGCCACGAGATCGGGAATCCCGGCAAGACGCTCGCGGGTTGACTGCGGAACCGTCGGCCAGCGACGCGCGTCGAACCCGCAAGTTGTCAACCCGCGCGGCACGTCCGGAGCAAGCGCTCCGAGTGCAATCATTGAATGCGGGTTGAAGGACATGAAAGCAATCGGCCCTTCATACCCCTGGCTTGCCGCAACAACCTCGCGCTCCAATATGCCGACATTCGGGCCGAGAGCACCGTCCTGATCCTTGATTTCCACAAGGAGCGGAACCTGCCCCGACACGATGTCGAGGATTTCGGGGAAGCTCGGAATACCGCCCGAACCGCCTGTCAGCTGGATCTTCGCCAATTCGGCGGCATTGCGCTGTCGGATCGCTCCGACCTCTCCCGTCAACCGTTCGAGGGCATAGTCGTGAAAGACCATCGCCTTGCCATCGGCCGAGAGTTGAAGGTCGATCTCGATCCCGAAACCGCCGGCTATCGCGGCCTCCACGGCCGCGCGGGAGTTTTCGGGACGCCCCGCGCTCAGGTCATGGAGCGCGCGATGGGCGATCGGGCAAGTGAGGAAGTCCGGATGTAAAATCATGGTGTATGGTCAGGCGATCTGGAAGATACCTTCGATCTCGACCGCAACGCCCAAGGGCAGCGCGGCCGCAGAGACTGCGGAGCGGGCGTGGCGGCCGGCGTCTCCAAGCGCTTCGACGAGAAAGTCCGATGCCCCGTTGATGACCTTCGGCTGATCGGCAAAATCGGCAGTGGAGTTCACGAAACCGGTGAGCTTGACAACGCGGACCAACCGATCGAGATCGCCGTTGCAGGCCGCCTTGCATTGGGCGAGCAATGCGACGGCACAGCTCTTGGCCGCCGCTGCGCCGGCCTCGACATCCATCGACTCGCCGAGTTTTCCAAGGATCAGGCCGTCCGGCCCGGTGCAGATCTGTCCCGAGACGTAAACCAGGTCACCGACCGTGACGAAGGGGACGTAGTTCGCCGCCGGGGCAGGTGCGTCGGGCAGGGTCACGCCGAGTTCGGCGAGGCGGGTTTCGATTGTGCCGGACATGGCAAACTCCTCTGGGCGGCCTCAGATTTCGCGAAAGGCCTTGTTGAAGTAATCCGTGAACGGCTTGAGCAGGTAGGCCAGCGGCGTCCGTTCACCCGTCCGGATATAGGCTTCAACAGGCATGCCGGGAAGAACTTCCTTTCCTGATCCCAGAGATTCGACTTCGCCCTCATCGAGGGCTATCTCGGCACGGTAATAGGTCAGGGCTGTGCGCTCGTCTGTGAAGGCATCGGCCGAAACCTTGGAGACATGACCCAGCAATTCCGGCGTGGTCCGCGAATCGAAGACCGGGAAGCGCAGGATAACCTCCTGACCGGTATGAATCTGGTCCACATGGATCGGTTCGATCTTCGTTGCGATAACAAGCGGACGGTCCTGCGGCACGATATAGGCCACCGGTTCGGCGGCTCTGACCACCGAACGTGGTGTATTGACGGACATGCCGTAGACAATGCCAGAAGTCGGTGCGGTGATGTCTTGCCGGGCCAATTGCTCCCGCAGCGATAATCGTTCCTCAACAAGCTCGATCAACTTGTGTTGTTGATCCCTCAACTCCCGGATCGCCTCTTCACGGCGGGCGGAACTCAGTTTCTGGATTTCGATATCGATCTCTGTACGCCGGCCCAGCGTCTCCGCGCGAGAAGCCGCGAGCTCGCCGAGCGCGCCGGAGAGCTGCGCGCGTTCTCGTTGAAGCGAAAGCACGCGCGACGCCTGCGCAAGCCCCTTGTCGAGCAGCTTCTGTTGATCTTCCAGTTCCTTGTCGATCAGGGAAAGCTGCTCCCGATAAGCACGACCCTGAGCATCGATTCCTTCGATCTGACTGCCAATTTGCTCGCTTCTGCGTGCCAGTTGCTCGGACGCGTTGAAAAGCGACCGCAGCCGCGCGTCAAAGAGCCGTCGTTGTCCTTCCACGAGATCGGCAACCTCCGCGCGCGCCTCGGCGGTGGCAAGAAGATCGACTGGAAACGTCACCCGATCCGCAGAATCCCGTTCGGCGCGCAATCGGCCCACCCGGGCGTGAACCTCGTGGAGTTGGCTCTCCACAATCGCCAGTTCCGTTCGGAGCGCAGAGGAATCGAGCACGACGAGCCTTTGGCCAGCCAAAACGCTGTCCCCTTCCTCAACGAGGACCTGGTCGACAATTCCACCTTCAAGATGCTGCACGACCTGACGGTTCTGGTCGACCTCGACTTGTCCCGTAGACACGATTGCCCCGGAGATCCGGGTCATCGCGGCCCAGCTGCCGATGCCGAATACCAGCAGAAACAGCGCGATCCCGCCAAGACAGAGGGGGACGCGAGCAGATGGCAAGGATGGCGTCGTCATTGCACGCCTCCCAACCGTTTCGAGTTCTTGATCTGGCTTGCGTTCTGCACCGTCTCCTTGAGCACATCGTCGCGCGGGCCGAAGGCACGCCGGACGCCGCCATCCAGGACAAGGAGAAGGTCACATTCCTGAATTGCCGCAGGACGGTGCGCCATGATGATGACGGAGCGGTCCCCGGCCTTGATCTGCCGGATCGCGTGGTTGAGCGCCTCGGAACCTTCATTGTCGAGATTGGAATTGGGCTCATCGAGCACGAGAAACTGAGGGTCGCCATAGAGAGCACGGGCCAGGCCGATACGCTGGATCTGCCCTCCGGACAGCCGGTTGGCCGCGGCCTTGATCTGGGTATCGTAGCCGTCAGGCAGGCGAAGGATCATCGCGTGCGCATCGGCCTTGCGCGCTGCCTCTACGATCTGGCGCGGATCCGGCATGGGCGACAACCGGGCGATATTCTCGCCAATCGTGCCGTCAAACAGGCGAATTCGCTGCGGCAAGTAGCCGATATGCTCGCCCAAAACATCCGGGTCGTATTGATCGAGCGCGGCATCGTCGAGGCGAATCTTGCCGCCTGCACACGGCCACACGCCGGTAATGGCACGAGCGAGTGTCGTCTTTCCGGAGCCTGAGGGACCGATAACGCCCATCGCCTTTCCGGGCGGCAACAGGAAGCTGACCATGCGCAGGGAAGACTGTGTCTCACCGGGCGGAACAACCGTTACCTGAATCCCTTCCAGCCGCGCGGCAGGCTTGGGCAGGGGGGTGTGCTGGAGCTCCGGCGGTACCGCGCCGAGCAGTTCCGAGAGGTTCCTCCATCCTCGCGTGAAGCGTTGGATCAACTCCCATTGACCGATTGCCAGTTCGACCGGGGCCAGCGATCGGCCGAGCAGGATGGATCCCGCGATCATTGCACCAGCCGACAGTTCGGCCTGCAAAACAAGATACGCCCCCAGGCCCAGCATTGCCGACTGCAGAAAGAGACGAAGCGCCTTGGTCGCAGAGGTAAAGCCGCCCGCCCGGTCTCCGGCTTCGAGCGTGGCCCGCAAAGCCGCCCCGCGCGCTGTTTGCCAGCGTTCGAATGTCGCGCCGCGCATGCCGAGCGCTTCAATAGACTCGGCCTCGTCGCGCATCTGGTCCGACATCCGATCCGCGACCTGGTTGAGCTGCGTGGCCTCCTGAGTTGGTTGCCGGGTGCGCCATTGATTGAGAAGGGTTACACCGATCAGGATGACTCCGCCTGAAAGTGCGAGAATTCCGAGCCATGGATGAAAGATGAAAATCGCGAAGAGAAATAGCGGCGTCCAGGGAAGGTCGAACATCGCCAGCAAGGCGGGCGATCCATAAAACCTCTGAACGACCTCTAGGTCCCGAAGCCCAGAGGAAGCCGATGCCCGCCCCGGCGCTCCGGTCTCGCTGCGCAGCACGGCGGAAAAAACACGCCTGTCCATGAGGGACTGAAACCGCGCGCCAACCCGCGCCATGACCCTCCCGCGCGCGTAGTCGAGGATCCCCATGAGCAAGTAAAGAAAGGCAACAAGCCCGGTCAGCGCGACCAACGTCTCCTCCGACCGCGAACTCAGCACACGGTCATAGACCTGCAACATGTAGAGCGGACCCGTCAGGACCAGCAGGTTGACGAAGATCGAAAACACGAAGGCCGATAGCAACAAGCCACGGTTTGCCGCCTTCGCGGCGAGGAGTTCGCTCTGATCCGTCTTCAGCCTGACTTCACGCATATTTGCCGCTCTCCCGACTTACGCCCGGTTGTCTATGCTTGCGAGCACCGCTAGGTTCGCCTCCGTTTGGGGCCGAATGGGTCGCCTGCCGGTCTGGAAGGCAAATTATGATAGATGTACTGACAAATCGTTTGCCCCGAGGGGAGAAGCTTGTTTCGCTGTCTGGCGCGTTGGCCTTGACGCTTGGCCTGGTCTCCTGCGGTCCCGCCAACATCCCGTCCGACATCAATGACCCGAACGAAATCGCCAATCGCCGGACCCATGAGTTCAACAAGTCCCTCGACCGCGCGCTCGGCGGCGGCAGCGACTCGCAAACTTCGGCGATGGATGATTCCGAGGCGCTGGATGGTGACGAAGACGCACTCTCGGCTGCGCCCGTCGAACTGGACGCGGCGGCTGGCGAGGTAAGCCCACTACTTATCGCGGTCGCCAATTTTGGCACCAATCTCGATACGCCGCGCAAGATCGTGAACAGCCTCCTGCAGGTTCGCCCCGGCGATGCCGCCCACAACACCCTGCGTTTCGGTATCAATTCGACCATCGGCGTCTTCGGCATCATGGATGTCGCTCGCGCCGCAGGTCTGCCGGAGGTGGACACGGATTTCGGCGAAACGCTGCATGTCTGGGGGGTGCCGGAAGGTCATTACCAGGAGTTGCCGATCGTCGGCCCGTCAACGCAGCGCGACACGGCCGGGCGCACGGTCGACTTCGTCATGAACCCGCTCTGGTATGTCTTCCCCTGGCCACAGAATCTCGTTGCAAACGGCTTCACCTGGGCAGAAGAGGCGACGGATCGGATTCGCTATGGGGAAACCGTCAATTCGATCCTATATGAGTCCGAAGACAGCTACGCGCAGTCCCGGCTGATCTATTTGCAAAACCGGCGTTTCGAGATGAGCCGCGGGGATTTGGCCGAAAATGATGAAAGTCTTGACCTTTTCGAGGAGTTTTACGGTGACTGACCTTACCAGACGATCCTTCGCACGGACCGCCACGCTGGGTCTGGCGGCGGCGATTCTCATTCCCGGCATGTCCGTGGCCTCGACGCCAGCTTCGGCAACGCAGCTGGTCGAGAAGCTGGTTGCCGAGATCAATAGGGTGATTGCCTCAGGCAAGTCCGAGAAAGCGATGTACCGCGATTTCGAGAAGATCTTCGTCCGGTATGCCGACGTGCCGACCATCGCCCTCGTATCGCTTGGAGCGGATGGACGCCGCGCGACAGATGCCCAGAAGCGAGCCTATGTCAGCGCCTACCAGGGCTACATCTCGCGGAAATACGGCAAGCGCTTCCGTGAGTTCATCGGCGGGCGGCTCGAAGTGAAGGGCGCCAAGAAGGTGAAGAAATACATCGAGGTGAAGACCACAGCCTTCCTCAAGGGCGAAGATCCGTTCGAGGTGTCCTTCGTGGTGACGGATCGCTCGGGCACGGAGAAGTTCATCAATATGTATATCGAAGGCGTGAACATGGTGCTGACCGAGAAGACCGAGATCGGCACGATGCTCGACCGCCGCAAGGGCAATATCGACCAGCTTATTGCCGACCTGAAGAAAGCGAGCTGACGCTCAACCGTGCATGTGCAGGATGACAGGGGCGGGCGATGATCGCCCGCCTTTTCAGTTCCGCCGGCCGAATATGTTTCCAACCTCTTTCAGAAGACGCTCGGCGACCGAGTCGCTCTTCCGCGGTTGGGCCTGCTGCGCCGGCGCGTGAGGCGTGGAGCTTGCCGTGGTTGAACTGCCGGGGCTGCGCGGGGCGGCCGTGGGTTGAGGTTGGTCCATCGGCAGCGGCTGGATCGGTTTTCCTTCGTGGATGCGCAGCATTGCCTCATGCCAGATTTCGGCCGGCAAGCCGCCGCCCGTCACCCCGCTCAGCGGCGTGTTGTCGTCATAGCCCATCCAGACCCCGGCCACATAATCCGCAGTGAAGCCGATGAACCATGCATCGCGCGCCGCTTGTGTCGTGCCCGTCTTGCCGGCGGCAGGGCGTTCACCCAGCTTCGCCCGCTGGCCTGTGCCCGCCTCGACAACGCGGCTCATCATGTAGACGAGATTGCGCGCGGCTTGCTCGGTAATGACCCGCTCGCCAATGCCGCCTTTTTCCATACCGTCCTCGCCGCTCTCATCGCCGCCCTGAAGGTCGAGGTCGACCGGGCCATACGCCGTCTCCAGCTGAAGCTCGACGATGCCGTATGGGGTCACCGAACTGCCGCCATTCAGAATGCCAGCATAGGCGCCCGACATCTCCAGCAGTGTCGATTCCGAGACGCCGAGCGCCAGAGCCGGCCCGACGGCCAACTCGTTGTCGATGCCAAAATCACTGGCGACCTTGCGCACATTGTCCCGACCGACGAATTCGGAAATCTTGACCGCAGGGATGTTGAGGCTGCTCGCCAGCGCCTCGGTCAGCGTTACCTTGCCCTTGAATTCCCGGCTGTAATTCTTCGGGCAGTAATCCGACTGTCCGGGAATCGCGACGCAATAGGGCTCGTCGGTCACGCGGTCGAGCGGACCGTAGCCGAGATCCATCGCCGCTGCATAGACGAAGGGCTTGAAGGAGGAGCCGGTCTGCCGCTTGGCCATGGTCGCGCGGTTGAAGGCGCCGGAGACCCGCGTCTCCCGCCCGCCAACCATCGCGCGCACCGCCCCGTCCGCCGACATCACGACAATTGCCGCCTGAGCTTCGGACCCCTCCTTCACCTTCTCCTGGAAGATGAACTGGACGGCTTCCTCGGCGGAGCGCTGGATGCTCTGGTCGAGCGTGGTACGCAGAAGCATGGCCTCAGTCGTCTTGCGGGAGAACAGCTTCGGATGAGAATCCATCACCCAATCTGCGAAATACCCTCCCGTCTGTGCCTGTGCGGCCTCGGAGAGAACCGCAGGATTGGCCCAGGCCGCGTCGCGTTCGGCTTCGGTCAGATAATCCTGATCATACATCAGCCGCACGACCGTATCGGCCCGATCCTGCGAGCGTTTCAGGTTGTTGGTCGGCGCGTAACGCGTCGGGGCCGGCAACAGCCCTGCGAGCATCGCCGCCTGCGCCGGGTCGAGATTGCGGGCGGGAATGCCGAAATAGCGCTGCGCGGCTGCCTCGAACCCGCGCGCCGAGGCGCCGAGATAGGCGCGATTGAAATAGATCACCAGGATCTCGTCCTTGGAGTACTTCACCTCCATCGCAAGGGAGTAGATCGCTTCCTTGAGCTTGCGGCCAATGGTTCCACGCCGGCAATCGGCCTCGTATTGTGCCTCGGTCTGGCCGGTGCTCGGATCATACGGAACGCCAAGGCAAAGCAGCTTGGCGGTCTGCTGGGTGAGCGTCGAGCCGCCATGGCCGGATAGTGCCGAGCGGCCTTCGCTGAGATTGATCCGAATGGCGGAGGCGACACCGCGCGGTGAGACGCCGAGATGCCAGTAGAACCGCTTGTCCTCCGCGGCAACGACCGCGTTCTTCAGATATGGCGACACCTGGTCGATGCTGGTGATCGAGTCGAACTGCTCGCCGCGCCAGGCAAAGACCTCGCCATTGCGATCCATCATCGTGACCGAGCCGCGCGTCCGCCCATCGGTCTGTTCGATGAAGGGGGGGAGCTGGGAATAGAAATAGAAGACCGCCCCGGCCAGAATCAGTCCCATCACCACGGATGTACGCCAGACGACGGACCAGATCAGTCGCATCACGAAGCCGATCGCCCCGCGAATCCAGCCGATGGGACCGCGCCGCTGGGGCGTCCGCCGCGTCTTGCGCGCCGTCTTCTTCGGTTTGGCCTTGCTACGGGTCGCCTTTGTCGCCGCCGGCTTCGAAGCCTTCTTGGCTGCCGTTTTTTTGGGCGCCGATTTCGACGACGCTGCGCCAGTGGCTTTCTTGCCACCGCCCGATGTGTATCGCTTGTCAGCCCGTAGAATCGGGCGTTTTCCGCCTGTGGAGCTCATGAGGCGCCTCGTCTTCGAACTGCTCTTGTTTTGCGCTTGATAGCGCGAAACCTGTCGGATTGGGAGAGCCTAGGTCGCAGGTTGGCATTCATTGACTGATTAAAAATCAGGCAAGATGGTCAATATGTGCAAAAATTGTGCATCACGCACGGATTCTGCCCTGCGTCATACCCTGCTGTTTCTTGAACATCGGCCCATCCATCGGCTGTGTGGCCCCATCACCACCGCCGGGGTCCTCCTCCCGGCCAATCGGAAGGGGAGCAAAGTTGAAACTGATAATTGCAGCAATCAAGCCGTTCAAGCTCGAGGAGGTGCGCGAAGCGCTCACCGCAATCGGCGTGCGTGGCATGATGGTCACCGAGATCAAGGGCTTCGGCTCGCAATCGGGCCATACCGAGATCTATCGCGGCGCGGAATACGCCGTGAACTTCGTGCCGAAGATCAAGCTTGAGATCGTCGTCGGCGCAGAGATGGCCGACCAGGTTGTCGAGACCATCCAGAAGACCGCGAAGACCGACAAGATCGGCGACGGCAAGATCTTCGTTCTCGACGTGAACCAGGCCGTCCGTGTCCGCACCGGTGAAACCGATAGCGACGCGCTCTGAGCCCAAGGCCAAACAGGGAAAACAAGACGATATGAAACTGAAGACATTCCTCCCCATCCTTGCCGCAGCCGCCGCGCTGCCGGGCATGGTGCTTGCCCAGGACGCCGCGCCTGTGGCGGGTATCGATGCGTCCACGGACAGCATCTTTATTCTCAACTCGCTGCTGTTCCTCGTGGGCGGTTTCCTGGTGTTCTGGATGGCTGCTGGCTTCGCGATGCTCGAAGCCGGCCTTGTCCGCTCCAAGAACGTCACGATGCAGCTGACCAAGAACGTCGCGCTCTTCTCGCTGGCCGCGATCTTCTACTACCTGATCGGCTACAACCTGATGTACCCGCTGGGCAACTGGATGATGGGCACCGACGAGACCGGTGGCTATCTCGGCGCCTTCGGCCCAGCCATCCTCGAAGCTGTCGGCATCAGCCGTGAAGCTGCCGACGATTACGGCTATGCCTCTACCGGCTCCGACTTCTTCTTCCAGCTGATGTTCTGCGCCACCACCGCCTCGATCGTTTCCGGCACGCTGGCCGAGCGCATCAAGCTCTGGCCCTTCCTGATCTTCACGATCGTGCTGGTTGCCATCATCTACCCGATCCAGGCCTCCTGGAAATGGGGCGGCGGCTTCCTCGACAGCCAGTACGGCTTCCTCGACTTCGCCGGCTCGACCGTCGTGCACTCGGTCGGTGGCTGGGCTGCCCTCGCCGGCGCCATCCTGCTTGGCCCGAGGATCGGCAAGTACAAGGACGGCCGCGTCCATCCGTACCCCGGTTCGAACCTGGCCCTGGCCACGCTCGGCACGTTCATCCTGTGGCTCGGCTGGTTCGGTTTCAATGGCGGCTCGCAGCTTGCCATGGGCACCGTGGGTGACGTCGCCGATGTGTCCCGCATCTTCGCCAACACCAACACGGCCGCTGCCGGTGGTGCGATCGCCGCGCTTATCCTGACCCAGATCATGTATGGCAAGGTTGACCTCACGATGGTCCTGAACGGCGCCCTCGCTGGCCTCGTCTCCATCACCGCCGAACCACTGACGCCCTCCCTTGGCGGCGCGACCCTCATCGGTGCTGTCGGTGGCGTGATCGTGGTCTTCGCGGTCCCGATGCTCGACAAGCTGAAGATCGACGATGTGGTCGGCGCCATCCCGGTGCACCTCTGCGCCGGTATCTGGGGCACGCTCGCCGTGCTGCTGACCAACGATGACGCGACCTTCATGGGGCAGCTGATCCCGATCATCATCGTCGGTGTCTTCGTCTTCTCTGTCAGCTTCGTGCTCTGGTTCATCCTGAAGGCCACCATGGGCATCCGGGTTGACGCGGAAGCCGAGATCAACGGTCTCGACGTCCACGAGCTTGGCATCGAAGCCTACCCCGAGTTCCACAAAGGCTGACCTCCCTTCCTGTCAGTCAAGACTGGCCCCGGATGCACCTGCATCCGGGGCCTTTTTGCTTCGATTTCCTGTAAATTTTGATGTGTGGTTCTGCGGGTAGAGTTGCCGTTTGCCGCGGTCGCGCAGAAAAAACCGCGAGCCGTGCCATTCAACGCACAGACCCAACGTTGGCTACCGGCTCAATGCGAGCATGCTGGCAGCGGCGCCGTCCACTCCTGAAGAGTCTTGCTCAGCCGTCCTTGCCCGGAACACGGATCGCGTTGCCCGTGGCCATTTCGGTGCCCATATAGGCTTGCCCTTCAGCCTTCCAGGCCCCGAAGCCGCCTGCCATATGCGCGACTGGAGCGAAGCCGGCGGCCAGGGCGGCGCGGGCGACCTTTTCGGAGCGGAGGCCCGAGCCGCAATGGAAGACGATCCGCTTGCCTTGCTGCGAGGGCAGCCGTTCAGCTTCGAAGAAATGCATCGGCAACAGCATCGCGCCGCGGATATGCTCGAAAGCATATTCCTGGATCGTGCGCACATCGACGATTGCGACCTCTCCGGCGCGGAAAGCCGTCGCGACCTCCTCGACCGTCCAGGTTTCCAGATCTCCATTCGGGGTGGTTTCGACGTCCATGTTTCTCTCCTGATCTCTTTTCGCCTGCAGGATTGGCCCCGGCTTGCCGCGTGGTCAATAATAACCTGTGCGTCAAATATGCCTTATCCAAGAATGGTCGCGATGGCGCGCGCCGCAGGGATCACAGTGTCCGGAACCAGCCCGGCCATGTTGATCCGCCCATCCCCGATCATATAGACAGCATGCGTCTGGCGCAGCGCGTCAACCTGCTCGGGCGACGCCGGCAGGCGCGAGAACATGCCATGATGACGGAGCAGGAAATCGAAGTTCTCACATCCGGTTTCGATCCTCAGCGCCTCTGCCAACGCCTCGCGCATCCCACGGACTCGCCCGCGCATGCCCGCAAGCTCTTCCTCCCAGAGGCTCCGTAGCCCGGCGTCGCCGAGGATCTCCGTCACCACCCGGGCGCCGTGATCGGGCGGAAAGGCATAGGCCTGTCGGTTGAGCCAGGCCAGCGTGTCCTGAACGGGCATCGCGAAAGACGGGGTTTCCGTCATCGCCAGAAGGACGCCGACCCGGTCGCGATAGAGGCCGAAATTCTTCGAGGCGGAAATGGTCAGCAGCAGCTCCGGCACGGCTGCCGCCAGTCGGCGCAGTCCGGCCACGTCCTCTTCCAGCCCGAGACCGAAGCCCTGATAGGCGAGATCCACCATCGGCACCGCGCCCCTCTTCAGCAGCACCTTTGCAATCGCGTCCCAATCTTCGGCTGCGAGATCGGCGCCGGTCGGGTTGTGGCAACAGCCATGCAGCAGCACGACATCGCCGGCGCTCACCTGCGAAAGATCCTCCAGCATACCCTCGCGGTCCAGCCCGCCTGTCTCCGCATCATAGTAGCGATAGGAGCGCCATGGGATTTCCAGCGTGTCGAGAATCGCTTCGTGGTTCGGCCAGGTCGGTGCGGAGCAATGGACCACCGCATCGGGCCGCACGATTCGAATCAGCTCGAAGGCCTGCCGCACTGCGCCCGTCCCACCGGGCGTGGCCAGCCCGGCAACACGCCCCGGATCAACAGCGCCGCCAAGCGCGAGTTCGCGCATCGCACCGTGGAAAGCAGGATCGCCTGCCAGCGCGACATATCCCTTCGTCTCCTGGCTCTCCAGCAGCCGCGCCTCGGCCTGTTTCACCGCCGCAAGCACAGGCGTCCGCCCCTCCGGGGTGCGATAGACGCCGACGCCGAGGTCGATCTTTCCGGGGCGGGGATCCTCCGCGAACATCTTCATCACCCGGAGAATCTTGTCGGCTTCCGGTGCCTGGTGGTTTTCGAACATGGGTATCCTTGGTCGGGGCTCAGTCGGGAATTCGGCTCGCATCGATCGGGCGTTTGAGCACACGGGTGTGATCCGTGCGCATGACCGGGTCGAAGCCGCAACGCTGATAGGTCTGCAGCGCGCGAGGGTGATCGAGCGTGTTGGTGTTGACTGTCAGCTTCTGCGTGCCCGGCAGGTCCCAGGCGGTCAGAACCGCGTTCTGCAACAGGAATCGCCCCAGACCGCGCCCGATCGCCTGCGGCACGAGGCCGAAATAGGCGAGGTTGCAGGTCTCGGGAACGCGGTGGTCCAACACGAAGAAGCCATGCGGCCAGCCCTGCCGCATCAGCGTGTAGAGCGATGTCTCCGGGTGGTGCAGCCAGCGCGCGAGATCCTCTTCGCTCCGGTCATGCATCTCTTCCCAGGCATAATCGCGGCCGACGGCATCATAGAGCGACAGGAAAAACCAGACGGGGGGATCCTCTGCCTTGAGCAGCGAGGCCGGCGCGCCCAGAGGCTGATGCGGCCAGCCATAGCTGGGGCGCTCGGTCATCTCCAACCAGGTCACCGTGTATTGCTGCGCAGTTCCGGCCGGGGTGACGCTCATCCGGTTTCGACCTTCAAGTCCGGATAGGCACCCCATTCAGCCCAGGAGCCGTCATAGAGCGCGTTCTGCAGGTGCCCGAGCCGGACGAGCGCAAGCGTGATGATCGCTGCGGAGACGCCGGACCCGCAGGTGGTGATCGCCGGCTTGTGAAGGTCGACGCCGGCACCGGTCAGGATGCGGCGCAGCGCGTCGGTCGACTTCATTGTGCCGTCATCATTGCAGAGGGTTGACCCGGGGATACTGATCGAGCCGGGAATGTGACCTGAGCGCAGCCCCGGACGCGGCTCGGGCTCTTCGCCCCGAAAGCGGCCTTCGGGACGCGCGTCGAGGACCTGCCAGTCGCCCAGCTTGGAGGCGAGCGAGACCTGCGTGACGTCCTTGACCATCTGCGACTGGCGGCGGACGGTGATATGCCGTTCGCGGATCGTGGGCGGCATGTCCTCGATCTCGCGACCTTCGGCCTTCCACTTGCCGAAGCCGCCATCGAGCACCGCCACATCCGAATGACCCATCAGCCGGAAGAGCCACCATACCCGCGGTGCGGAGAAGATCCCGGCCCCGTCATAGACGACGACCTGATGCCCGTCGCCCACACCCATCTTGCGCATCCGCGAGATGAACTTCTCCGGGGGCGGCACCATATGCGGCAGGCTCGAGCGATGATCCGAAATCTCGTCGATATCGAAAAACCGTGCCCCCGGGATGTGCCCGGCGTCATATTCGGCGCGCGCATCGCGTTCCATGGCTGGAAGGTACCAAGAGGCATCGAGCACTCTCAGGTCCGGGTTGTTCAGGTGGGCGGCCAGCCAATCCGTGCTGACAAGCGTCCTGGGGTCGCTGTGATCCATCTCTCCCTCCGTCGGCGCCATCCGTCTGAAATTGCTAGTGCCGAAGGGGCGGGGATTCAAGCATAACCGCGCAGTCGACGCGTTTCCGGTTCCGCCTGATGTGCTGCGTTTCAGCAGATGCCTTCGCGTCTCGGGCAATGGGCGGCGCAAGCAAATGCGAATTGGCCTGAAGATGGGCGGAGGCCGAACGGCCGCTCAAACCTGGTGTGAAAACGATCATTGGCAGGCCGATGGTGCCGGTTTGCTTCCGTTTCAAGCAGCGGAACAGCCAGGGTCAGGGTCGGTTTGTTGAACAAAACACAAAATGCTGTAGATTCTGACAGCACAGCAACTGGCCTTTGGCTTCATGGCAGGAGGCTTCAAGGCTGCAAATCGTCGTTTTGTTTTTCGAGTGAGTTCCGGTGTCTTTTCAAGTGTGTAGTGCAGGTAGACGAATGGCCCAGTTTCAAGCATCACGACGAGTTCCTCGCCTGTCTTCCAGAGCGCTGTGGCGCCCGCGTCGTCAAGGCAGGCAAGGCGGTCTGCCTGCGCCCTGGACGAACCCACGCCTCAAAACAAACATACTCCGCCCTTCATATTCGACCGCAACCATCCCCATATTGAAAACCTGGGTTCATACGCGCCCGGCATGTTCGAGAAAACCTGCGTTGGAGACTTCATGGCTTTGATACATCCCGGAAATGCGGTCATTCGAAAGCAGAAGGTCATCGGCCGCGTTGCCCTTGGTCTTGCCATCCTGTTTGTTGGACTCTCCGGGGCAGGTCTGATCTTCCCCCGGTGGAAAGCTCCGGATATCCGAGCCGTTCACTTCCAGGTTGGCAGCCGTCTTGCCGCCGAGGACATCCCGACAATCAACGCTGTTGCCGATCTACTCCTCGATGCGCCGGGCAGCATCGCAATCGTGACCGGGCATACCGGTTCCGACGGTGATCCGGCCGCCAATCTTCGACTTTCGAGGGATCGGGCCAATGTCGTGGTTCAGGAGCTCGTCACGGCGGGCATTCCGGAGGACCGCATCGTCGCTCGCGGCGCAGCCGGCGCCGCACCGCCCCCGCAACAGCCGGGCGAAAGCAGCGCCTCTCTTGCCGCTCGCACCAAGCGCGCAGAGATCCGATTGGTCGAGCGCAACCTGATTGACCTGGGGAGTTCACAGTGAGGCGTCTTGCGTGCCTCTTCCCGGGAGCACTCGGTGCCGCGGCTGTCCTGATCACATGGCGTGTTTTCGACGGCGCCGAAATCGCGCGCGAGATAGAAGCCGCAACCGCGATCCTCGCGGGTCTTATCACATGGGGACTTGCTGAATTCGGTCTTCCGCGCGCAATGGCGCGGGAATCCGAAATCGAGAAGAAGCTCGTCAATGCCGGCCTGGATACCAACCAGGAAGCTCTTCGCGCGCTCTCCTATGCCGAGGAGGCACGGGACCGTGTTGCTCGCATGCGCGGAGCGGCGCAGAAACGGACAAAACCACTCCTGGCCGCCCTGGAGGCTTTCGAGGACAAGCTTGCCCCGCTGCTCGAAGACACGGTCACCTCTCCGGAGACCGCTCGGCGGGCGGATGATCTCCTGCGGCGCACCCTGCCGCGACTCGAGGAAGCCTTCGTCGAGTACTGCGCCTTTGCCGATCGCGGCGACGGCGTCGTCGATACTCAGGAAACAAGAGATCGCATGATCCAGACCCTCGCCGAAACAGGCGAGAAGGTCGACGGCGCACGACGCGCCATCATCCAGACGACACGAGACGATGTCGATGTGTCCCTGGGTGTGCTCGAAGATACGCTCGCCCGCTCTCGCTGAAACGAAAGGACGAAACTCAATGCGACCATTTTCAACCGCCCGCGTGATGGCGGTGACGTCGGCCCTTCTGGCCTCTCTTTCTCCCGCCGTCGCCGAGGATTATCCCGTGCGCGATTGTCGTGATCCGGGCGTTGTCCTGCCCATGGTTCCGTCCGGGTTCGATGCGATCGCGACGCATGCGACCGACGACCTGATGGGCCCCAGTATCTTCCAGCGAAACGCCAAGACCGAAGGCGGCGATGGGTTCGAAATCGAGGTTCGGACCTACCCGTCCTTCGAAGCCCAACTGGCCGATTACCTCGCTTGCGAAACGCCGTTCATGCGCGTCACGCATGCCCAGATGTCCCATATCTCGGATCTGACCGAACCCAACCCGGCCACGGCCATGGTTCCGATCTTCTTCTACGGCTGGTCCAATGGTGCGGACGCCGTCATCAGCCGTGGCCATACCAAGGTCTCCGAGCTCTCAGGTGCACAGATCGTAACGGATGCTGCCCGCCTCGACCTCGCGCTTCAGCTTGGTCAGGACGTTGACACCTTCCCCTCCATCACAGTCTCGGAGGATCCGGCCGGCAGCTTTGCCTCCAATTCGGCGCTCGACTTCGCCATCGTCTCCGCCCCGCAGGCCGAGATCCTGACCGCTGGCGGTGTCGGAACCGGGGCCGAAGGCTCGGTGGATGGTGCGCGCGAGGTCCTCACCACAACCTCGGCCAATCGCGTCATTGGCCATATGCTTGTTGTCCGAAAGGACTTCTACGACGCCAATCCCGAGATCACCCGTGCGACCGTGCGTGCGCTGCTGAAAGCGGAAGAGATCTTCCGCGAAGACGCCAAGAAGCAAGTGGTCGATTTCGAGCGCGCCTCGGAGATGGTGCTTGGGGACGCCGCGCTCGAAGACCAGATGATGACGCTCTGGCGCGGCGTGGAGACCGTCGGGCTTGCCGGCCTGGTCGACTGGGGGGATCCGGCCAGTGCCCGCTCCTTCCGCACCCTGATCAATGCCGGACAAACCGCGATGGTTGCGGCCGGTCTTCGCGACGCGGCCGTCGCGCTCAACGATCCCGAGATCGACTTTGCCTCGCTTGGGGATGACATCTGGGACAAGCGACGCACCCAGACCTCCGGTTTCGACCAGGATGCCGCGACCGCCGCTATCCAGGCCATGAGCAATGAGGATATCGACGATTCCACCATCGCCTCCGTCACAATTCTCTTTGAGCCCCAACAGGCTGTCTTCCCGGTTTCCCAATATCAGGATGCCTTTGAGGAGGCTCTCGAAAAGTCCCGCATTTATGCTGGCGCGGTCCTCTCTATCGAAGCGCATTCTTCCTATCTCGGCTATCTCCGCGGTGTCCTGAAATCCGGCTGGGAGCCGCCGAAGCAGAAGCGGGAGCTTGCCTCGTTGCGCAATATCTCGACCGCACGGGCGCTCTCGGTGCGGGATGCCCTGCTCGAAACCGCCGAGCAGATTGGATACACGATCGACAAGAGCCAGATCACCATTGACGGCCGCGGCATCGAAGATCCGCTGGGCGGCTTCTGCAACGACCTCCCCTGCCCACCGAAAACCGAAGAGGAATGGAAAGCGTCCCGACGCGTGATCTTTCGTGTGATCGGCATGGAGTCCGAGGCTGAAGTCTTCACTCCGCTGAACGAATGGTGAGGAACCAGCCCATGAAACCGATTTATTTTCGGCTCGGACTCCTTGCCCTGCTCAGTCTGTCCCTCGCAGCCTGCAAGGAAGATGCGCCCGAGCCCGACGCCCAGAGCGCGCCAGAGGTCCAGCGCGCGCCGCCTCCGACAGTCTCCGTCGCAGTTCTCGGCGCCACCCAATGGCCCTCCGACGAGATCGTCGCCCAGGTCGGTGAGATCGAAACCGCCGCGGATCCATTCGCCGAGAACAACATGCTCGTTCTCGACATGTCGGGCTCGATGGAGGCCAGAGAATGCTCGGGTGACGATCATTCAAGCCGGGCAGAGGCCGCAAAGACGGCCGTTCTGACCTGGCTCTCTGCCAATCCCGGAGACAATGTGGGCCTGGTTACTTTCTCCGCCGATGGAACGAAGCTCGACTTCCCTCTCGGTCAGGGATCGGCCCATGCCGAGGCAATCGTCAATCGTATCCAGTCTCTTCAGCCAAAGGGTGGAACGCCACTCCTTCTGGCCATGAACATGGGGTATGAAGAGCTTGCAAAACAGGCGGTGCGACAGGGGGGAACCGGCAGTTACCGGCTCATCGTGATCACCGATGGCGAGGCCTCCAAGGGGCATGACCCGCGCGATCTTGTCTCCCGGATCGCATCCAACCCGGCAGATATGGTCGAATTGCACACGATCGGCTTCTGTATCTCGGGCAAGCACTCCCTGAAGGATACCGATCGGGTCTTCTATACAGACGCGAACTCCCCGGCCGACCTGAAGGCCGGACTCGACGCAACCCAGGGGGAAACCGCATCGTTCGATGCGGGAAACACCACTTTCGAGGAACTGCAGCAATGATTTCCAAGTCCTTTTCCCGACGCGGGTTCCTCGGCCTGACGGCCGGGGGCGCCGCCGGTCTTCTTTCCTCCGGTCCGGCTCTCGCCAGCTCGCTTTCCGCGCCCGACGTGATCATCGGCTGGACGCCCTGGTCGGATGCGGAAGTCGTCACCAAGCTTGCCGCACGGGTCCTGCGCCGAGACATGGACAAGGATGTGGAGCTGACCCTGGCCGATATCTCGGCGCAGTTCCGCACGATTGCCAAGGGCGATGTCGATGTCATGCTGATGTCCTGGGAACCGGGCCTTCATGCCAATTACCTGCGCCGCTACGGGGACGACCTGGTGGATCTCGGAGAGATCTACGAGGGCAATATCGGCCTGGCCGTTCCCGAATGGGTGCCGGAGGATCTCATCTCGTCGATCGAGGATCTCGCGAAGCCGGAGGTCCAGGAGGCCCTGGGCGGGCGGATCGTGGGCATCGATCCCGGCGCCGGCCTGATGGCCACCACACGGCAGGCGATGCAGGATTACGGTCTCGGGGCTTATGAGCTGGAGGAAGGCACGGGACCGAAGATGGTCCGCGAGATCGCCAAGGCCCAGCGGAATGAAACGCCTGTCGTCGTTACGGCCTGGAGGCCGCACATGAAGTTCGAACTCTACGGGATGCGCTATATCGAGGACCCAAAGGGGCTTTATGCTGACATATCCAGCATCCACGCACGTGCGAACCGCAATTTCCCAGATCGAGCACCCGGAATTGCAGAAATGCTCTCGGCCATACATCTCGAGATCAGCGATATTGAGCAAATCATGGTTGCCGGTCGGCAAGACGGCATTGATGTTGCGATTGACGCCTGGATTGCGGCCAACCGCGACGTCGTGTCCGGCTGGCTCCCGTGAACCGTTACTCCGAGAGGACGTTCGCAAGAGGCTTGAAGCGACGAATCCTTTTCGGGAGAAAGCCTGAAGGATCGGCCGGGATACTCGGCATGGGGACAGGGCCACCTTCATGGTTTCTTGTGAGCTATGCCTGACCCGCTATTCCTATCGACTGCGGATTTGCCCCCAGAACTGGTCCTTTGAGAGTGGAAATAGGTGGTCGCGGGATTTCGGACCAGTTGCTAAGGTGGATCGCCTGACGAGAGACGCGATCCAAGATCACGAAGAGAAAGAACCAATCGCTCGAGTTCAAGGCCAAGGTTGCGCTTGAGGCGATCCGCGAAGAGATGACGCTGGCGGAGCTGTCGAAGAAGTACGGTGTGCATGCGACCCAGATCGGCACGTGGAAACGAGCGGCGATCCAAAACATGGCGTCTGCGTTTGCGGGCCTTCGTCGGTACTGAATGCTCTGGATCAGCGCAGCAAGACCCTCAAGCAGGCTGCGGATGAAGTGCCCGCCATGGAACCGCTGCAGGAGACTGCCTACAATCCGATTTCTAGCGCCGACGCGGTCATCCGATATGCTGGCAGCTTTGTGCCCTCTTGGGCAGGGACGATCGCAATCGACCTGCTGCCAGCGATCCTCGTCTTCGTTCTTGCTATTGCGCAGGCTGCGATCCGCAGCGGTCGGGACGGTCTCAGCATCGAGGAGACATTGACGCTTGCCGATCTCAAGGCGGCAATCAATGCAATGAAGGATGTCGAGATTTCGATGGGCGTCGCTGACAGTGAGATCCAGCGTCGTGTCGCTTCGATCGATCCTGAGCCGACAACAAAGCTTGAAGCGGCCGAATAGCCATGTGGTCCCCTCAGGCTTCGATGTCCCGCGTTTCGATGCGTCGCGCTTTGCGTTGGGCACTGATCGCTCAATGCGTGATCGCTGCGTTTCTGGTTCTTTCGGGTTTTCAGACCCGTTGGCTGCCACGACTTGGTCGGGATGAGCTGCTCCCGACCGGTCCGGCCAGCCCCGGTGATCAGGTCCGCCGGCACGACCCCTCCCGAACCGGGCCAGGGAACAACGGGCCTGAAAACCTGCCGGGCATCGAGATTCCGGAAGACCTGCCAACCCAGCTGGAGTTCACGCAATATTCGCCTGAGGGGCTGGGAGAGCCCGTGCTGATCAATGGTCCAATTGAACTTGGAGACGCCCAGCGCTTCGGTGCTTTCCTTGCGGGGCTGCGGACAACGCCCGAACTGTTCGCACTTCACAGTCCTGCGGCATGGTCGAGGAGGCATTGAAGATCGGTCGAACCATTCGCGAAATGGAAGCAGATACCGTGATGTTGCCCGGTACGTCCTGCATGTCGGCATGCCCCTATCTTCTTGCCGCCGGGAGCGAGCGTTCTGTTTCGCTGTAGAGTGCGGTGGGATTGCATCAGCACTACTACGAAACACCCGGTTATTTGCCGGTGTTCTTTGCCGTTGAGGATATCCAGACAAGTCAGCGCAGGACCATGGAGTACCTGATCGAGATGGGGATAGACCCGGGCGCAATGGTCCATTCCCTGGCGACACCTCCGGACGAGATCTACCAGCTCGTTGAAGAGGAGCTGATCGAGAGCAGTCTGGCGACGAAGATGGTTGATTGACCGCAAGCGCCGGTGAAGCCGGCTCCGAAATGACATGGCATCCCTGTCGGGAGGATGCATTGCCCCTTAAAAAAGAGATGAAAAGAAAGTCATCTCGTCAATCAAATGGGTTGAGTGGACATATTACAGGACCCGCCGCTTCACGTGCCCTAGTCGTCACCCGACTGGGTCCGCTGAGGTTGCAGAAGAGACCGGTTCCATTTGTTGTGCATCCCGAACGGCCTTGGCGGCCACGGCAGCATGCTAGAAGGCACCCGCGGCCCGTACTTCAGATGCGGATGCCGCGGACTGGTTCATATTGAAGTTCTCGTTTTCAAAAATCTCGTCATCCACTAGGCATCGGTGATGCGATCCCGACACCGTCCCACGTTCGCCAGAACTAACAAGGCCGTGGTGCGACGGTGACGTAGCAGGCCCGACCACTCCGTCTTTGCAGTTTACTTGAGTGCTAGGACCGACCCAAGACAGTCAGAAGGCATAGTCTTCGCCATTCACGCTCTAGTTATTTCGGCTCCTAGGTTTCAGAGCAACATCGACCCGACCCAACATCCCTTGCCGTTCGGCGCAAAAGAAGAAAGCCGCGAACAGGGCATCCGCAAAACGGCGCGCTGCGAAATTCGGGAGCAATTGATCCAAGGTATACTCCCTGGCTTAACCTCAGCCCGACAGGCTCGTTCGTGTGAGGGCGAGTCGCATCTGCTTTTCCGTCTCCAGAATGGCGAAGACCAAGGCCCCAATGACAACGATCAGCACACCGTCCATCAGCGGCACAGGAGATGTTTTGAAAACTGTTTGCAGTGGAGGAAGATAGGTGATGGCAAATTGCGCCGTGGTCACCGCCAGCAGACAGGCCCAGATGACGGGCGTGCCGCGCGCTGCCGCCCAGGTGATGGAGGCGCCGTGAATGTTGCGGATGAAGAAGAGATAGAAGATCTCCAGCACCACCAGCATGTTCATCGCCATGGTGCGCGCCAGATCGAGCGGATAGCCCGCATTGATCGCGTAGAAGAACGTCCCGAAGACCGCGCAGAGGAACAGGCTCGACGCAAACAGGATCTGCCAGACCAGCGCCCCCGTCAGGATCGGCGCATCGCGTCGCCGCGGCGGGCGGTGCATGGTGCCGGTCTCCGTTGGCTCGAAGGCGAGCGAGAGGCCGAGCGTGACTGCGGTGATCAGGTTGACCCAGAGGATCTGCACCGCCGTGATCGGCAAGGCCATTCCCGCGAACAGGGCCAGAACGATGGTCAGGCCCTCGCCGGCATTGGTCGGCAAGGTCCAGCTGATCACCTTGGTAATATTGTCATAGACCGTGCGCCCTTCGCGCACTGCGGCCACGATCGAGGCGAAATTGTCATCGGCGAGCACGAATTCCGCGGCATCCTTGGCGGCTTCGCTCCCCTTCTGACCCATCGCGATCCCCGCATCGGCCCGCTTCAGCGCAGGGGCATCATTCACTCCGTCGCCGGTCATTGCCACAGTCAGGCCACGCGATTGCAGCGCGGTCACGAGGCGTAGCTTGTCCGCCGGTGAGGTGCGCGCAAAGATGTCGGTTGCAACCGCGGCCTCGGCCAGCACGGCATCTTCCATCGCCTCGATGTCGTTTCCGGTCAGCACCTGCCGCGGGTTCTCAAGGCCGATCCGTTCTGCGATTGCGCGTGCCGTTGCAGCATGGTCGCCGGTGATCATCTTCACCCGGATTCCAGCCGTGCGGCACTCATTGACTGCTTCGATGACCTCGGCGCGCGGAGGATCGATCAGCCCGATCAACCCGATCAGCGTGAGCCGCCCGTCCAGATCGGCTGTGTTCAGGATGACATGCGTCTGGTCCACTGCGCGCACCGCAACAGCGATGACCCGCTGGCCGTCTGACGCCAGCTCCTCGACCATATCGTGCCAATGCGACGGCTTCAGCCCTTCGGTGACGCCGTCGGATATGCGCTGATCCGCGCACATCGCAAGCACCGCTTCGGGCGCACCCTTGACGTGGATCCTTGCATGCCCCTCGTGATCGTGATGCAGCGTCGCCATGTAGCGGTGAGACGCATCAAATGCGATCGTATCCGTGCGCGTCCAGCCGCGGAGCGGTTCGGCGCCTTCCTTGGTGATCTTGCCGGCCAGGGCAATCAACGCGCCTTCCATCGGATCGCCCTCGACCCGCCAACCCGTCGGAGCGGCGGCCAGCATCGCGTCATTGCAAAGCCCTGCGGCCTGGGCGAATTCCATCAAAACCGCATGTTCGTCCGGTTGGACATCGGCCTCACGCCACTTGACCGCCCCCTCGGGCGCGTAGCCGTTGCCATCGACCGAGTAGAGATGTTCGGCCGCAGCCAATGTGCTGGCCATCATCTCGTTGCGGGTGAGCGTGCCGGTCTTGTCCGAACAGATGACCGACACGGCCCCCAGGGTTTCCATCGCTGGCAGGACACGCACGATCGCGTTTCGGCGTGCCATCGCCTGCACACCGACCGCCAATGTGATCGTGAGCACGGCCGGCAAACCTTCCGGGATCGCGGCGACAGAGAGCCCGACCACGGCCATAAAGAGATCCGCGAAAGCAAGTTTTCCGACAAAATGGCCGTAGGCCAGAAGGCTCGCCGCGACGAGCAGGATGAAAACGGTCAGCCATTTGGCGAACAGGTCCATCTGCCGGACAAGCGGCGTGGTCAGGGTTTCGACCTCCGACAGCATACCGCTGATCCGCCCGATCTGGGTCTCCAGTCCGGTCGCGACAACCACACCACGCCCGACGCCGGTTGCCACCAGCGTGCCTGAGAACAGCATCGAACTCCTGTCTCCGAGCGCCGCGCCGGTCGGGACGGGGGCGGTGCCCTTGTCCACAGGAACGGATTCCCCTGTCAGGATCGCTTCTTCCAGACGAAGGCTTCGCGCCTCGATCAGGCGCAGATCCGCAGGGACGCGATCGCCAGCGCCGATCAGAACGATATCGCCCGGCACCAACTCCGCCGCATCAACACTGATCCGCCGCCCATCCCGCAGGACCGCCGAACGGGGGGCGAGCATCCCCCGGATGGCGTCCAGCGCGTCCTCTGCCCGGCCTTCCTGAACGAAACCGATGACGGCATTGACCAGCACGACGGCAAGGATAACACCGGAATCCACCCAGTGCTCGAGCGCCATCGTCACGATAGCCGCGCCAATCAGAACGTAGATGAGCACGCTGTGAAACTGCGCCAGGAACCGCAGGACCGGGCTGCGCCGCGGAGGTTCCGGAAGGCAGTTCGGGCCGTAACGCTCCAGCCTGCGTGTTACCTCAGAGCTGTCGAGGCCAGATGCCGTCGCTTGAAGCGCTGCCAGCACGTCTTCCGTGGTCGCGTCGTAAAAACGGTTTTTTGCCATCTCCGGCATGGGTTTGTGCCTGTTTCGCACCGATCCTTGCGCAAATCACGAAAGCGCCTGGAGAGGACTCGGTCAGGCGCCTT
This sequence comes from Tropicimonas sp. TH_r6, assembly GCF_033101155.1. Lineage (NCBI taxonomy): Bacteria > Pseudomonadati > Pseudomonadota > Alphaproteobacteria > Rhodobacterales > Roseobacteraceae > Tropicimonas > Tropicimonas sp. TH_r6. The sequence continues at coordinate 91,264 of NZ_JAWMPX010000016.1, forward strand.
TCGTCGCGAGGACCAGTCTACGCCAGATCAGGGGGCGACGCCTTGACATCGCGCAGAATGGTCTCTGTCCAGCGTCAGGAAACCTCGCGCGTGAGTGTTTCGATTACCGTTCCTGAGTTTGGTCCATCGTCCAGCTCGCAGAGGCGCAGATGAAACCGGTACCGGTTCCCGTCCGGGGCCAGAACCTTGAGATCATCGGTATCTGCCGCGGTCTCCATCCTGTGCCGGGCATATTCCGCGCCGAACCTTCGTGGCGGCAGATCTCTGTTTATGAAGGCCTCGATCTCCCCGGAGCCGGTGAGGTCGCCGGATGCAGAGGCTGTCGACCAAACACCGTCCGGATGGAACAGGCGCGCTGCTCCAGCGCCGTCGCGCCTGTCCACGCAATCCAGGAATCTCAGCAGCAAGGATCGCCTGGAATGCCTGGCCGCGTATTGCGTGTGCAGCAAACGGTGCGCCTCGGGAGAGTTCGGCACGCCCAACTCGGAGGCATACAAGGCCTGAACATCCGTATTTTCAAAGGAGCGGCGGCGCGGTGCCTGTGCGTCGATCCCGTAGATCGCCTTGGCGCGTTTCTGGAGGATGTTCGGGTCCATGGATTTCGGTTCGCCGCCGCCGCCAAGGCAACCGCCGACGCAGGCCATGACCTCGATGGCGATATAGTCCCGTCGCCACGCCTCCGTCTCCAGCATCCGCTGGGCCGCTGCAATGCCATTGCACACGGCGACGGTTCCGATGCCGGGTATCGTCGCTTCCTTTATGCCGTCTTCCACGCCGCGCAGGCCATGCCACTCCAACGGGAACGTGTCATCCACGCCCGCGAGGTGCGATGCCGTGCGGAGCATCGCTTCCATGACACCGCCCGACGCGCCAAAGATCTGTGCCGCGCCCGTGCTCTCTCCAAGCGGGCAGTCGAATTGACCATCGTCGGAGAGCCCACCAAAGGCGATCCCGCGCGCCCGGATCATCCTGGCCAGCTCCCGAGTGGTCAGCGCGTGATCCACGTCGCCGGACATTCCTGGGCGCACGGCCTCGTCCTTCTTGGCGGTGCAGGGCATGACGCTGACGACATAGGGCTCCGCACGTCCCGCTGCGAAATCCGGTCCCAGTGTGCGCGAGAAGCCGCCCCGTTTGGCGATTGCACCATGCATTTGCTGAGGCGATTTCGTCGTGCTCAGATGCGGCAGGAGATCCGGCCGGTTCAGTTCGACCCAGTTCACCCAGCCGGGGCAACAGGATGTGAACAGCGGCAGGTGCGTCCCGGCCTCGATGCGCGCCAGCAGTTCGGAACCTTCCTCCATGATCGTGAGATCGGCGGCGAAATTCGTGTCGAAAACATGGTCGAACCCAAGCAATCTCAGCGCGTTGATCAACTGGCCGGTGCTGACGGTCCCGGGCGCCAGGCCGAACTCCTCGCTGATCGCGATGCGGGTCGCCGGGGCGACCTGGACGACCGAAATGCGCCGATGCCCATCGAGCGTGTGAAGCACCTCATGCCAGTGCGGGGTTTCGATCAGTGCGCCGACCGGACAGACAAGCGTGCACTGACCGCAGGAAATGCAGTTGGTTTGCCGCAGGGGGGTGTCAAAGACGGTCACGGGGCGGCGATCGAAGCCCCTCTCTCCAAAGCCGATGATATTCTGGTTCTGGCCGGCCTCTCCACAGGCTTCGGCACACAAACCGCATTCGATGCATTTCGAGAGATCCCGCCAGATGCTGGGCGAGGTATGGTCGGTGGAAAGGATGTCTTGAGGGTCTGCCGGGCCAGCGGGCACCTTGGGCCAACGGTCTTCCCACTGGTGTTCACTGACAAGGTGCTGGAGTTGACACGCGCCGTTGACTTCGCAGCGCATGCAGTCATTCGGATGGCGCGCCAGGATCCACTCCGCATCCGCGCGCCGGAAGGCCTGCAGGGCCTCGGAATCCGTTGTCACAATATCGCCGTCTCTCGCCAGGGTCTTGCAAGCCGGTGTTGGCTCGTCTTCGCCCTCAACCTCCACGAGGCACATGCGACAGACTGCCTGCGCGGGCAGGCCAGGATAGTGACAAAGCGTCGGAACATGGACACCTGCGGCCTTTGCGGCATCAAGCAGGTTTGCACCCTCTTCAAGGTCTACCAGCCGTCCATTGACCGAAAGCGTGATCATGCCTTTCGACTCCAGATATCTGGAGTATACCACAAATGAACATCAATTGCAGACTTCAGGCGCCTTTGCCCGCTTGGTCCGACTTGCCTCAACTGAACCGTGGTGAATGGTCGGCCTCGGTACCAACGGGGCGATGCTTTACGGCGCGGAGCCTGCCGTCATGCGCATAACGACCAAGGGCGCTTTTCTGTCCCAAGGCGAGCAAGTTGCGCCCCCGAGATACAGCCGCTTCGTGCTGTCGGCGGCCATTGCGAAAATGCCGTAGAATCGCAACACTGTCCGCTCTGCCGACCTTGATCCCCTGCGCTGCGAAGGTCTGTTGAGAGCCCTCTTTGCCGAATGTTGCGCCGAGTACGAACTGATGGTTTGCCCGAGCTTCCGGTCTTCTGAGGACATCTGTCGGATGTCCGCAAAGCATTTCCTGGGGTGACTTCCAGTTTCAGAACTACGGCCCTTTGCGCTCGGCGCCTATGCCGACGGATTGGCGACATTCGGCGCGTGATTAGGAGAAAGAGGAAACTCGCCTTCAGGACGAATTTCGCAACGACACCTCGCCGATGCAGAAACCGACAGGGAGGGCGGACACCGGAAATTCGCCGAAGGCGCGAGCCAGTCATGCCTCGACGTTTGGAGCCGACAGTCGGGCAACCTCGAAACCGGGTCTTGCTCTGCCGTGCCGCACGTCGGCTTAGAGCCCATTGTGCAGAATGCTGCCGCGGGCACGAACTGGTAGGATGCCGACAGAGTTGCCGCCCTCGGCAAAGGGACAAATCGCATTTCCGAACTCTTCGAACTCAATTGCGGGTCAATTTCCCACTTTTCGCCGTTCCGCTTCCGTGCGGACGGTCTGGATTTCCCTGATCCGCTCTGGCCAAGTGGACTTTATGAAGGCAAGGATGTTCCAGATTTCCTGATCACTCAGAACCTCACTGAAGCCGGGCATGTTGCTTTCGAACTCGATGCCCTGGCGTGCAAGCGTCTCCGCGCCTCCCAGTTGCGTATAGGTGAAGAGCAACGCATCGCCGTGATGCCACGTATGGCCGGTTTCATCGTGTGGAGGAGCTGGCAGGAGGCCGTCTCCATCAGGTGATTGCCAGTCTTCCTGACCTTCGAGATTGGAGCCGTGGCAGGATGCACAATGTTCCTGGTAAAGAGATTGTCCAACTGCTGTGTCGACATCTTCCGGCTGCATGAATGCCCGGCCTGCGTTCCCGAGCAGAAGCCAACTTGCAAGCCCCGCAAGGATGGCACCGGTGATGAAAGCAGCCGACGCGCGTGGCAAGAATGATGACCAACCCGCCATGTCATTTCGCCCTTTCGCGGAACTTCTTGTGACAAGCGGCACAGGTTCGCCCGATCATCACGAACACATGCTCCGCGGGCATCTCGGCAAGTTGTTCGACCGTCAAACTGGCGCCGTCACCGACCATTGTCAGGCCGGACATGTCCCCGCCTTCATTTGCAACGGCCTGTTCCAGACCCGCAGCGAGCGTTTCCAGGCGCAAAGCGAGCGCTTCGAACTCGTCCCAGTCGGACCAGATCGCGTCCGTCGCTTCGGATGGCATCCCACCGCTGCCCTCCGGAAACCTGGCCGTTATTGCCTCTCCGGAATGCAGCGAAAGGACTTTCGCGCCTGTTGCGACGGAGGCTTCGTCATAGCTTGTCGCTCCTTTCATCATCGGCGCCAGCGATTTCATGACGTTCTCCATGGCGGTCATTCCGTCCATGCGTTCCTTAACGATTCCTGTCGCACCGCCATGCGCCCAAGCCGTCGCTGCCAAGGCGGACAAGCCCAGTGCTGCCAAAAGTCGAAATCCAGTTTTCATTGAATGCCGTTCTCCCGCTGAAGCTCCCGCACGTAGAGCGTGATGTTGGCCACGTCGGCATCGGTCAGCCCGTCGATGGGGGGCATGTTGCCAAAAGACCAATGGTGCGCACGAACGCCGTTCTTTGCGGCCATCAGAAACGACATGTCGCCGTGATGACTCGGTTCGTAGACTTTGTGGATCAGAGGTGGTGCAACGCCGTCCTGCCCGGCAGCACTCGGGCCGTGGCATTCGGCGCATCGGGCGTCAAAGCCGCGCTTTCCGATCTGGGCCTTGGCAGATAACTCTGAAGGAACGCGAACCTCTACCATTGGTGATCCGTGCTCGGGGACGGAACCGTCAGCAACCTCAGGACCTGCGCCGCGCATCGCAAAGACCCCGACACACCCTGCAGCGATCAGGGCTGAGACGAGCATGGCACGTTGCGTTGCTTTCCTACTCATCAGAGAACAACGCTACGCCCTTTGGCCCATAGGAGAAGACCTTCAAGGTTCCGTATTTTTCTGGCGCCATGTCCGGGGAGTTTTCCGGCATTCCCGGAAGGACGATACCGGCGACATCGGGCCGCCGGGCAAGCAACCGATCGATGATTTCCGCAGGGACATGCCCATGCACACCGTAGCCGCCCACTGCCGAATGATGACAGGACAGCCCTCCTTCGGGCACCCCGGCAGCTTCGGCACGTTCCGGCACGTTCTCGTCGTCGATAATGGTCACGTCGTAGCCATGATCGGTCAGATACTCGGCATATGACGTGCAGCATCCGCAACTCGGGTCCCGATAGATCTTGATGAGTTCAGTGGCATGCGCGGGGGCTGTCGCGAAGAGGCTGGCGACAACAAGGAGATGTTTCATAGGGTTTCCTTCGAAGAACTGAACATGCGGATCATGGGATGCCCCTTCACCAGGGAGGCGGATCGCGGATTTGTGGATGGGAACCTGCCCCGAACGCATTCGGACTGGCTTCCGAGTTGCGGTTGGGGGCAGTAAAGGTCATCGCGCGAAGGCGATGAGTGCGTCACAGAATGTCGGTGCTTCGCGGAGGAAACGGGTCTGGTGTGCCGGTTCGGCCTCTTTGACCGTGTTGGGTCGTGTGAGCCGCTTGGCCCGGAACAACTGGCGGGATCGACACTTCGGTCGGAAGGAATGCCAACTGAACGGCATCGCAGGCATCGGCACAGACAGCGTTTTGATTACTCGCCATGGGATCACAGCCTGCACACCCGGACATATCGGCATCCATCACGTGATGGGTCATTCCCTCCATCGTCATTGGGTCATGTGAACTGGATTGCACCGCCGGTCCCAGAACGAACACAGCGAGCACGCAAATCCAGACAAGGCGCATGACAGCAATCATACCGCCACTGTGCTCCGAGACGATGACCTTGTCGATGCATCACCTCGCCGCTTCTCGGAAGCGTGATGGGCCTTCCATCGAAAAACTCGCATGCAAAAGGCGCCTTCGACCTAGGTCCCCTTGCGCAGTCAGCCGACCTTCCTGCAGCAGACGTGAGCGGCGGCTCTGTCCGCTTACTCGTCCTTGGTGTTGGGCGCTGCGAACGTCCGGTTCTCATCTGCATGGACCACTGTCAAATGACGACGGCAGGAAATTCTGCGTTGCCGAGAATGGCTGAGATGTCGGCAATGGGCATGATGGCTCCTACGATCCGCCACGCCCTGCCACGACACCAACCCGACGTTGGTGCGCCATCTTATCACGCAGATTCGGCGGCGCGGCCAAGGTCGGGCATGAGCCCTTTCTTCCGAATGCTGCGGCCCGCACGGACTGGTAGATTGCCGACCTTACTGCCGTTCGCTGCAGTCGCGAAACTTCCTGACCTTCCCAAATAAAAGTCGAACATGGACATTTGAAGCGGACGTTCGCGGCACTGCCAGTTGTTCTGGAAACGAACCGGATTGACCCCACTCGACCGCGCCCTTGACAGGGCTCCTTCAAGAAAATTACATGCAGTAAAATTACTACATATAGACACCATGCAAGACGAACAACTCGATCTCATATTCAAGGCACTCGCTGACAGCACACGCCGCCGCATCATCGACCACCTGAGCAGGCATGAGGCTCAGTCACTATTCGAGGTGTGTGCTGCATCTGTTGCCGAGGATGGCGTAGCCTTGTCCCGCCAGACGGTCTCACAGCATCTCTCTGTCATCGAAAAGGCAGGCTTGATCGAGACGACATGGAAAGGACGCACGAAAGCCCATTCGTTGCGGATCACCGAGGATCATACCGCCGCAGCGTCATGGCTGGCGAACTACAAGGAAAAGGAACCGACGATATGAAAACCTATGTGACCAACGTCTTTGTCGACAACCAGGAAAAGGCAGAAAAGTTCTACACCGAAGCCCTTGGTTTCACCGTGAAGAACAATGTCCCAATGGGCGAGAACCGTTGGCTGACCGTTGTTTCCGCTGAAGACCCGAACGGACCTGAGTTGTTGCTCGAACCAAGCGATCATCCTGCCGTGAAGCCTTACAAGGAAGCACTTGTCGCTGACGGCATCCCCGCACATTCGTTTCAGGTGCGGGACCTTGAGGCAGAACGAAAACGACTGGGCGATCTGGGCGTTGAGTTCACCGTCGAGCCTATGGATGCTGGGCCTGTCCGCATGGCGGTTCTCGACGACACATGCGGCAACCTCATTCAGCTCATCGAGATGACGGACGCTACTCAAATAGCAGGTGAATGAACTCGAACTGAACCGATCTCAATCTGTGCGGCGGAATCTTTCGGGAGCTATGGCTGAATTTGGGTGATGCGGCCTGATCAGGCGGCGCGGTTTCCGGTCTCTTCGTTGGCGACACCGTCGCAGAACTTGATGCCTTCGATGACCAATGGCAACTGGTTTGCTCCGGAGAGGCGGCGCCATTTCCTTGAGGCGGCCTGGACCAGCTTGAAAACCATCAGCTTCGCCGTCTTCTGCGACAGCGCACCTTTGGTTCGGACGGTTCGATGCCGCACGGTGGCGAAGACGCTCTCGATTGGGGTGCTTGTTCTCAGATGGTCCCAGTGTTCCGCGGGGAAATCGTAGAATGCCAGGAGGGCTTCGCGGTTTTTCGTCAGGCATTCGACGGCCTTGGCGTATTTTGCGGCGTATTTCCCGGCGAAGGTTTGCATGGCGAACTGGGCCGCAGCGCGCGTCTCGGCCTGCCAGATTTCCCGGAGGTCGGATTTCACGCCGGGCTGCATCGACTTGGGGTACTTGTTGAGCAAATTGGCAACCTTGTGCACCCAGCATCGTTGGTGGCGGGTCGTGGGAAAGACTTCATCAAGCGCTTTCCAGAACCCCATGGCTCCGTCGCCGACGGCGATCCCTGGAGGGATCGCAAGTCCCCGTACCTTGATGTCCACCAGCAATTAGCGCCAGCTCTGAGCGCTCTCCCGCACACCGACCTGGAATCCCACCAGTTCCTTCTTTTCTTCGGGCGTGGCGCCGATGATGACGAGGATGCACTCGGCCTGAGGCTCCATCCGCGCCTAGAGATAGACGCCGTCTGCCCAGACATAGACGTAGCGGCGGGCCGAAAGGTCGCGATGTTGCCAGCGGTCGTATTCCTGCTGCCAGTCGCCGGTCAGCCGCGAAATCACACCGGGCGACAGGTTTGGGGCATCTGATCCGAGGAGCGCGCTCAGAGCTTACTGGAAGTCCCCAGTGGATATGCCACCCAGGTAGAGGACCGGCAACATTGCATCGAGGATTTTCAAACGACGGGCCCACCGCGGAAGAATGGCGGAAGAGAACCGGATCTTCTCAGCCTCGGGAACAGCGGTTCGGTCACGCACCTTCGGACGCTGCACCTCCGGCGCACCGATCCCCGTCCGGATCGTTCGCTCCGGGCCTTATCCGTGCCGGACAAGACGCTTGCGTCCATCGGGAAGCTGTTCGTCTGAGAACTGAGAAACGAACGCATCGGCCTCAGCCTTGAGCGCGGCGGCCAGCATGCGGCGCGCGCCTTCTCGGGCAATCTCGGTCAGCGGGTCGTCAACCGAATCTGGCTGACGAAGGGGGATCACTGCTGTATCGCTCTTCATGGCGTATCTCTCCATCTGGAGGTTTCGGCAGGCTTCATCACCGCCAAGATATGCCACCCTTTCACACCCCATCACCCAGTTTCGGCCAAAGCTCTTCCCGATCTCGCGACCCCATTAGTGAGCGCCGCCGCAGGCTTCCTTCGCGACGACACAGGGCTCAAGTCGACCGAAGAAATCGAGTAGCTGACTGCGCCTCAGCTTCTTGCGAAGCACAGGATTGCCTTGCGCATCTGCGCCGTGCACATGGGAAACACTCTTCGCAAGATCCAGTCCGATAATGGTAATCTCTGAAAAAACCGCCTCCAATGTGGATTGTGACAAACCCACCGTGGCACATCAGACGCAGTCGGGGGCGGTTACAGCAACAAAGCCGGGCCTGATCGTAACGGATTACCTCGCGACGCCGGCCGAGGATAGGCGAGTTTTATCAATCGAGACATTCTAGTGCACCACGAACTCCGCATGAAGCGCACCCGCCGCCTTGATGCTCTTGAGGATATCGATCAAGTCGCGTGGAGCCACACCAAGCGCATTCAGTCCTGCCACGACTTCTGCAAGAGACGTGCTGCCGTCAATTTCTGCAAGGCCAATTCCCGGTTCTTCCTCTATCTGCGCTGTCGAACGCGGAACCACTATTGAATGGCCCGGTGCGAATGGATTTGGCTGAACGGCAACTGGCGTTTCTTCAATCCGAAGGGTAAGGTTTCCTTGCGAGACAGCAACACGCGAAATCCTGACATCATCTCCCATAACGATCGTTCCAGAGCGCTGGTCTACAACAACCCGAGCCTTTCGTTCCGGTTCGACCGTCAAGTTCTCTATACGGCTGATAGCACGAGCCGGTGAGCCCGCACGGGTTGCCACAATGTCGAACTCCACTGTTCCTGAGTCCAGCATTAGCGCGACCTGGCGACCGAATGAACGATTTATCGCCGTCTCTATACGCCCTGCTGTCGTGAAGTCTGGGACTCGCAACGCAAGTCGAAGCGATTGGAGAGCAGTAAAATCGAAGTCGATTTCCCGTTCGACCCGTGCGCCGGCTGGAATCACGCCAGAAGTTGGGACGCCCGTTACAACGGAAGCTGCGTCGCCCTCGGCAGCGGCCCCGCCGGCTATGACCGCGCCTTGGCCGACAGCATAAATCTGGCCGTCAGCCGCTGTCAGAGGTGTCATGACCAGAGTTCCGCCCATCAGGCTCTTTGCGTCCCCGATCGCAGAAACCGATACGTCTATCCTGCTACCGGATCGCGCAAATGGCGGGAGTGTTGCGGTGACAAATACGGCAGCAACATTCTTTGGACGAAACTGTTCTCCGGTTACGTTGACGCCTAATCTCTCCAGCATATTGGACATAATCTCTTCGGTAAATGGAGCGTTTCGGATTCCATCTCCCGTTCCATTCAGGCCGACGACCAGGCCATACCCAACAAGATCGTTACCTCGAACGCCGTCGAACTCAACGAGGTCCTTGATCCGGACTTGGCCTGCGTTACAACTCAACGTCGTGAGCGCAACTGCGACAATTGCAATGAGAAAATGTTTCATCACAGGAAGTTGGTTAGGTTTAGGTTGGAGGTTCTAACCGTCAAAGTGTAAAGCATTTCGATCTGAGTTTCGATTTGTGTAAGTTTTGTAGCGCGATCATATGGATCCGCCGTCATTAGCTCGCTGAGAGCGAGATCCATTGAAGTTCGTTCAGAGATCATTTCTACTTGTGCGTCCTCTATTGTCTCTTGCAATGCGCCCACATCAGCACGAGAGACGAGTAGATCTTGATTTGCTCTCAGCAGAATTTCTCCCGCGCGCTCCGCCAAAAGAACTTGTTGGTCACTGGAAAAAACAACGGAAGGCGAGTCCACAAAAATAGCCATGGCTATTCCTGAAAGTGTATCCTGGATTTCTTGGTTCTGTGCAGTGATGTCGAACTCCACTGTTTGACCTGCGCCAACCGTCATGGGAGACAATGTCTGACTCGATCCCAAGTATGCTGACCCAGCAGCAAACCAATCCCGAACAACCGCCTCTACGTCGGAGACGGTGGCAGCTCCGCTGGCTGTGATTTCTGTCTCAAGGTTGGAGAGGATATCACTCGCATCTGCAATTGCGGACGTATCCGTTGCGACCCCACCGAATACGGTACGTCCAGCGTAGCTGGTATTCAGCCATGAGATGATTGCCTCAAAGTCCTGCCTTGCTCCGGCGACGCTTGCTGAGGCACTCGTGGCAGTCCCCGAGTTTCCGGCAGCGAGAAGTTCTACGGAAAGGTTGCCGGTCGCCTCCTGAATTGACCCTAACGAAGACTGCATTGCATCGGAAAAACCTTCGGCTTCTGTTGCAGCAAGCTCGAATGCCTCAAGACGCTTCAACGAAGTCTGGATGCCTGAGATCGCTCGGTAGCTTCCTCCCAACGCGGTATCACGTATAGAAACCTTTCCGCTGGAAAGTTCCTGAACCAAGGTGTCCATTTCGGATTGAAGTCGCGAATTCTGACTTCGAAGCATGGTGCTCGTCGCGAGATCACCAATCGATGACACTGCCATGATCAGAGCTCCAGTATTTGTTGCATGAGTTGGTCGATGGTATCAATGACGCGCGCGTTCGCCGCATAGACCGTTTCGATCATCAGCAGTTTCTGCATTTCGTCATCTGTATCGACGCTGTCTTCCGCGAGCTCATAAGCCAGAGCGTCTGCTCGAGCTGTATGGAAAGCCTGTGAGGCTTCCTGATTTCGGAAACTCGAATCAATCGAGGACAGGAAGTCGGAGGCCAGTCCGGTAAAGGAACGAGAAAGTCCGGTGGATGGTCCGCTCGTCGGAGATGTGGCTTCGGCGATTCTATCTGCAAGTGCAGATATCAGGCTGGAATCTCCGACCGCACCAGAGACGGCCGCTCCGATACCATCCCGAAGGCGCCATACCTCGCCGCCTTCAGCGGGATCAACCAAACTGTTGACCTTCAAGCTGTTGGCAATGCCCACTTCTTCAGTTGACACGAAAGCCAAGTCGTTGTCCGTGAACAACCCTGTTCCGCTGGTCGCGATCGAAGGATCGAGGGTGCTATCCTCGAATCTCTCGATGAGATTTCGCGCGATTGCGTCAATAGATGACTGGGCTTCTGTGGCTATCGAGTCGCGGACTTCGAAGGCGGCGGCCAGGCGACCACCTTCGATAGACCCATAGGTCGAGTTGATCGATAGCGGCTCGCCGTTCAGTTCAAGGCCCGAGAGTTGGCCGTTCTCGATTGTCATGTTTGGCGTGATGATGATGTGCGGGGTAAAGGAAAGCTCTGCCGCTGGGCCGTCGATGAGGGTGGCACCCCCAGAGGTGAACAAGGCGACCTGGTTGCCATCCCGATTGACCTGGCGGATCGGTATAATTTCAGACAGCGAGTCGATGATAGACTGTCTTTCATCCATCAATGCGGCCGTATCTTGACCGCTGTTGCCCATCTTGAAAACCTGCCAGTTCAGCGTTTCGACCTGTTGCAACATCGTGTTGGTATCTTCGACCATGGTCGCGATGTCGGCATCGGCGTCCATCCGCACATCCGATATCTCGTCGGCGATGCCATTGATGCTTTCAGCCAGGGAAACCGCCGCCGAGATTGCATCTTGCAGGCGGACGGTTTCTTCCGGCCGGCTAGACGCCGAGATCAGGGCGGATTCGAAAGCGTCAATTCGATCTGTGAGAGAGCCATCCTCGGTTGGGAAGCCGATTGCTGTCTCGATCCGGAGCCATGCGTCCGCTTGAGTTTCGGCGTTGGCTGAGTTGGCATTGGCCTCGCGTTGATCCGCGAGGGCGCGTTCGTTGACAAGCCTGGTGATACCTACGACTTTCACACCAGCCCCGTTCCCACCAACGGTTTCCGAGGCGAGCTGGATCTCTCGTTTGGCATATCCATCTGTCATCGCATTGGAAACGTTGGCAGAGACAACATCGATCGACCGGGAGGCCGCGGTCAGGCCGGACAAGGCACTGGCAAGGGACGATGTGAGCGACATGGCTTACGACCTCCTGGGCGCTGGATAGATCCTAGCGCTTGATGTTTGTGGTTTCCTGCAGCATCTCGTCCACGGTCTGGATAACCTTGGCGTTGGACGAATAGGCGCGCTGCGTGGTGATCAGGTTGGTCAATTCATTCGCGACGTCGACCGTCGATTCCTCGAGAGCATAACTGACAATGTCGCCTGTCGCGCCGTCACCGGCGTCCCAGAGGTAGAAACTGCCGCTTTCGGACGAGATCTCGTAGGTCTGGTTGTCGAGCGAGGTCAGACCATTGGGATTCGACATGGAGACCAGCGGGATCTGATAAACGACGCGAGAGATGCCGATATCGAAATTGGCGATGACATAGCCGTTCGAGTCCACCTCAACAGAGGTCATGTTGCCGACTGGCGAGCCGTCTTTGGTTATCGAAGTCGGCGCAAAGCTGTCCGAAAGCTGCGTCAGTCCGGCGGAGTCATGTGTAGCGCCGATATCGATTTCGATCGGCCCGCCATCCACATTCACAGTGAGGATCCCGGTCGTAGCATCATAGACCGACGCCAATGTGGCATCCACGTCATCGATCGTCTCGGTGGCTGTGTTCGCGGTGACGTTTTCGATCGTGCCGCCATAGTCGCGGTCGTCCGCGAACTCGATATCATAGGCTGCGATGATTTCTCCAACTGTGGCGGAGTCCTCGATCGTCATGCTCCATGAGTTGGTGGCAGTCCCTACAACGGTGGAGACTTCCGGCGTGAAGGTAATCGTAAGTGATTGAGACCGGCCGAGATTGTCATAGTACTCGATAGGCAGGGTCAATGAGTCGCCCTCACCGGTGGATTCGGTCTCGGTCGCGGGAAGGTTCACACCAAGCGAGATATTCTCTGTCGGTTCGCCGGCAAACTGGTTCACGTTGATCTGCACGGGCTCAAGGCTATCGGCGGTGTCGCGAGCAAACTCCGGCATCGTTCCGTCAGCTTCGGCGGGCCACCCCATGAGGACCAGTCCACTTTCGGTCTTGAGAATGCCGTCCTCATCGGTCCGGAAAGATCCAGTCGTCGTCAGCAACATGGCTTCTTCGCCGTTGTCGGTAGCGACGTCGGATTCCGTCGTCACCGGAAGAAAGCCGTTGCCGCGGACTGCAATGTCGGTCGAGTTCGACGTCGTTACCAGAGCACCGGTTTCGTCGATGATTCGGTTTGTCGTCACGCGAACGCCACCGGCGGAATAGGAACCGCTCCCACCATCGATCACCATCGAGTGGAAATCTGTTACCGCGCGCTTGTAACCATAGGTCGAGGAGTTGGCGATGTTGTCAGAAATCGTTGCCAGCTGGGTTGCATTGGCGGCAAGGCCTGCAACCCCGGCATTCAAGGAAGAAGAAATGGTCATAGATCGGCGCCTTTCTGCTGCTGCGACCAGATTGGCCACGATACTGGCGCCCCCGCTTTAATGCCGGGCTAACAGATAAAGTTTTAGCTTCTTTCAATTCAGTCCAGGTCGGTTCGAAGCAATACGATCTCAAGGCGATCATTCCGCATCGACATGGGGTTTTCGACCGCAGGATGACGATCCGCGTAGCTTGCAATGCGTTCGATTCTTTCTTCGCCAAGAGCCCGGGCGAGTTGCACTCTGGCAAATTGCGCGCGTGCCAGGGAATGATCCCAAACCGGGTTTTCGGCCAAAACGATCGCATGGGACCGACTGAAGCCTTTCACGGCCACGTCATTGGTCGCATAGGAAAAAACACGCCCAACCATTGCCAGAAGCGATTCCAGCAGCGGTGTTGGTTCCGCCCCGCCGGCCTGGAAAAGCGGCTCGCCTTCCGTTGCGAAAAGTTCGACAATCAGTCCTTCATCCGTGACCCGGGTCACGATGTGGCGCATGGCATTTTCCATCGCCATGCTCTCACCACCCCCGCCGAGCAGCATTTCCTCGATGCCGCGGAGCTCCCGGTCTTGTTTCGTCGGAACACCCGGGGTGCCAACAGTTCGCACGGACGCAAATCGGTTGGACGCTCCGATTCCATTTTGTGCCAACGTGTCTTCGGTGAAGACAGAATCCCCGCCGAGGCTGCCATCGCCGCCTCCGGAGATTCGATTGAGTGGAATCGTCGGCGAGAAGTAATCCGCGATTCCTTTCCTCTGCTTTTCTGTTGTCGCGTTCAGCAGCCACATCAGCATGAAAAAGGCCATCATGGCCGTTACGAAGTCCGCATAGGCGACTTTCCACGCACCACCGTGGTGTCCGCCACCGCTGACAACCTTTTTCCGCTTGATGATGACTGGCGCGTTGGACCCAACGCTCATACCACCACCTCATTTAACACCCGTCCCTTTGGTAGCAGCCTGCTATGAAGGATCCGTTTACGGGCGCTGGAGAGCGTTGACCCGGCGCCGTAGCGTGTTGTGACCCTTCCGGTTGTGGGCTCCGCGCGTCGCGCAAGGCGGCAGAGCGCTCGAAAAGCGCTCTTGGCGTGTGTTTGCAGGACCGTGGCGGTGGCTATCGGCATGTCGTCTGCGAGGACGTCGACGCGGATATAATGATCCGTGACGTATTTACTCGCACGGATCGGCGGGCGCCCTTGTGGCGCTGGCGCTGATCGACGCTTCACCGGGGGAGAACGGCTGATTCCTTAACAAAGTGTTGATGATGCGGCGGGGCTGGCAAGCAGGCCTTTACCAATTTGGGGAAATCTCGTCGCGCGTTGAACGAATTGTCGAAAGAGATGCTGATCTCTCCTGTCCGAGCCTTCTCCGTTTTCTGCCACATGGCTGGCTATGTGCGGGGACTGGGTCGCAGTCGGGGGCGTGCGAAGGCCCAATCTCCGACGGCACAGGACAGAGCCTTGCAGGAAAGGAACCCCGAATGAGCACCTGGCAGACTGACCCCTTCGTGACCGAGGAATTCCCCCATTGGGCCAAGCCGGCGACGCTGGATGTCGATCCCGGGAGCGGCAATGTGCAGCTCGAACGGCGTAATGCGGCTGGCGAGTGGGAAGGGTTCGAGACTTTCGATACGGCGGGTGTCTACAAGATCGAAGTGGTGAATTGCCCGGAAATGCGGATCAATCCGACAGTGGACGCGAGTTTCCGCTGGACCTGGGCTGGCTGAGACTGCGTCCTGCCTCCTCCCCGGGGCGCAGAAAAGAGGCCGGGCATGGAAACATGCCCGGCCTCTTTTTTGCGTGATACCGAGTTGACGGATCGTCAGTCCGCGTCTTTGCCTCCAAGGAAGCCTCGGGTAGCGTCCACAAGACCTCCGAGATCAATGATCGCGCTTTCGCTGACCACGGCTTCGCTGTCCATTCCCTCGACGATGTGACGGTATTCATCCAGGAAACCTGCAGGCAGCGTGTGTGCGATGCCTTGGTGGCAGTCGATGCAGGTCATGTTTTCGTCCAGCGCCCGCTGATGTTCGGCGGCGGCGCGATTCTCCTGAATGGTGAAGTCCATATAGTCGAAATTGTGACAGTTGCGGCATTCCCGGCTGTCAGTCTTCTTCATCTTGGTCCAGACGGCTCCGGCCATATGAAGCCGGCGGTCCTCGTATTTCGCATCCGTGTCGATCGTGCCCATAATCTCATGATAGAGATCCTTGGACGCCATGATCTTCGCCTTGACCTTGTGCTGCCATTCCTTGGGGACGTGGCAATCGGGACAGGTCGCGCGGACGCCCGAGTGATTGTTGTAGTGCACCGTCTCCGTGTATTCGTCGAAGTTCTTCGCCATCGTATGACAGCCGATGCAGAACTCCTCGTTGTTGGTTTCCTCCAGCGCCCAGTGGAAGCCGCCCCAGAAGAGTACGCCCCCTATGAACCCGGCGATGAGCAGGAATCCGAGGCTCAGGACGCCGGTGGGGCTCCAGAAGCCGTTCCAGATCCGCCGCAGAAAGCCCGGACGTTTTCCATTCGAGTGATCAGCCATAGCTTTTTGCTCCTTCTTGCCGGAGGCCTTAGCGCGTGGCCGTGGATTCGAACGTATTGTCAACAAGTGCCGGCGCATTGACCTGCGGCACGTGACACTGACTACAGAACCAGCGAGTGCCGGCGACATGATCCATCTCGGTGCCGTCGCGGTCGAGATAATGGGTCATGGACAGGGTCGGGGCGTTCCGCTCGCCCGCGTTGGTCCAGTCATGGCAGGTCAGGCACTGGTTTGCCTTGAGGTCTACCTGGTACTGGTCGATGGAATGCGGGATCAGCGGCGGTTGCTGGCGGTATTCGCGCGTGAACCTCTGCGTTTCCTGCTGAAAGACCTGTTCGAGTGGAACCGGGTCTTCGACACCGGCGCCACGAAGGGTTGAAAGGCCACCGGCGGTTTGTGCAAACCCGATCCCGGCCAGGATCAGGGAGGTTGCCAGGGCAAGGATACCTGCAAGGACCGGCTTCTTCATGTTGGTTCTCCGTTGCTCAGTTCACGCTGCATTTTGTGTCGGCGACTCGGGATTCGAGGCCGCCTCTGTCGAGGCATCGACATGGGTGTCGAAGCGGTTGGTAAAGGCGAAGACGTCCATTGCGCAGACGTCGATGCATCGCCCGCAATTGGTGCAATCGGGCGAGAGGATAAGGGGCGTCGCTTCGCCCTTGCCCTTGAGGGCCGGCGAGATGACATGGATTTCGGGGCAGACCGCATAGCAATCCATGCAGTCGTCGCAAGCGTCGCGCTTGACAGCGGAAATGCGCAGGAGGCTCTTGCTCCCCAGCAGGCCATAAAACGCTCCCACGGGACAGACATGGCCGCACCAGCCGTGGCGCGCCACGAAGAGGTCGAAGATGAAGATCGCTCCGACCAGCCCCCAGACCCACCCCATACCGAAGACGAGCCCGCGATGGAGCATTGTGACCGGGTTCACGACTTCCCAGGCGATCGTGCCTGTCAGGAAGGAGATCAGAAGCACAGTGCCGAGAATCCAGAGCCGCGCCGAACGCTTGGGCTGCCAGCCCTTCTGGATATTGAGCTTGCGATGCAACCAGCTCGCGCCATCGGTGACCGGGTTGATTGGGCAGACCCAGGAGCAATAGACGCGCCCGCCGACAAGGGCATAGACCAGCATCACGAGCAAACCGCCGATGATCGCGGTGGTTTCGGGCCAGTGACCGGTGGCGAACATCTGTGTCAGGATGAACGGGTCGTTCAGCGGCAGGAAATTGAACGTCATGGATCCTGCGAGCGTCCCCTTGACCCACCAGATGCCGAACCACGGCCCCATAAGGAAGAGGAACAGGAAGAAGAACTGTGAAACCCGACGCCAGATCAGGAACTTGTATGCTCCATACCAGCCCTTTTCCTCCAGCGCTTCCTGGCCAACGGGGATATGAACCTTGCCTTTGGTGCTCATTGTCCCACCTCCGGAAGCTTGAAAACGGGCTCGAAGCCGCCGCCGAAGTTGCCCTCGGGCGTGGCTGGCAACCCGTCCACCAACCCGTTGATATAGCCGCCAGGCGCGGCGAGGTTGTCGGTGCCGGGTCCTGGCAGACGGTCGGGCAGGTCGATAATGCCTTCGACCACGGGCGCGCCTTTGGCGTCCTTCTCTTCCCACCCCTTGCGGTAATGTTCATGTGGTGTGCCGCGGGCCAGACGCACCGGCAGCACCTTGATCGCGGCCTCGGGCAGGATGCATTTCTTTTCGCAGATGCCGCAGCCGGTGCAGTGTTCTGCGTGCACAACCGGCTCGAAGATCGCATGCGCGCCCGAGCGTTCGTTGTGCCGAGGTTCCAGCGTGATCGCCTCGTCGATCATCGGGCAGACGCGGTAACAGACGTCGCAGCGCAGTCCGAGGAAGTTCAGGCAGTTTTCCTGATCGACAAGAACGGCCGTGCCCATCTGGGCGTTTTCGATATTCGTCAACGCCTTGTCCAGCGCGCCTGTCGGGCAGGCGGCGATGCAAGGAATGTCGTCACACATCTCGCAGGGAATATCCCGCGCGGTGAAATAGGGGGTGCCGGTGGCCGGGCCGTCCTCGCCGAGATCGGCCAGGACCAGCGTGTCATAGGGACAATCCCGCACGCAAAGACCGCAGCGGACACAGGCGGCGAGGAAATCATCCTCGTTCAGCGCTCCCGGGGGCCGAAGGGCCTGATCCGGAAGCGCCTTTGCGTCGCGCGCCATGTAAGCAAGCAGAGATCCGCCCACGGCACAGCCCGCCGCCATGCGGGCTGTATCCGTCAGAAATCGACGACGGTCGATCTTCTTGGGCTTTGCTGGCGTTGCCATGCTTCGTTCCTAGAGCTCAGGGTTGGCGCGCGTTTCCTGGAGTGCGATCAGGCCCGTTCGACCTTGCAGGCACATTTCTTGTAGTCCGTCTCTTTCGAGAGCGGGCAGGTCGCGTCCAGCGTCAGCTTGTTGGTGAGCTGGCCTTCGTCGAACCACGGCATGAACACGAGGCCGCGCGGAACCTTGTTCCGGCCACGGGTCTCCACGCGGGAGGCAACCTCGCCCCGACGAGTCGAAATGACGATCTCCATGCCACGGCGCAGACCACGGTCCTTGGCGTCCTGCGGATGCATGTAGACAACAGCCGAGGGGAAGGACCGGTGCAGCTCGGGCACACGGCGGGTCATCGAACCGGAATGCCAGTGTTCCAGAACGCGACCGGTGCAGAGCCAAAGGTTGAACTCTTCGTCCGGCTCTTCGGCGGCGGCTTCATACGGTGCGAAGATGATATTCGCCTTGCCATCTGGCTTGCCGTAGAACTTCACGCCCTCGCCTTCCTTGACATAGGGGTCATACCCTTCGCGGAAGCGGTAGAGCGTCTCCTTGCCGTCAACCACCGGCCAGCGCAGGCCGCGTGCCTGATGGTAGACATCGAAATCGGCGAGGTCATGCGCATGGCCCCGGCCGAAGCTCGCATATTCCTCGAACAGGCCCTTCTGGACGTAGTAGCCAAAATCCTCGGACTCGTCGTTGTCGAACCCTTCGGCCGTCTCGGAGAGCGGGTACTTGTTGACCGTGCCGTTCTCGTAGAGCACCTCATAGAGCGTCTTGCCGGCCAGCTCGGGCATGGTCGCGACCAGCTCCTCGCCCCAGGCTTCCTCGACCGTGAAACGCTTGGAGAACTCCATCACCTGCCAGACATCCGACTTGGCTTCACCCGGTGCCTTTACCTGCTGACGCCAGAACTGCGTGCGCCGTTCGGCATTGCCATAGGCGCCTTCCTTCTCGACCCACATCGCGGTGGGCAGGATCAGGTCGGCGGCCAGCGCCGTGACCGTCGGGTAAGGGTCCGAAACGGTGATGAAGTTGTCGGGATTCCGATAGCCCGGATAGCCCTCGTCGTTCATGTTCGGCGCGGCCTGCATGTTGTTGTTGCACTGCACCCAATGGCAGTTCAGGTCGCCATCCTTGAGTTTGCGGTGCATCAGGACCGCGTGGAAGCCCGGCTTCGGCGGGATGGTCCCGGCCGGAACACCCCAGGTGGTCTCGCAGATCTCGCGGTGCTTGTCGTTGGCGACAACCATATCAGCCGGCAAGCGGTGTGCAAAGGTGCCGACCTCGCGGGCCGTGCCACAGGCGGAAGGCTGGCCGGTCAGCGAGAAGGGCGAGTTGCCCGGCTCGGAGATTTTGCCGACGAGCAGGTGAACGTTGTACATCAGCGAGTTCGCCCAGGACCCACGGGTGTGCTGGTTGAAACCCATCGTCCAGAGCGACATCACCTTGCGGTTCGGATCGGCATATTGCTTGGCCAGCGCCTCAAGTTGCGCGGCCGGAACGCCGGAAAGCTCCTCGGTATACTCAAGCGTGTATTTGGACACGGCTTCGGCATACTCCTCGAAGCTGATCTTCTCCAACTTGCCGGAATTCGGATTCTCGGCTTCCTGCTGGCGCGGATCGTTGTCGCGCAGGCCATAGCCAATGTCGGTCGCCGTCTTGGTGATGTTGACGTTCTTCTCGACGAACTCCTTGTTCACCATGTCATTCGAGATGATGTAGTTCGCGATGTAATTCAGGATCGCCAGATCGGTCTGCGGATTGAAGATCATGCCGTTATCGGCCAGCTCGAAGGAGCGGTGCTCGAAGGTCGACAGCACATGCACTTCGCAGCCCGGCTTGGTCAGGCGCGTGTCGGTGAGGCGCGACCACAGGATCGGGTGCATCTCGGCCATGTTCGACCCCCAGAGCACGAACGTGTCTGCATGTTCCAGATCGTCATAGCAGCCCATCGGCTCGTCGATGCCGAAGGTGCGGATGAAGCCGACAACTGCCGAGGCCATGCAGTGGCGCGCATTCGGGTCGATATTGTTGGAGCGCAACCCGGCCTTCATGAACTTGGCGGCTGCATAGCCTTCCCAGACCGTCCACTGGCCCGAGCCGAACATCGAGACCGCGGTCGGCCCCTTCTCCTTGAGCGAGGCCTTCCACTTCTCGGCCATCACATCGAAGGCTTCGTCCCAGCTTACAGGCTCGAAATCGCCATTCTTGTCATAGACGCCGCCAGACTTGCGCAGCATCGGCATGGTCAAGCGGTCCTGACCATACATGATCTTCGAGAGGAAATAGCCCTTGATGCAGTTGAGGCCGCGGTTGACCGGCGCATCCGGGTCGCCCTGCGTGGCGACAACCCTGCCCTCCTTGGTGCCCACAAGCACAGAGCAACCGGTGCCACAGAAGCGGCAGGCCGCCTTGTCCCAGCGGATGTCCGGCGCGCGGACTTGCGCCTCGACGGCGTTGGGAAGTGTGATACCGGCGGCCGAGGCCGTTGCGGCGGCTGCGGTGGATTTCAGAAAAGTCCGGCGGGAGTCTGACACGGTCATTGGCTTGGCTCCGGTTTCAAGTGTTGCTGGGGACGACCTGCTGCGGCGCGTTTTCGCCGTCCTGCAGGTCCTCGAAGTGATGATAGGTAAGCGTGACCGAAATCACGCCGGGGATCTGGTGCATCTCCATTATGAGCTCGGAGGCCCGTGCCTCCTCGGTGTCCTCGACGACGACGACATGGCGTCCGTCCTCGCTGCGGGCATGCACCTCCACGCCTCGCATCGCGTTCATCGCATCGCCCACGGCGTCAACGCGCTCGGGCATGGAGTGAACGAGGCATCCGCAGATATTCATGCGGTCAGCTCCCCTTGTTGTTCTGTGTTTCGTGCGAAATCTATGGCCGTTTCCGGACAGGCGCCCGCGCAGGCGCCGCAACCGGTGCAGCTCTCAAGGTCGATCAACGGCCGTGACCTCCCGCCGGTCTCAAGCCGGAAACGGATTGCGCGGGCTTCGCAGAAATCCTCGCAGGCACGGCAGGTCACACCCCGGACCGACAGACACTGGTTGGAAACCCGCGCCACCCAGTTCCATCTCTCCCGTCCGGCTTCCGAAAGCGCGCCGGTCGGACAAGCCTTTATGCAGTCTTCGCAAAAGCTGCATTCGCCATTTGAGAAATCGATCAGCGCCTTGCCGTCATGACCGCGCCGGATGACGTTTTCGGGACAGGCCGGGATACAGGCCTCGCAGCCATCACAAAGCCGGTCGAACTCGGCGGGCGGGCCGGCGCCATACGGACGCATGATTTCATTGCGCAGGAAGTCTGCACGCAGGAAATCTCTTCGGCTGGCTCGGGCACCCATGGCGGCCCCTGACTTGGCTTTCATATAATGCCTAGTATCGCATCACTTCCGAACGCCGCCTGACATAAATCAAGGCGGAATCAGAATGTCGCAGATGGTCGTATAAAAGATTGAAAATAATAAATATCTTCGGAAAAAGAAAAGAGGCGCGCCGGTGTTTTTCTCGGCGCGCCCCGCAATAAACATTCAAATTACAGGAATGATTTTGTCGATCTGTATCTGCGCGCCTATGGCGCGACCCCACCAAGCGCGCAGATGATTCGCCATTCCGAATCACTGACGGGTTGCACAGACAGACGGGTGTTCTTGACCAGCGCCATCTCGGCGAGGTCTGGATGCGCCTTGGCCTCGGTAAGCGTCACCGGACGCTGCAACGGACGGAGCGCCCGGATATCGACGCAGTCCCAGCGGGGATCCTCGGTCGTGCTGTCGGGATGGGCGAGCGCGCAAACCTCGACCACGCCAACCACCGCCTTCTCCTTCAGGGAGTGATAGAAGAAGCCGCGATCCCCGAGCTGCATCAGTCGCATGTTGTTGCGGGCCTGGTAGTTGCGCACACCGTCCCATTCCTCGCCGGCATCGCCCCTGGCAACCTGATCTGCCCAGGACCAGGTGTTGGGTTCCGATTTGAAGAGCCAGTAGGCCATCAGCCGATCACCCGGTTCCAGGGGATGATCTCGACGCTCTCGAACAGCCCGGCCTTGGCATAGGGATCGATCGCGGCCCAGGCCTCGACCTGCGCAACGTCCTCGACCTCGAAGATCACCAGTGAGCCGCACATCTCCCCATCCGCGTCCAGAAGGGGCCCCGCCTGGCGGACGATCTCGTTGGACTTGAGATGCTCGACATGGGCCGGGCGGTTGTCCTTTCGGATCTGAAGGGCGCCGTGTTTGTCCTTGGCGATGAGGGCGACGAGCATTTCATGTCTCCTGTGTCTGGTCGCGCGCACAATCCCGCGCCCGCCGCGCGGTGACAAGAGCCCAAAAGGCGGCTGACCTTGAAATGAAGCGCGTCAGTCTGCGCCGAGCACCGCTCCCGCGCCGTCCCGGAGCGCGGCCAGGGCGGCCTCTCGTCCGGCATACTGGGCCAGTGCGCTCTCATAGGCGGCGCGCGCTTTCTCCAACTGACCGAGATTGACATAGGAGCGAACCAGCATGACCCAACCGTCGAGATTCTCGGGATCTTCTTCCAGCTTCGCGGCCAGCCCCGCGACCATGCCATCGATCATCTCGTCCTGGTCTTCCTGACTCAGGGCGGAGATTGCGGCGACTTGCTCGGCATCGGGACCAGAGACGCCCGGGCCGCGGTCGAGCATGTCGAGCCCGAGCGCACGGGCGGTCTCGTCGAATTTCTGCAGCACGAAGGGGGCGGCGCGGAAATGGTCTCGCCCGGCTTCAAGCGCCGACAACGCGGCTTCGGAGTCACCCTCGGCGGAGCGCAGCTGGGCCAGTTCGATCCAGCCCTTGTAGTCGCCCGGCTCGGCGTCGAGCGCGGCTTCGAGATCGGCGATGCGGGCGCCGCTATCGGCATGGGCCGCGCCGCCGGCAGCGGCGATCTCCTCAGCGCTGGCATCGGGCAAATAGGCTGTGACGTCGATTTTCAGGAAACGCGCCATATTGACGATGTCGCGCCGGACCATCGGCTCCCAGCCAGCATCGGGAGGCGAGTCCGAGAGCAGCGCGGCCCAGTCATGGATTGCGCCCTCGAAATCCTGCGATTGCGCCTTGGCGAGCGCCACGTAATAGCGCGCGCGCGGGTCGGGGTGATCCTCGAGGATCTGTTCGAAAACGATCCGCGCGGCGGGGGGCACCTTGTTTCCATTGGCCAGCGTCATCTCCTCGCCATAGGCGGAGAGGATCTCGGGGTCGTTCTGCGACAGCTCGGCGGCCCGACGATAGGCCTCTGCGGAAGCAGCGTG
The DNA here is from genome assembly GCF_033101155.1 of Tropicimonas sp. TH_r6. Taxonomy (NCBI): domain Bacteria; kingdom Pseudomonadati; phylum Pseudomonadota; class Alphaproteobacteria; order Rhodobacterales; family Roseobacteraceae; genus Tropicimonas; species Tropicimonas sp. TH_r6. The sequence continues at coordinate 114,748 of NZ_JAWMPX010000016.1, forward strand.
ATCTTCGACCTGCGCATATGATTTCGCCAGCAGCCACCAGGTCTCGAAATTCTCCGGATCCGTCTCGGTGGCATCGACGAGAAGCTGGATGGAGCTTGCGATATTCCCCGCGGCGGCGCTCTGGGTGAGCATTTCGGAGCGGCGGGCTGCCAGGGGTTGGTCCGGCGCTTGCGGGGTGCCGAGCATGGAATAGGTGCCAAGGGCTGCGGCGATGCAGAGGCCGGCGACGCCGAGCGCCGCTGGCACAGAGCGATGCCCCATGAAAAAGCCCTGGTCGAGGGTGCGGGCGGCGGCGAGGGCGCGGCGCTCGATCTCGCTTCGGGCGGCCTCGCACTCAGCGGGACTGATCTGACCCGCCTCGCGGTCGCGTTCGATCTCGGCGAGCTGGTCGCGATAGATCGAAATAGTGCTGTCGGCGGCGTCCATTTCCATCGTGCCGCGCTTGAGGAAGGGACGGGCGATCCAGAAACCGGCGAGGAGCGCGATGAGCGTGGCGGCGGTCCAGACGATCATGTCTCTTCTCCCAACAGGCGGCGGGCTTCCTCGTGTTCCGCTTGTGTCATCTCTGGCAGGGGGGCACCGGGTTTGCGGCGGTTTTTCAGATAGGTCAGCATCAGCAGCCCGCCGAGCGCGATGAAACCCGCGGGGGCGAGCCAGAGCAAATAGGTCTGGCCCGAGACCGGCGGTTCCAGAAGGACATAGTCGCCGAAGCGGGAGCGGACATATTCGAGCACGTCCTCGTTGCTGTCGCCTGCCTCCATACGCTCACGGACCACGATGCGGAGGTCTTTCGCAAGCCCTGCGTTGGAATCGAAGATCGACTGGTTCTGGCAGACAAGGCAGCGCAACTCTCGGCCGATCTCGCGGGCGCGGGCTTCCTTGCTTGGGTCATCGAACATCTCGCCGGGGTCGAGGGCGCGCGCGCCGGTTGTCGAGAGCGCCACAAATGTCGCGGCGAGGAGGCCGTAGAATGCGCGTGCTGTCTTGGTCGATCGCCGGTCTGGCCGCGCCCTGACTTCAATATCCTGGTTCAATCCCATGCTCTTCAAGGCCCTATTCCGCAGGTTGCGCAGCGAGCTTGCGCGGTGCGGGCGCACCGATTCGCAGACGTCGATCAACCAACGAGATCAGCGCCGAGAGCGTGATCAGCAAGGCGCCGGCCCACATCCACGGGACGCCGGGATTGTAATAGTAGCGGGTCACGTAGCCGCCTGCGCCGTTGGCGTCTCCCAGCACGGCATAGAGATCACCATGCCAGAGGGTGACGATTCCCGCCTCGGTCGTTGGCTGGCGCTCGACGGGATAGAAGCGGCGTTCGGGCTTCAGCGTCGTCACGAGCGTGCCCTCGCGGGTGACATCAACCGATGCGAAGGTGGTCTGGAAATTCGGGCCGTTGCCGGAGCGGACATCCCGCAGGGTGAACTCATATGGCCCGACGGCGACGGGCTGGCCTGGTGCGGTGGTCTGGATGACTTCTGTGCTCCAGACGGACACTGCGATGACCCCGGCGGCGGCGATGGCGAGCCCGGTATGGCCAAGGTAGAGGCCATAGGCGGAGGCTGGCAAGCCGATGGCGCGGCGCAGCGCGACCAGCGGGCTGGCCTGCGGCAGGCCGATGCGGCGGCCGAAATCGAGCAGGGTCGCTGTGGCCAGGAAGGTGGCGATGAAAGCGCCGAGCAGGCCTACCATATCGGCGAGGCCGAACCAGAGAGCGAGACTGGCGGTGAGCACAACCGAAATCCCCGTGGTAAGGGCGGTTCGGCGGATCACGTCCTGCCGGTTGGCGCGTTTCCAGGCCATGAAGGGGCCGATGCCCGCAATGAGCATGGTCACGCCAAAGATCGGCAGGAAGGTCTTGTTGAAATAGGGCGCTCCGACGGAGATTTTCGAGCCGTTCCAGAGCTCCAGAAAGAGCGGGTAGAGCGTGCCGACAAAGACAACGCCGCAAGCAGCGGCGAGCAGCAGGTTGTTCAGCAACAGCCCTGTTTCGCGGGAATAGGTCGCGAAGACGCCGCCATCGAAGAGCCGCGGCGCCCGCCAAGCATAGAGCGTCAGAGCGCCGCCAATGGCGATGCAGAGCAGAAGCAGGATGAAGACGCCGCGCTCGGGATCGGTGGCGAAGGCGTGGACCGAGGTCAGGATGCCGGAACGCACGAGGAAGGTCCCGATCAGCGAGAGCGAGAAGGTCAGGATTGCCAACAGGATGGTCCATTTCAGCAGAGCGTTGCGTTTCTCGACCACGATGGCCGAATGCAGCAGCGCCGTACCGATGAGCCAGGGCATGAAGGACGCGTTTTCAACCGGGTCCCAGAACCAGAATCCGCCCCAGCCAAGCTCGTAATAGGCCCACCAGGAGCCAAGCGCGATGCCGGCGGTCAGCCCGGACCAGGCCAGCAGCACCCAGGGCCGCATCCAGCGCGCCCAGGCTGGGTCGACACGGCCGGTGATCAGCGCTGCAACGGCGAAAGAGAAGGCGGTCGAGAAGCCGACATAGCCGAGATAGAGCAGCGGCGGGTGGAAGGCGACGCCGGGGTCCTGCAGCAGCGGGTTCATGCCCTGCCCGTCGATCGGCGCATTGGCGAGGCGCTCGAACGGGTTCGAGGTGAGCAGGATGAAAAGGTAGAAGCCGATACCGATCATCGCTTGAACGGCGAGTACGGTGGCGCGCATGACGACCGGGATGACGCCGCCGAAGACAGAGATCAGCACGCCGAAGAGCGAAAGCATCAGCACCCAGAGCAGCATCGAGCCTTCGTGGTTCGCCCAGACGCCGGAGATCTTGTAGATCATCGGCTTGGAGCTGTGCGAATTGGCGGCCACCGTCATGACCGAGAAATCCGAGACCACGAAGGCCCAGGTCAGCGCGGCGAAGGCGGCGGCCGTGCCAAAGAACTGGATCTGGGCGGCGGTGTCGGCGGTTTTCATCGCCGCCGGCGAGCCGGTGGCGGTTCCCCAGAGCGGCACGGTGGCCTGAACCAGCGATGCGATCAGAGCGAGGCAAAGGGCGAAATGCCCAAGTTCAACGATCATGCGGAGACCTCGCGCAGCGTGCTCGGTCCGGCGGGGACAACCCCGGAGCGGAAGACCTGCGGTGTGGGGATGTCCACGGGCAGGCGGCGGTCAAGCGCGGCGAGATCCGGGATGACGAATTCCGAAGGCGAGAGAAACTTGACCAGCTTCGACTTCTTGAGCTTTGACAGGATGCGGCTGACGGTTTCGGAATTCAGCCCGAGATAGTCGGCAATATCCTCTCGCGACATTGGCAGGGCGACGAGCGGTTGGGTCTCCGGGGTGGCGCCGGCGCGTACGGCCATCTCGGCAAGGAACAATGTCACCCGCTCGACCGAGTCGAGTCGCCCCAGGGTCGTGACATGTGTCTGGCACCGTTCCAGCCGACGGTGAACCACGTGGAATGTCGCTGCGAGGAAAGCCGGATCTGCATGCAACTCGCGGGCGCGGCTGGAGAGGTCGACCTCGCAGATCATGCAGTCGGAAAGCGCTTCGAGCCAGTTCTGCGTGCCCGGGCCTGCCATCAGCGAACAGATCGTTTCGCCCTTGGTCTCAAGGCTGACAATTTGCCTGCGCCCGTCTTCGAAAGCGGTGCAGGACGCCGCCGTGCCCTGCACAACGATCCAGAATCGCAAGCAAGATTCGCCATCGGCACTGTCGAGCCGCGCGCCACGTTTGAGGAAATGCTTTTGCTGCACGACCTGCATGGGGTCGCGCGGAAGGAAGGTGCAGAGCATGCGCCCGCAGCTTCCACAGTTCGGCATTCCTCCCTTGGCCTCGACGGCCTGTCGTCCATTCATCATTCGCTGCCCTGTTCGCTTAAAACGGGTGGCCTTGGAACTGACTATACATGACGGGACCGGTTTTCCTTGCGATGGATCAAAGAAATCATCGCGCGGGAGGAACAGGGCGAAAGTCATAAAGCTTTATTTAATTTATGCTTTTTTTGGATTCCACCGAATCCTGACAAATGTCAGGGCCGGGGCGCTCACGGCCGCGTTACCGTCGGGGCAATGATAATTTCAACCAGGGGAGGACTCGTTCGTGAAACGCATGTTCCTGACATTGACCCTGCTTCTGGGCGCCGCCGGAGTCGCGATGGCCCAGGACAACGCCTCGGCGGATGCCGAGGTGATGACGGTCAGTGCCGAGCTGGCAGCCGAAAAAGGCTGCCTTTCGTGCCATGAGGGCATCGAGAAATTCACCGAAGGCGTCATGATGGAGACCATCGAGTCCATGGGCGCCGATTACGACGATCCCGCCGGCTGTACCGTCTGTCATGGTGGCACACCCACCGGCACCTCCGTCGAAGAGGCCCATGCCGGTGTGCATGCGACCCTGATGGAAGATGGTGGCCCGGAGATGTTCTATCCCGATCCCGGCGCTGTCTGGATTGCCGACAAGACCTGCGGCCAGTCCGCCTGTCACGAAGGCTATTCCGAGCGCCTGATCAAGTCGCTGATGAACACCGAAGCCGGCAAGCTGCAGGGCAACCTGTGGTCCTGGGGCGTGCTGGACACGCATCGCTCGGTCTACGGCAACTACGATCTCGTGGATGAAGACGGCTACGTTCCGACCGTGGGCACGGATGCCTACAAGGAATACATGGTCGCCTTTGCGGAATCCCATCCCGACCAGATGCCGGATTCCATGGAGCAGGTGCCGGAAGTCGATGTCGAGCAGATCTCGGATCACCCGAATCTCGCTGGCATCACCTATTCGCGCCAGCAATGTCAGCGATGCCATGTCGGTGTGAACGGTCGCGAGAAGCGCGGCGACTATCGCGGCGCAGGCTGCTCTTCCTGCCACGTTCCCTACTCGAACGAAGGCTTCTACGAGGGCGGCGACCCGACCATCACCAAGGACCAGCCCGGTAAGCTGCTGACGCACCAGCTGCAGGCGACCCGGAAGTCCAAGGTCAAGCATGGCGATATCGAGTATTCGGGCATCCCGAACGAGACCTGCTCGTCCTGCCATAACCGCGGCAAGCGGATCGGCGTGAGCTATCAGGGCATCATGGAATTCCCCTATGGGTCTCCCTACAGCCCGACCGGTGGCAAGCAGCCGAAACTGCACACCAAGAACTACCTGTTCATCAAGGATGACCTGCACCATCAGGTCCAGTCGCGCGAGGGGAACCCCGAGGGCGGCATGCTCTGCCAGGACTGCCACACAACCGTGGACATGCATGGCGACGGCAACCTGCCCGGCACCACGCTGGCTCAGGTCGAGATCGAGTGCGAGGACTGTCACGGCACCGTCAGTCAGTTCCCGTGGGATCTGCCGCTTGGCTATGGCGAGGAGTTCCAGCAGGAAATCGCAGCCGATGCCCGCGGGCTTGGCGACGATCTGACGGATGAGCAGTATTTCGCAGAGGTCTACGAGGCCGAGGATGGCTACCTGCTGACAGCGCGTGGCAACCCGTTCGGCAACGTGGTGAAGAAGGGCTCCAAGGTCATTTTGCACTCCGCATCCGGCATCGACTTCGAAGTGCCGGTGCTGAGGCAGATCGCGATCGACGGCACCTGGAAGTCGCCGAATGCGGAAGTGGCCATGATGTCGGTCGGCAAACATATGGAGAGCATGGAATGCTACGCCTGTCACGCCGACTGGGCACCGCAATGCTATGGCTGCCACATCACCGTGGACTATTCCGAAGGCAAGACGGATGTCGACTGGATCACCAATGCCAACAATCGTGAGCCCAACGGCCTGACGGCGGATGCGCCGCTCGGAACCAACGGCCTGACGAGCGCCGGCAAGGTCTCCGAGACCCGCTCCTACCTGCGTTGGGAAGAGCCGACCCTCGGGATCAACGGTGAAGGCCGCGTGAGCCCGCTCATGCCCGGCTGCCAGGTCATCACCACGGTGATCGACAAGGATGGCAACACGGTTGCGCATAACGAGATCTGGATGACGCCGGATGCCGGTGGCACCAAGGGCCTCGACCATGCCGCCGTTCAGCCGCACACGGCTGGCCGCCTGGCACGGACCTGCGAGAGCTGCCACAACAACCCGAAGGCGCTGGGCTACGGCATCAGCGGCGGTCGTTTCCTGAGCGACTATACCGAGGGCTTCGTTGTGGATCTGGAGACGGCCATGGGCGAGATCATCCCCGGCCAGCACCAGTACCAGTCGCAGCCGGTTCCGGAACTCGACCACGATCTCAGCCGGATCGTGACCGAGGACGGCAAGCAGCTTGTGACCGTTGGTTCGCATTGGGAACTGACCGGCCCGCTTCCGCAGGAGATGCGTGAGAAGATGGAACGCACCGGTCTGTGCATGGGCTGTCACCAGAACATGACCAATGAGGATCTGTGGAACAAGGTGAACAGCCCTGCCTTCCTCAACAACGAAGAGCACCAGGATGTGATGGATCAGGCCGTCCACGCCCTGGCCGACAAGAAGTCCGACTAAGCTTGGACCCCCCGGCCGCCCCGTTGCGGGTGGCCGGGAATTTCTCTTGAAATCCGGGGAAAACCGATATGCGCAAGACCTTGATCATCACACTTGCCGCCATGGGGCTGGCCACGGTTGCCGCGGCAGATTCCCACATGGCGTCCGGCTACAGCGCCAAAGACCTGCTTCAGCCCTGTTTCGACGCCGATAACGACGCCCGGGACGGCATCTTTGCCGAGATCGAATGCGAGCAATACATGCTTGGCTTCGTTGGTGCCCTGAAGGCCGCCGGCGCGATGGACGGCATCTGCCTGCCAAAACAGAACGTCGCCGACGAGGTGCGTTGGGCCTATATGCGCTGGATCCACGAATCCTACACCGCACGCACGAAGCTGGCGGCCGAGGAGGCCGTGTTTGGCTCGCTGAAAGACAATTTCGCCTGCTCGAACTGAGCGCGCGGGAAAACCACGACCTGTGAGGCCCGGCCCCTGTGCCGGGCCTTTGCTTTGAGAAAATGAGATGAAATGACACCGTCGGTCAGTGCAATGGCGTCGGTCGCGGAGACGACAAGGACCGACACAACGCATTGCGACGCGACCTGATGGGGATCACCCCAAGCCTGTCCTCTATTTTTGAGACCAGTTTCAATGAGGCCCGGTCTGAGAGTGGCAGCTCCCTCCGCTTTGCCGACACTCACCGTGTTTGAACGCTTCGCTCGTGCAGCATCGTCCCCGAACCGAAAGCTGCCTTTCGTGACCGTTGCCGCGAACGGCCGGAACGAGCC
>NZ_JAWMPX010000017.1:0-120386 GCF_033101155.1 Tropicimonas sp. TH_r6
AAAGGCCCGGCAATCTGAAATCAACCGGCGCAAGGTGAAGTAATCCGGCTTCCCCGTGTAGTCCTCCGGATGCGATAGCGGGCGCAGCTCCATGGCTTTCCCCTCGGGTGGATTAAGATAATTTTCTGATTCAAAATCCGCTGGTTAGTGAGAATTTCATGGGTGTATGCATGCATTTACTTCTCTTGCGCGTAAGCGAGAATGGCGGGCTCGACTATCTCAGCTATTGGCCCCCCTTCCGCTTCGGCCAGCGTCTCAATCGTGTCGCATGTGTTGGGCTTCATTCGGACAGATATCTGGTCTGAGCGACGTTCCGGCTTTGGTTTGCGCTTCTGAGTTGACGCCCCGCGCTGCGGTATTCCTGTATCGGCTGGCTTGGCTTCGGTGTCTAACAGGCCGTCGAGGGCGACAGTCTTTTTCTTAACCATTCAGTATCCCCCTTACTTAGTGCCAGATTTCGTTGATTTCGGACGCGGCCTTGTCGTCGCTCGCCTCGGTAACGCCCTGTCCCGTTGCGCTTGTCTCTGCATAGACAACCCGCTGGACAATACTCGCGGGTGCCACCCAGCCTGCAATGCCCTCACGCCAGCGCGACTTTGTGGAAGCGCAAGGGCGCGAAATCACGTCCGCAAGGTTGCGACGAATCGGAACCTAGTTCCTACGGGTTTCGAACACAAATGGGGGGAACAAATGGGGGATCGACAACAAAAATCCTACGATTTGCTTTTATATTTCAGTTAGATAGGATTTTTTAGTGGCGACCCCTACAGGACTCGAACCTGTAACCCCGGACTTAGAAGGACCGTGCTCTATCCAGTTGAGCTAAGGGGCCGCGAAAAGGCGGTTTGCAGGGCAAACCGCTTCATTCTCATACAAACAAAGCGCACTGGTATCAAAGGCCAAATGCCCCCCAACGCCCTGGGGAAACCGACCACCGCCTGACCGGCCGCGCCGCTCGGCCTTCGTGGTCGTCCGAGCGGGGTACAGAATACATTCATTGAATGTGAATTAATTACTGACTTTTGTCAGGGCGATTCTCAAAGCGCCCAAATATCGTGCAGGCTGACCGGATTCTGGTCCGGCAATCTACGGCTCAGCCAAATTTGGAGAGGTTCGGACATGACATGGGTGACGCAGGCCCGCGAGGGCATTGGCTGGAAATCGAGACGTCAACGGTGGACGGTCAGGTCGATGGCTGTCGCCCTGGGGTTGATTGCGGGGATGATGGCGACCAACGTCACCGCGCAGGATCAGTCGGCGGTGGCAGAAGCCGCGATCGCATCCGTTGGCGCGGAGTCCGGCGCGATGGAGGCCCCGGCGCCCGTGCCGACCAAGACCTTCGCGACATTGTCGGCCGAGAGCCGGACCTGCGCGACCTGCCATGCCAAGGAAAACCCCGGCCTCTACCAGCAATGGGGCAATTCAAAGCATTTCGGCGCCAATGTCGGCTGTTATGAGTGCCACAAGGCCGACGAGGGCGATGCGGACGCGATCCGTCACAAGGATCACCTGATCTCCGTCATCGTCTCGCCGAAGGATTGCGCCCAGTGCCACGCCACCGAGGTCGCGGAGTTTGACGCCTCGCACCACGCCACCGGCGGGTTGATCATCGGCTCTCTCGACAATTTCCTTGCCGAAGTGGTCGAGGGCACGACCCATGGTCCCATGGCGCTGAACGGGGAATCCCCCGCGGCGGTCCAGGGCTGCTGGGCCTGTCACGGTTCGCCCGTTGCTGTCCTGCCAGATGGCAAGCTGGATTCGGCAACCTGGCCCAACACGGGAATTGGCCGCCTGAACCCGGATGGCTCGAAAGGTGCCTGCACGGCCTGTCACCAGCGTCACGAGTTCTCGCTCGTCCAGGCACGGCGCCCGGAAGCCTGTGGCAAGTGCCATCTCGGCCCCGACCACCCGCAGAAGGAGATCTACGAGGAATCCAAGCACGGCATCGCCTTCTATTCGACTCCGGTCGAGAAGATGAACATGGACAGCCCGAAATGGATCCCGGGTCAGGACTACACGGCCGCACCCACTTGCGCGACCTGCCACATGTCCGCCACCGCCGACCTGCCGATCACGCATGATATCGGCTCGCGGATCTCGTGGAACCTGCGTCCGCCGATCTCGGCCAAGACCGACGAGATCGAGAAGGCAAAGGGCAAGGAGAACCCGAAACCCTGGCTCGAACGCCGCGCCGACATGAAGAATGTCTGCCGGTCCTGCCACCAGAGCAATTGGATCGAGAACTGGTATGACCAGTATGACTCGGTTGTCCATCTCTATAACGGCAAGTTCGGCAAGCCGGGCAAGGAGATCATGGACGCTCTCGCCGAGACGGGCATCAAGACCAAGACCGCCTTCGACGAGGAGATCGAGTGGACCTGGTTCTATCTCTGGCACCATGAGGGCCGTCGCGTCCGCCACGGCGCCGCGATGATGGCACCGGATTATGTCCAGTGGCACGGCTTCTACGAGATCGCGGAGCGCTTCTATATCGAGCTGATCCCGCAAGCCCGCGAGATGACCGAACATGCCCGCGAAGAGGGCAATGTCGAGGGCGCGGACAAGGTCGAGGCGGTGATCGCCGAGATCCTCGATCGGCCCGAGCACCAGTGGTTCCAGGGCAAGACGCCTCCGGGCAAGGAAGCGCTGGATGCCAAGCGCAAGTCCTTCATGGAGGATTTCAACGCCAAGGACCCGTATGGGGACGGCGGCGGCGCCCACTGACGCCACCTGATCTTCCGGGAGGCGGCCCTCGCGCCGCCTCCCGTCTTGTCAGGCGCATCTCGTGAGCGCCTGAGATTCCCCGGAAAGACGGCCCTCAGCGCCGTTCGTGGAGAGAGGCTTACCCCATGATCGGCCGCCGCATTTCCCTCGCCCTGCTTCTCGTTGTCGGCACATGCGCCAGCGCCTTCGCCCAGAGCGACACCGCCCCGACGATGCTGGACCCGATCGAGGTGACGCAGGACACGCCAAATGAAACCTGCTGGGATTGCCACGGCGTCGAGGGTTTTGCCACGCCGGATGGCGCAACCGCCCATTCCATGCGCGCGTTGTCGCTCCAGCCGCAGGGTTTCGAGTTGAGCTCGCATGGCCGCCAGCAATGCGTGGCCTGCCATACCGACATCGCGCAGGTGCCGCACAAGCCTGATCTGGAGCGCAAGGTCGATTGCGTCCAGTGCCACGAGGAAACAGCCGCCGGCACACGTCCGATGTCCCTGCCTGAGGGCGAGACTGCGGATATGGAGCTGGTGGTCGAGCAGATCCGCCACTATCTCGAGTCAAAGCACGCCGAACCGAGCAAGGATGACCCGTCCCGGCCGAATGCGACCTGCATCGACTGCCATAACGCACATTACACCTATCCGGTTGGGGACAAGGCCGGCCAGACCTTCCGCCTGAACACGCCGCAGACCTGTGGCAATTGCCATGACAAGCAACTCGGCGAATATCACGACTCCGTTCATGGCGTCGCTGTCAGCCGTTTCGAGAGCACCGAAGCCGCTGTCTGTTCCGACTGCCACACCGCCCATGCCATCACCAGCACTGAAGCCGACCCGATGAAGGTGCTGATCACCGAGAATTGCGGCTCCTGCCACGAGGAGAGCTACAGGACCTACACCAAAACCTATCACGGCCAGGTCTCGCAACTTGGCTATGCCCACACGGCCAAGTGCTTCGACTGTCACGCGCCGCACAGCACCCGCGCGCTGGACGACCCGCGTTCGATGTCGCATGACGACAACCGGCTGAAGACCTGCCAGGCCTGCCACAAGAACGCGCCGGAAGGCTTCGAGCTGTTCCACCCGCATGGCAACGCCAATGATTTCGAGAACTACCCCTACATGTTCATCGTCTCGAAATTCATGATCGCCCTGCTGGCCGGCGTCTTTGCCTTCTTCTGGTCTCACTCGTTGCTCTGGTTCTACCGCGAATGGGTCGAGATGCGCGCCGCCCGCAAGGCCGGGACCGCCGCCACGCCGCATGTCCGCGTCGATACCGATGGCGCGCCCGCTTTCGTGCAGGCCGCCGCCGCCGAGGGCCGCACCCATGTGCGCCGTTTCTCGCCGCTCTGGCGCACCGCGCACCTGCTCTTCGCCGTCGCGATCATGATCCTGGTGCTGACGGGCACGGCCGTGCTCTACGCGGACAGCTTCTGGGCCCCGCATGTGATCCGCGCGCTTGGCGGGCCGCAGACCGCCGCGATCATCCACCGCGTCGCCGCCGTGACCTTCGCCGTGGTCTTCTTCGGCCATATCTTCGTGACGATCTGGACGCTGATCAAGAACCGCAAGACCTTCCGCTGGTTCGGCCCGACCTCGCTCCTGCCCAACTGGCAGGATCTCAAGGACGCCTACATGATGTTCCGCTGGTTCTTCGGCTTCGGGCCCAAGCCGGCCTTCGACCACTGGACCTATTACGAGAAGTTCGACTACTGGGCGCCCTTCTGGGGGATGGTCATCATCGGCCTGTCGGGCGCGATGCTCTGGTTCCCGGAACAGGTCGCCCACTACCTGCCGGGCTGGGTCTTCAACATCGCCACCATCGTGCATGGTGAGGAGGCCTTCCTCGCGGCCGTCTTCCTCTTCACGGTCCACTATTTCAACTGCCATTTCCGCCCGGAAAAGGCGCCGCAGGATATCTCGATCTTCACCGGCACCGTGCCACTGGACGAGTTCAAGCATGAGCGGGCCGCCGAGTACGAGCGCCTCGTCGAAAGCGGCGAGCTGGACGACGTGCTGGTCGCGCCGCCCTCCGCGCGGATGACGCTCGGCTCGCAGATCCTCGGTGCGGTGCTGATCGTGATCGGCCTCGTGCTGCTGTTCTTCGTGCTGTCCGGCTTCTGGACACATCTCGTGGCGCACTAGGACAAGGCGTCCCTTCTCACAGCCGAGACCGCAGGCCGGAAACATGTCATCCGGCCGCTATTTGTTGCCGATGGCAGCGCCCCGGGCGCCAACGCCACTTGCCCGCAACGGGCTTAGCTGGCATTGGGGGCGGATCAAATGGATTCCAAACAACAATCACCGGGATGTCGAAGGCCACAGTTGCCGTCCTTCCCGGTTGTCCCGGCCGTTCCTGTGCCTGTCCAACACCCTCTTCCCAGCCCGTGGCGCAGGACCACATCGGGCCGCGGGCCCCAGACGAAAGACATGTCGTGAAACAAGCCCTCGCGGACGCGCTCCAGGAGCGCGGCTATACCAAGCTCACCCCTGTCCAGGAAGCCGTGAGCAAGCCCGAGCTTGAAGGCGCGGACCTGCTGGTCTCGGCCCAGACCGGCTCCGGCAAGACGCTCGGCTTCGGCCTCGCCATTGCACCCGTCTTGCTGCGCTCCGAAGAACGCTTCGGTCCTGCCGGCAAGCCGCTGGCGCTGGTCATCGCGCCGACGCGGGAACTGGCGCTACAAGTGCGACGCGAGCTGACCTGGGTCTACGGACCCGCCGGCGCACGAACCGCCTCCTGTGTCGGCGGCATGGACATGCGCGACGAGCGCCGGGCGCTGGACCGTGGGGCCCATATAGTCGTGGCAACACCGGGCCGGCTGCGCGACCACATCATGCGCGGCTCCATCGATCTCAGCGAGATCCGCTCCGTGGTGCTGGACGAGGCCGACGAAATGCTCGATCTCGGCTTCCGGGAGGATCTCGAATTCATCCTCGACGAGGCCCCCGACACCCGCCAGACGCTGATGTTCTCGGCCACGGTCCCGGCGCAGATCGAAGCCCTCGCGCGAAGCTACCAGAAGAACGCGCAGCGGATCGTCGTCCGCACCGAAGCCTCCCAGCATGCCGATATCGACTATCGCGCCATGCTCGTGGCCGATCGCGACGCCGAAGCCGCCGTCATCAACACACTGCGCTTTCACGAGGCGCCCAACGCCATCGTCTTCTGCAACACCCGCGAGATGGTGAACCGCCTCACCACGCGCCTGTCCAATCGTGGCTTCCAGGTCGTCGCGCTCTCGGGAGAGTTGAGCCAGACCGAGCGCACGCACGCGTTGCAGGCGATGCGGGACGGGCGGGCACGGGTCTGCGTGGCCACCGACGTCGCTGCGCGCGGGATCGACCTGCCCAATCTCGACCTCGTCGTGCATGCCCAGCTCCCCAACAGCCACGAGTCGGTGCTGCACCGCTCCGGCCGCACCGGTCGCGCCGGTCGCAAGGGTGTCAGCGCGCTGGTCGTGCAGCCGAAATTCCGCAAGAAGGCGGAGCGGCTTCTGGGCGCGGCAAAAATCAAGGCCGATTGGGGCAGCGCCCCCTCTGCCGAAGCGGTGAAGGCCCGCGACGAGGAACGGCTGCTGGCCGACCCGATGTGGCAGGCCGAAATCGGCGAAGCGCAGCAGGAATCCATCGGCAGGCTTGTCGCACGTTTCTCGCCCGAACAGCTCGCCCATGCCTTCCTCGATCTCTACAGCCGCCTGCATTCCTCGCCCGAAGAGCTGTCCGAGATGGACGCCGCCCCCCGGCCGCGTCGCGAGTTCGGCCCGAGCACCTGGTTCACCCTCTCGCTGGGCCGCAGCACCGGCGCCGACCCGCGCCGCATCCTGCCCATGCTCTGCAAGGCCGGTGGGGTCACCAAGGGCGAGATCGGTGCGATCCGGATTCAACCCGACGAGACCTTCGTCGAGATCGCCGAAGCCAGTGTCGAGGCATTCGTCAAGGCGATCGGCCCTGACAGGGTCGTGGAAGCCGGAGTCACCGCCACGCGGCTCGACGCCCCGCCCGCCTTGCAGGACAAACCGCGCCCCGGCCCTGTGAAGAAGCGCTTCGACCGCAAGCCCGCAGACCGCAAACCGCGCCCGTCCGGACCGCCGCGCACGGATCGCCACACAGCCCCGGCCCCAACGCCTGTTTCCGAGGACAGCAAGTCGGACAAGCCGCGCAAGCCCCGGCATAAATCCGCGAAGCCAAACCGTGAAGACGGCCAACAGGAGACCCCCGCCTACAAGAAGAAGGACGGGTTCAAGAAAGAGGGTTTCAAGAAGGAAGGCTTCAAGAAACCCGGGCACAAAAAGGGCCCACCGCCGCCTGCTGGCAAATCGTCCAGCAAGAAGAACAAGGCGCGGGCACAGGCGAAGGTCTCTGGCGGACGCGGCGGTGATTCCGTGCCACGCCGGAAGGGGTAGACCCCAGCGCGACCAGAGATGGCTTGTACTATTTGTCTCCAGAGAACGTTCGGTGGTGCCGGCCGAGAGGCAGGCGTGCCGCCGAGCAAGCTCGAGCGGCGGTGGCGCCGCTTCGCGGCGCGGCGGTGTGAACGAACAGGTACGGCATTGCGTCGCCGCGACGGGCGGCTCTCTCGGCCGAACCGGCGATCTATTGAGATGCGCTCCGCATCATTTGCGTCACGACCGCTTCAGACTGCTGCTTCACTGTCCTGCGTCAGCCGTTCGATGAACGCGTTGGAGATGTGCGCCTTGAGCGCATCATAAGCCGACTGCTCGTCGCGCGCGCGGATCGCCGCGACGATAGTCTCGTGCTCGCCCATCGCCGTCTCGCCCCGACCTTCCGCGGCCAGAGAGGTCGTCGCCATCAGCGCCATGGAGCGATAGACGAGGTCGAGTTGCTGGACCAGATAGCGGTTATGCGAGGCAAGGTGGATCTGCCGGTGGAAGCGCCGATTTGCGCGGGCCAGCGCGGAGGGGTCGTCGATCAGCTTGAGATCGGCGGCGATCATCTGGTCGAGGACCCGCATTTCCTCCTCGGTCGCGTGCCTCGCCGCAAGCCGCGCGGCCAGAGCCTCCAGCTCGGAACGCACAACATAAAGCTCGGCGAGCTGGTTATGGTCCAGCGAGGCGACGATCAGGCTGCGCCCGTCGCGGGCCAGCAACGATTGTGTCTCCAGCCGCTGCAGCGCCTCCCGGATCGGCGTGCGCGAGACACCGAAGCGCTCGGCCAGCTCCGACTCTACCAACCGGTCGCCGGGCTTGTAGACACCAACGTCAATGGCCTCCAGGATGAGATCATAGGCGTCCTTCTGGGCGTGTTTTTCGGTCGGCATCGGGTTTCCTCGGGTCGCGGGCCTTCAGGCTATCTCAAATGAACGGAACTTCAACAGCACGAATCCGTTCCGGCCCATTGTGACCCCGCTTGCGCCCAAAGGGACACGCAAATAGGGTCCGCCCATGATTTCTGACAGTTTTTCGCATGTGAACACCTGGGTGTTCGATCTCGACAACACGCTCTATCCGCCCCAGGCCCGGCTGTTTGACCAGATCGAGGTCAAGATGGCCGCCTGGGTGATGGAGACGCTGGGTGTCGACCGGGCAGAGGCGGACCGGCTGCGCAAGCTCTATTGGGCGCAATATGGCACGACGCTTGCCGGGCTGATGCGCGAACATGGGGTCGATCCGGGCCCGTATCTGCACCATGTCCACGAGATCGACCTCAGCCATCTCGAGCCGGACCCCGCCCTCGCAGCCGGTATCGAAGCTCTGCCCGGCCGCCGCATCGTTTATACCAATGGCTCGCGCCCATATGCCGAACGGGTTGTCGCGGCGCGCGGGCTAGCCGGGGTGTTCGACGCGATTTACGGGGTGGAACATGCCGGGTTCCAACCCAAGCCGGAACGCGCCGCTTTCGAGGCGATCTTCGCCACGGACGGGCTTGACCCGCGCGCGGCCGCCATGTTCGAAGACGACCCGCGCAACCTTGCCGCACCACACGAAATGGGAATGCGCACGATCCATGTCGCACCGGACCCAACCCCCGCGCCGCATATCCATCACCACACGGCGGATCTTGCGGATTTTCTCGGCGCGCTCAGCGTCGCCAGAAATTGACCGTGAAGAGCGCGTAGACAACGATCAGCTCCAGCCGGCCGATCAACATCGCCGCCGAAAGGATCCACTTGGCCGATGTGTTGAGCGGAGCGAAATTGCCGGCCGGGCCGACGATATCGCCCAGTCCGGGGCCGATATTGGCCAGCGCCGCGCTGGCACCGGAGACGGAGGTTACGAAGTCCAGCCCGGTCATGGCTAGGGCGACGGAAACGGCCCCGAGCGTCACGGTAAACATGACGAAGAAAGACATGACCGAGTTCAGAACGTCATCCCCCACGGCCCGGCCGGCATAGCGCAACGGGAACATGCCGCGCGGAGAGTGCAGCGTCTTGACCTGGGTCAGGACGGCGCCAAAGAGAAGCTGGTACCGGAAGACCTTCACCGAACAGGCCGTCGAGCCAGCGCAGCCGCCGATCAACCCGACAAAGAAGAAGACCGTGACCGGGAAGGCCCCCCAACGCATGTAATCCTCGCTGGCATAGCCGGTGCCGGTGACGATCGAAGTGACGTTGAAGAGGCTCTTGCGCAGCGCCGGCTCGAAATCCCGCGAACTCTGGACGACTTGCCAGGTCACCATGACCAGGGCCACGACCGCCACCGTCATCAGGAAACCACGCACCTGCCGGTCCTGAAGCGGGGCGTCCCAGCCGCCGGCGAGCATCTGCACATAGCGCACGAAGGGCAGAGCCGCGAGGATCATGAAGACCACCGAGGCATATTCCACCCCTGGGCTGAAGCCACCGAAAGAGGCGTCGTAATTTGCAAAGCCGCCGGTCGCGATCGTGGTCATCGCGTGAACGACCGCATCAAGCGGCCCCATGCCGAGGACGGAATAAACCGACGCGCAGACCGCCGTGAGCAGGAAATAGATCACCGAGATCTGGCGGGCGATCTCACCGGCGCGCGGCAGGATCTTGCCAAACGTGTCGAAGCCTTCAGAGCGGAAGATCTGCATGCCACCGACCCGCAGCTCAGGCAGGAAGACCATGGCGACAACGATGATCCCGATCCCGCCGATCCATTGCATCAGCCCGCGCCAGAGCAGCAGCCCCTCGGGCAGGTGATCGAGCCCGGAGAAGACGGTCGAGCCGGTGGTTGTGAGGCCTGACATGGCTTCGAAGAAGGCGTCCGTATAGCTGGCCTCGGTCTCGCCGATCACGAAGGGGATGGCGCCGAAGAAGGGCAGCGCGACCCAGACGCCCGTGGTCAGAAGGAAGGTCTGACGGATGCTGAGCCCCTCGCCCACGGCATTGGCACAGGCCAGCGCAACCAGGCCGCCGGTCAGCATCGTGACGACGGAGGAGAGGAGGAACACCATCCAGTGCTCGTTGCCGGCCAGCAGATCGGTCAGCATCGGCAACAGCATCACCGCACCGAGCGAGGCCACCAGGAGGCCGATGACATATCCCACGGGGCGGAAGTCGAACATGGCGCAGGGTTGGCCGCAGGGTCGCGAAGTGTCAAGCCGTCGTCGCGCTCCGGACGAGACGATGTTGGGGATGCGCACCAGGCTTCGCGCATGTCGGCCGCATGAGTTTCGAGCACGCGCCGGTCCGGGGAACGGCATGGCGACGGCAGGACTGCGCGGCCTGTGGCGCCGGTCCCGGGACGGTCCGAATGCTTGGGGCAAGAGGAGGCCCGCTCACAGATGTATCCCACCGGACGTCCCTATCCGCCCCTGCGCGGCATCGGCCAGCCTGGCATCGCGACAAAGCCCCACAGGCCGGTGCGACCGCTTGTGCCTTCCCGCGAACGTGTAGAAAGCTGACGCCATGTCCAGCCCCTCTCCGCAAAACCCCGGCCTCGCCAACTGGCTCATGATCTGCGCGCTTGGCGTGATCTGGGGCGCGGCCTTCATGTCCATGGCCGTCGCGCTGGAGGGGTTCGGATATTGGACCGTCGCCGCGCTGCGTGTCGGCATCGGCGCCGTGGCGCTCATCGTGATCGGGACTGCCATGGGGCAAGGCCCGGCACAGATCACCCAACAGGCCGGCCGGCGAGGCTGGCTCTTTGCGGTGCTGATCGGCCTCGAATCCTATGCCCTGCCCTTCGCCCTGCTGACCTGGGGCCTGCAACATGTCCCGAGCGCCTTTGCCGGCGTGACGATGGGAATGCTGCCATTGCTTGTGCTGCCGCTGGTGGCGATCTTCTCACCGGAGGAAGGGATCGGCCCGCGCCGGATCGCCGGTGTCGTGCTCGGCTTTATCGGCCTTCTGGTCCTCTTCGGCCCGGAGGCGCTCGAAAGCGACGGAACACGGCTCGGCCTGCTCGGACGATTGGCCTGTTTCGGTGCGGCTTGCTGCTACGCGGTCGGGTCGGTTGCGACGCGGCGCGCGCCGCCCATGCCACCGCTGGCCTTCGCCGCGGCCACGCTGACTGCGGCAACGTGCATCCTGCTGCCGATCGCGCTCTGGATCGACGGCATTCCCGAAAGCTGGCCGCTGCGGCCCACGCTTGCACTTCTTTATGCGGCGCTCTTCCCGACCGCGCTCGCCGCTGCTGGCCGGGTCCGTGTGATCACGACCGCCGGCACGCTCTTCATGACGCTGACAAATTACATGGTCCCGATCTGGGCCGTGATCTTCGGGATCGTATTGCTTGGCGAAGAGCTCCCGGCACAGCTCTTCATTGCGCTTGCCCTGATCCTGTCGGGCATCGCGGTCAGCCAGAGCCGCGCCATCCAGCAGGCGCTGTCACGGCGCGGCCCTTGACGTCACAGGGTCAGGTCGCGGATTCCACTGCCTCGCAGACAGAGTCCACGGCGCGTTCCATGATCGCGGCGTCTTCGCTCTCGGCCATGACGCGGATCAGCGGCTCCGTCCCAGACTTGCGGATCAGCAACCGGCCATTGCCATCCAGCTTTGCCTCGGCATCCCGGATCGCCGCCTTCACCCCATCGGTGTCGAGCGGCGTCGTACCTTTCTCGAAGCGCACGTTCTTCAGCAGTTGCGGCACGGTGTCGAAGCTCCGGGACAAGGTCGAGGCGCGTTGGCCGGTCTCGGCCATGGCGGCAAGGAATTGCAGCCCCGCAATCAGCCCGTCGCCGGTCGTCGCGTAGTCGGTCATGACGATGTGTCCCGACTGCTCGCCGCCGAGATTCCAGTTGCCCTGGCGCATCCGCTCGACGACATAGCGGTCGCCGACAGCCGTGCGCTCCAACCGCAGGCCACGGCCCTCAAGGAAGCGTTCCAGCCCGAGATTGGACATCACCGTCGCGACAAGCGCATCGTTCTTCAGCCGTCCGATCCGGGCCCAGCGATCCGCCAAAAGCGCCATGATCTGGTCGCCATCCGCCACCTGCCCCTTCTCGTCGATGATCATCACACGGTCCGCATCGCCATCGAGACAAATCCCGACATCGGCCCCCTCGGAGAGTACCTTCGCCGCCGCCGTCTGCACATGGGTCGAGCCGACCTGGTCATTGATGTTGAACCCGTTCGGCTCGACGCCGATTTGCACGGTATCCGCTCCCAGCTCCCAAAGGACCTCCGGCGCCGTGGCATAGGAGGCGCCATTGGCGCAGTCGATCACGACCTTGAGCCCGTTCAGCGTCAGCCCGTGCGGGAAGCTCTGCTTGGCGCGCTCCACGTAGCGGAAACGGCCGTCGTCGATCCGCCGCGCGCGGCCGATATGTTCGGCCTTGGCCGGACGGACGCCCAGCTCCACGAGTTGCTCGATCTCGGCCTCGGCCTCATCGGAAAGCTTGAACCCGTCTGCGCCGAAGAACTTGATCCCGTTATCCTGCGAGGGGTTGTGACTGGCCGAGATCATGATGCCGAAATCGGCCCGCATGGAGGTGGTCAGAAAGCCCACGGCAGGCGTCGGCACCGGGCCGAGCAGCAGCACGTTCATCCCTGTCGAAGTCAGCCCTGCGGTCAATGCGCTCTCGAACATGTAGCCCGACAGCCGCGTGTCCTTGCCGATCACGACGCGATGCGCGGCCGACTGGTCCTTGCGGAAATAGCGACCGGCAGCCGCGCCCAGCTTCAGCGCCATCTCGGCGGTCATCGGATGGGTATTGGCGCGCCCGCGCACACCGTCGGTTCCAAACAAATCCCTGGTCATGGGTCAATCCTCCTCGGGGCCTGCCCCGGAACTCGCGGCGAGAAACAGGCGCAGCGCCTGCGCCGTCTCGGCCACATCGTGAACACGTAGAAACTGAATTCCCTGCGCCACCGCCGCAAGGGCGACGGCAACAGATCCCGGCGCCCGGTCTTGCGCCTCGGGCGCACGGCCGATCGTTCCGATCATGCGTTTGCGCGAGACACCCAGCAGGACCGGGCAGCCAAGCGAATGAAAAAGCGAGATCCGCGACAGCAGCGCGAGGTTATGCGCCAGCGTCTTGCCGAAGCCGATCCCCGGATCGACGACGATCCGCTCCCGCGCTATTCCGGCCGAAACAGCCCTGTCGACCCGCTCGGACAGGAAATCAAAGACATCAAGCAGCACGTCATCGTAGCGCGGATCGTCCTGCATCGTGGCCGGCGTCTCGATGGAATGCATCACGCAGAGCGGCACCGCGCGCTCCGCGACAAGCGGTGCCAGCGCGGCGTCAAAGCCGAGCCCTGCCACATCATTCACGAGATCCGCCCCCGCCTCCAGCGCGGTCTCTGCCACCCGCGCCTTGCGCGTGTCGATCGAGACCGGGGTATCGATCCCCGTCGCGCGCATCGCGGCAATCACCGGGGCGGTGCGCGCGATCTCCTCCTCGACCTGAACTTCCTGTGCGCCCGGACGGGTAGACTCGCCGCCAATATCGATCATGTCGGCATCGCTGGACATGGCGCGCGCATGGGCGAGCGCGGCGGCCGGCGCGTCATGCATGCCGCCATCAGAAAAGCTGTCCGGTGTGACGTTGAGAATGCCCATGATCCGAGGACGGTTCATGGCAAGCCCTGCGATGGCCGGGCGCGGTGCTACCAGCCGTCTCAGGATCGGCGCGGGCACGTCGCCTGCCGACACGATCTCCGGTGCCGCGTCGCGTCGCAAGAGCTCCACCCGGTCAAACCAGGCCCAACCGCCGGCAAGCCGCTGCGCCTGTGCCGGGCGCGCCGGATCAAGCGACGGAATTGGGCGGAAATACTCGGTCATGAAGGTCTCTGTGCTCCCGGCCCGGTTCTGCTACAGTTCCAGCCTGTCGGCCAGCGCCAGGGTGTCGCCGCCAGGCAACTCGGTGCCCAGTCCGAGCAACCGTACCGCCTCCAGGCGTTCCGCGAACCAGATAGCGAGCCCCGCCGCATCGCGCGGCGCCACATCCGGTCCGTCCACCGCATCCAGCACGATCTTCGATGGTGCCCAGACGACGATGCGCCCGGCATGGATCGCATGGGTGATCTCGGTGCGGCTGTCGACCACGATGCAACGGCGATCCCGGGCCGCCAGCAGCCAGGCATTCTGTTCCAGCGCCAGCAGGTCGATGCGCCGTTGCGGCATCGCCGCGCCAGCTTGCGGCAGCGGCGTATCGGGCAGGCCGACCGTCAACACCACAGGCAGGTTCAGCGCCTCCAGCGCGTCAAGCCAGCGTGGCAGCCGCACATCCGTGATCGCCTCATTGGACAGGAAGACCACCAGCGGTTGCGCGAACCCGCGCTCCGAGACCTCGACCAGCCCGGCCTGCGCACGCGACCGCTCGATCTCGACGCCAAGCGCGAAGGGGCCACGATCCAGCTTTTCGATCTTCACAAAGACCCGCCTTGCCCGCGGCTCGGCCAGCAACCGCTCGGCGATCCGCTCGGCCAGCGTCTCCAGCAGGCTCAGCCGCTCTTCGGAGAGCGAAAGCTCGACCGCCTCGGTGATGGTGTCGTAACTCAGAATGCGGTCAACGTCGTCCTCGACCGGCGCCCCGGCCCGCCCGACCTCGACCACGATATTGAAGCGCAACCGCTGCTCGACCCCACGCTCTTCCTGGAAGGCGCCGATCTCGACTTCGCGGATATAGTCGCGCAGGCTTATCCGGTCGCGGGGCGCATCCTCCGGCGCGGTGGCGGCCGCGCGCTGTTCAGGATGAACGAAGGCAAGGGAGAGATCTCTGGTCATGGGCGCTTTCTGCCATGATTGCGAAGGAATGCCACGCCCGAAACGACGGATACTCACTGTCGCGCGACCGGGATCGCATCAAAATCCGGCCCAAAAGCGCCAAACCGGCGGGTTCTGGCCTGTTTGTGCGGTGAGGACAGCATACCATGACTGAAAGGAACCGATACAGGCCCCGCAGGCCGGCGCGGGCACCGCGACCGTCGCGCATGCCGCAAGGAGCGGCTTGATCCGCGGTCCGGCAACCTCCACCGCATGAACGCAAAAGCCCCGGCCAGACTGGCCGGGGCTCCTATCATTTCCAAGATCACTGAAATCAGTTGCGCGACTTGTCGACCATCTTGCCGGCCGAGATCCACGGCATCATGCCGCGCAACTTCTCGCCGGTGGCTTCGATCTGGTGCTCGTCGTTGATGCGCCGGGTCGCCTTGAAGGAAGGCTGGCCCACAGCGTTCTCAAGCATGAAGTCCCGCACGAACTTGCCGGTCTGGATGTCGGTCAGAACCGCCTTCATCCGCGCCTTGGTCTCGTCGTAGGGCAGGATGCGCGGGCCGGAGACATACTCGCCGTATTCGGCCGTGTTGGAGATCGAGTAGTTCATGTTGGCGATGCCGCCTTCGTAGATCAGGTCCACGATCAGCTTCACCTCGTGCAGGCATTCGAAATAGGCCATTTCCGGCGCGTAGCCCGCCTCGACCAGGGTTTCGAAGCCCATCCGGATCAGTTCGACGAGACCGCCGCAGAGCACGGCCTGTTCGCCGAAGAGGTCGGTCTCACATTCCTCGCGGAAGTTGGTCTCGATGATCCCCGAGCGGCCGCCACCGATAGCGGAGCAATAGGACAGGCCGATTTCCAGCGCCTTGCCGGAGGCGTCATTGTCCACGGCCACAAGGCAAGGCACGCCGCCACCCTTGGTGTATTCGCCGCGCACGGTGTGGCCCGGCCCCTTCGGCGCCATCATGATCACGTCGAGACCTTTGGACGCCTCGATCAGGCCGAAATGCACGTTGAGGCCGTGGGCGAAGGCAATGGCAGCGCCTTCGCGGATGTTGTCCTTGACGTATTTGTTGAACGTCTCGGCCTGCAGCTCGTCGGGCATGGTGAACATCATCAGGTCACACCAGGCAGCGGCTTCGGCAATGCCCATCACCTTGAGGCCTTCGCCTTCGGCCTTTGCGGCGGACGCGGAGCCTTCGCGCAGGGCAACGACGACATTCTTGGCGCCACTGTCGCGCAGATTCAGCGCATGGGCGTGGCCTTGCGAACCGTAGCCCAGGATGGCGACCTTCATGTCCTTGATCAGGTTGATGTCGCAATCGCGGTCATAATACACGCGCATGTTGTTATCCTTCGATTGAGCGGTGTTGATGAAGCGCATCATAAGGTTTCTCGATGCATAGACGTTTCAAAATCACCCCCTTGGCAGAGAATAGCGACGATTCTATAATCAGTTTTCCTAAAAAGTGTTTTTTCTATGCTTGACGACCTGGACCGCCGCCTTCTACGCCACCTTCAGCCTGATCCGGGAATCGCGACCACTGACCTGGCCGAAGCCGCCGGGACGACCCCGGCTGTTTGCTCCCGCCGCCTTGCGCGCATGCGCGACCGCGGGATTCTGAAAGGGCAGGAAGCCATCATCGACTGGCACGCGCTTGGCTACGAAGTCCATGTCTCGCTGCGCTTCACCCTCGACAAGACCCAGACCAACGCCTTCGACATCTTCATCCGGGAGGCGCGAAAGGTTCCGGAAGTTCTTGAAATTCAGACATTCCTCGGACGCGTAGATGTCCGCCTGGTGGTCATTGCCCGTGACATGGCGCATTACCAGCACCTCTATCGCAGTCGCCTGCTGATCTTGCCGCATATCGCCGACATCGAGGCGCTGGTCCATGTGGCCTCGATCAAGTCCGGCGAGGAACTGCCGATATGATCGAGCTGGACCAGACCGACCGCGCCCTGCTGCGCGCGCTGCGCGAAGACGCAACCCTGGCCACGGGCGAACTGGGCCGACGCCTCGGCCTGTCTCAGCCCGCGGCCTGGCGGCGGCTGAAACGTCTGACCGAGTCGGGCGTGCTCGCTGGACGCCGCCTCGTGCTTGACCGCGAAGCGCTCGGCTTCGGCGTCACGGTGTTTCTCGGCATCAAGCTGGCCACCAAGGGCCGCGTCAGCCTCGACGAGTTCGAACGCGCCGCCGCTGCGATCCCCGAGGTACAGACCATCGAACACGTGCTCGGCCTCTACGATTACCGGCTGCGTGTTGTCGCCCGGGACCTGTCGGATTTCGAGCGCGTCCTGCGCCGGCGCATCATGACCCTGCCGGGGGCGGGGAATGTCGAGGCCAATGTGCTCATGAGCGAAGAGCGGCTCGCCGGTCCGCTATAATTGAAAAATCGTCTTAACTTTTCACAAGATGGCCTTAGAAGGCTTATCAAGGCTTAAGTGTACTGGATTTAGATAGATCCAGCTTGGTTTGCGGGATGCGTGGTATGATTCGAAAGAGGAGTGACGTCTGGCTGGTTACGTTCGGCATCACGGCCACGACGAGTACTGTCGCCTTTCCAATCATTTTCTGGATCACTTCTGTCGAGGACAGGTGGCACGATATCCCGATTTCCATGGGCCTGACCATCTCGATGAGCATCTTTTTCGGCTGGATGATGTCTCGACAGGTCTACAAGAACTTTGAGCTGGCCCAGCAGCTTAGCCAGCTTCTGGAGAAAGATCGGCTCACCGATGTCGCGACCCGGGACTTCTTCTTCATGCGCATGAAAGAAGCGCCCGACGCTTACGGCTTGTCCCTGATGGTCGACATAGATCACTTCAAGTCCGTGAATGACACCTATGGGCACCTCGCCGGGGACGCCGTGATCCGCCATGTCGCCCATATCCTGCAGAGCAACTGCCGCAAGGAAGATATCGTGTGTCGGTTTGGCGGCGAGGAGTTTGTCGTCTTTCTCTACGGCGTCGGCCCGGCAAATGGCTACGACGCTGCCGAACGGATCCGCAAGGTCGTGGAAAAAGCGGTAACGCAACATGATGAGGTCGACCTGCGAGTAACCGTCTCCATCGGCGGCTCTCTCAAGGAACGGACGGATCAGATAGACCGTGCCGTCAAGCAGGCGGATGAGGCGCTCTACAAGGCCAAGGAACTGGGACGAAATCGCTCCATCATGAGTTGGCGACAGCAGGGCGAACCAATGAAGGACGCAGCTTGACCCACCGCTCGTCACCTCCCTGCGGCAGCGACCCGCCGAACGGAGCCACCCTGTTCCCGAGGGACGAGGTAGTTGGGCCCGAGAGCATGCGTATGGAGACAGAACCGGCGCGGGTACATCACGCGCTCACCGAGCTGACAGGTTCGAACTGGAGTTGGGCCCTGGTTCGCAGCAAGCGCGATGTTTGGATTGCGGCCGTCACGATCACTTCCCTTGTGGATCTTGTGGTCGTGATCCTTGTTGCCAATATCACGCCCAGGGAGGAATGGCCGCTCGACCTGACACTCAGCCTGCTGGTGGCGACCGCGCTGAGCCTGATCGTATCCGTCAACATGGCGCGGCAAACTCTCCGCAACCACGAACTGGCACGAGAGTTCGGCCACCTACTGGAGCGAGACAGGCTGACGGATGTCGCCACACGCGACTATTTCTTCCAGCGGATGGCCGAGACGCCGGTCGCCAATGGGCTGTCGCTGATGATCGATATCGATCATTTCAAGGCAGTGAACGACACCTATGGCCATACCGCAGGAGACGCCGTGATCCGCCATGTGGCGCAGATCCTCCGCGCGAACTGCCGGTCGCAGGACATTGTCTGTCGCTATGGTGGCGAGGAGTTCGTCGTGTTTCTGTTCGGCGTCGGGCAAGAGGATGGCCTGAAGGCCGCCGAGCGAATTCGCAAACTCATCGCGACCGCGGAGACACGGCATGAAGACCTGAAGCTGCGGGTCACAGTCTCCATCGGTGGCTCACACAAAGACCGAACGGAAAGAGTCGAAAGAGCGATCAAGGAGGCGGACAAGGCTCTCTACAAGGCCAAGGCACTTGGACGGAATCGCAGCATCATGACCTGGCTTCAGCCGACGGTCCCCGTTTAAGACGTCGCCTGAGCTGCAGCCTGACGCGCGATTTTGTGAAGCGCCGGCCCCCGCCCCCGTTCGCATCAATGCCCCATGCCGACGCGCATGAGCGCGTGCCGCACCGCAGTCAGGTCATGCGCCGCCTTCATCCCGGTCAGGCGCAGCATCTGCATCTGGGGATTCGGTGAGCGGGTAACGCGGTTGAAGATGTCGATGGCCCGCACGCGTCTGCGGATATCCGACCCACGTTTGCGATCGTATTCTTCGAGCATCTTCTCGCCGCCCAGCCCCTCACGCCCGGCCATCAGGGCGAGGTCCCGCAGCAGGATAAGGTCGTTGAGCGAGGTGTTCAGCCCCTGTGCCCCAATTGGCGGAATCACATGTGCCGCCTCGGCCATGATCGCCACACGCTGCGCGGAGAGCCGCTCGGCGCGTTGGCTGATGATCGGCCAGAGCCGGCGTTCGGATTTCAAGTGGAGCGGCCCAAGGATATAGCAGGAGCGTTCGGACATCCGCGCCTCGAATTCCGCGATTTCCATCCGCGCAAGCGCTTCAGCCCGCGCACCCGGATTCATCCAGACGACGGCCGAGGCTGGCTGTCCGTCAAGATCCGGCAGCGGCACAAGCGTGAACGGACCGCCCTTGTTGTAGATTTCGGTGGAGACATTGGCATGCGGCTTGGGATGGCCGACAACGAAAGCCAACGTCTTCTGACCGTAACGCGTCGTGTGTACGCCAATCCCGGCCGCCTCGCGCACAGCGGAGTTGCGACCATCCGCGGCGACAACAAGCTGCGCTGCAACGGAATCACCATCGGACAGCCGCACAAGCACGCCGCTGTCACGGCTGACCATGGACGAAAACGCCGTGCCGAAACGCAGCTCCACGTTCTCCTGATCTTTCAGCACCCGCGCCAGCCCCTGCAGAACGCGCCAATTCATAAGGTTCCAGCCAAAGCTCTGCTCGCCCAGGTCGCTGGCCAGGAACTCGCGGCTGTCGCGGATCTGGGGCGGCCAGTTCACGGTGTCGACCACGCGCAGCACGTTGAGCGGCGTCGCCGTCTCGGCAAGATCGTCCCAGAGCCCGACCTGTTCGAAAAGGTGCTTGGCCGGCTGAAGGAAGGCGGTGGACCGCAAATCGGACCCGTCGGCGTCGCCCTCGGTCACGGGGGGCTCCGGCGAGACCAGGAGAGTGCGATATCCCGCGCGCCCAAAGGAGAGCGCCGCAGTCAAGCCGGCGATCCCGCCGCCGGCGATTAGGATTTCAGTCTCGGTGCGTGCCATGATCGGACCCTCCTGCGACGGATTTAGGGCGCGGATGCCGCCAGGTACAAGCGGCAAACGGTCCCGGCTCGCGCAGCTGGCCTTAAGGCTATTGCCCGATCGAGATGAGGACCAGCGCAATCAGCGACACGAAGGTCAGCAGCACGAAGACCAGGCCAATGCCGGCCACTCCCATCGTCACGCCAGCGATCACGGCCACGACCAGCAAAAGGGCGACGATCGCAAAGAAGGCGCCTTCGCCCTCCGAGCGGGCCAGGCCCTTCCAGCCACGATCACCCGTGAAGGGGACCAGGTTTTCGGACGGTGGGGTGTGGTTTTCGGTATCGCTCATGGAATCCTCCGGCAAAATCAGCTTGGCGTCACATTAGCCGATAGCCCGGTCCTGCAATTGGCGCAACATGCCGCAGATTGAATGTTATCTGGCCGCTACGCCCGCAGCAATCCACCAAAGGAAAGGGCGCGCCCGACTGGACGCGCCCACTTCTTCTGGGCCAGACGACGTATCGAGGATCAGGCCTCGACAGTCTCCGCCTCGATGGCAGTCTTGCCGTTCGAGATCTCGACCCGGCGCGGCTTCAACGCTTCGGGCACTTCACGGACGAGGTCGATATGCAGCATACCGTCGACATGGCTGGCGCCGGAGACGCGGACATGGTCGGCAAGCTGGAAGCGGCGGTCAAAGGCGCGGGTGGCGATGCCGCGATGGAGGAACTTGCGCTCCTTGTCATCCTCGGCCTTGCGGGCAGAGACGATCAGCGCGCCTTCCTTGACCTCGACCGACAGCTCGGATTCGGCAAAGCCGGCGACAGCTACGGAGATGCGATAGGCATCCTCGGCGGTCTTCTCAATGTTGTAGGGCGGGTAGGTCGGGGCGGAAACTTCGGTTTCCATCACGCGGTCCATCATGTCAGCGATGCGGTCGAAGCCGACGGTGGCACGGTAAAGGGGGGCAAAATCAAGTGTACGCATAGGTCACATCCTCTTTTGAGCGACGGTGTCTTGGTGCGCCTTCCATCCGGACAGGCGCCGGTTACGTTCACCGGACCCGCTCGGCGGCATCCGGATGTGAGAAATATGGGGGGCAGTTTTGGCGGTTCAAGAGGTCAGGGGCGCACGAAACGCGCGCCGATACCCGGCCGATCTCCCTGGGTTGACCCGGGCAGAGCTGTCCGCGGCGCAGCCTGCGCGCCATCCCAGACGCCCGAGCCACTGCGCAGCGCTCGGCGCAACTTGGAAAGCGGTGCCTCGATCGCCATCCCGAAGACCTCCGTCTTGCCGTCCTGTCGGCTGCCGCGCGAAACGATCGAGACAATTCGCGGGCGGCCCGCGGTAAGCTCGAAGATCGGCGCACCCGAGGACCCGAACGTGGTATCGCAGGAAAAGCGCAGCGCGCCCTGCCCCTTGAAAGTCGTCCGACAGGCACGTTGCCAGCTCGGTGCCGAGAACCGGTCACGGGCGAAGGAAACGACGGTCACCTCCGCGCCTGTTCCGGTGCGCGACGAGGTCGCAAAGGGAGAGGCGTGCCCGGCCGGGATCGGGGTGGACAGCTCCAGCAGCGCAACGTCGGATAAGAGCTGCCGCAAACCGTCCTGGTCAAAGGTGTCGTAATCGGGGTGGGCCACGGCGCGTGCTCCCTGGCTTTGACCAATCGCCTCGCCATCGCGCAGGCCGGCGCGAAACGTGATTTCGGTTGGGTCGCTTCGTTTTCCCGACCGGCTGTCTATCAGGCAATGCGCGGCCGTCAGGACGAGATCCGGCGCGATCAGCGCCCCGGTGCAGAAACCGCGCCCGTCCTTGTCCAGCCGCCCGACCGCCTCCCAGCCGAGCAGGTCCTGGCGCAGGGTCAGCCGCTTCAGGTCGGTATCGGCACCAGCCGGCAGGGCGAGAGCGATCAGGCCCACCAGGAGCAACCGCCCGATCATGGGCGCAGGAACTTGGCGCCCAGTCGTCCGGAATCCGGGCTGCCGGGCAGGCTGCGTCCGGTTTCGAGCGGAATTTCAACAATGTCCTGCGAGAGCTGCGCCTGCAGCGCCTGCAGCGAGCGGCGCAACTCGCCCACCAACGCAACCGGCGACCCGTTGGCCTCCGCCTTTGCCGAAACGACAGAGATGATCTCCGGCCCGGCCTCGCCTATCAGGAAGATCGGCGCGCCGGAAGCGCCGGAATCGACCGAGCAGGAGAGCATCCCGACCCCGCCGAAGCTCTCGAGCACATGACAGACCTGTTGCAACGACGGCGCCTCTGACCGGTCCTGGGCATAGGAGACCACGGTCACCTCCTCGCCCTTGCGCAACTTGTCTGTGGTCATTTCGAAGGGGCGCACGCGCGTCGACCGGATCGGCTGGTCGAGCTGCAGCAGCGCCAGATCCCGCGCCACGCGAGACACTTTTCGGGCCGACCCGTAGTCATAGTCGGGATGAGCCACCGCGCGCCGCACGCCACGATAGGCCTCTGCCCGTCCGTCGCGCCATCCGGCAAGGAACTCCATGCGGCTGACCGGCAAACGCTCGCCGGTCTCGGCGTCAAAGAGGCAATGCGCCGCTGTCAACACTCGATCGGGCGCCACCAGCGCCCCGGTGCAGAAGCTGCCAAAGCCGAAATCGATCCGCCCGACCGCTTCCCACCCACGCGTCGCATCGCCCGTGTTGAGCCGGGTCAGGCGGCTGTTTTCCTCTGCCGACGCCACGACAGGCGCTGCGATGAAACAGGCGAAAAAGAACAGAAGACGCAGCATCACTCCTCCGGCGGCGGCATGCCTCCGAGGTACAATCGCTGTCTGGCAGGATTGTGGCAATAGTCAGTAGCGATGGGCTGTTTCTTTCATCGCCTCGAAAAACCGGCGGGCGGCCCTGAGCGCGAGACCGACCGCACGGGTTCAGAGTGCCATCGGGTCCAGCGCTCGCGGTTTCGGCCCGCCATGGGCCCAGTCCAGCAACTCGACCGTGTGGACCACCGGTATATCAGTCCCTGAACCGATCTGCATCATACAGCCGATATTGCCCGCCGCGATGACCTGCGGCGCCTTTGCCTCGAGCGTCCGGACCTTCCGGGTCTTCAATTCCTGCGAAATCTCCGGCTGCATCAGGTTATACGTCCCGGCCGAGCCGCAGCAGAGATGCGAATCCGCTGGCTCGACAACCTCGAACCCGGCCCGCTTCAACAGCGTCTTCGGATGGGTCTTGATCTGCTGGCCGTGTTGCAGCGAACAGGCGGCATGATACGCGACCCGCAACGTCTCCGGGGGCGCCGTCTCCCCGCAGAGCTCGATCAGCACTTCGGAAACATCCCGCGCGATTGCGCTGACCGCTGCGGACTGCTCCGCATATGGACCATTGCGGAACATGAAACCGTAATCCTTCACAGTTGTTCCGCAGCCCGAGGTGTTGATGACAATGGCATCCAGCCCCTCGCCCTGCATTTCCCCCCACCAGGCGTCGATATTCTTCGCTGCCGTGGCATGGGCTTCGTCGCTCTTGCCCATGTGATGCGTAACCGCGCCACAACAGCCCTGCCCGTCGGCCACCACAACCTCGCAGCCGAGCCGTCGCAGCAGCCGGATCGTGGCATCGTTGATATCCGTGTTCAACGCCCGCTGCGCGCAGCCGGTCATCAGCGCAACCCGCATCTTCCGCGCCCCTCGCGCCAAAAAAACCTGCGGATCGTCATTACGGCTCACCGGCGGGATGCGCTTCGGCGCCATCTCCAGCATTGCCCGCAGCCGCGCATCCGGCACCAGCCGCCGCAGCGGCCGCGCCAGTTTCGCGCCCAGCATCGCAACCCGGAACCGCCCCGGATAGGGCAGGATGCGCGCGAGGGTCCAGCGCAGCATCCGGTCCAGAAGCGGGCGCTTGTATGTCTCTTCGATATGCTCGCGGGCATGGTCGACGAGGTGCATGTAATGCACCCCCGAAGGACAGGTCGACATGCAGGCCAGACAGCTCAAGCAGCGGTCGATATGCTTGACCGTATGCGCATCCGCCGGCCGGTCATTCTCCAGCATGTCCTTGATCAGGTAGATCCGCCCGCGTGGAGAATCCAGCTCGTCGCCAAGCACCTGATAGCTCGGACAGGTCGCCGTACAGAAACCGCAATGCACACAGGCGCGCAGGATCTCGTTGGCCCGCGCGATCCCCGGATCCTGCAGCTGTTTTTCTGTGAATTTGGTCTGCATTCCGTCCTACCCCGTCGCCTGCTCGCCCATCATCCCATGCGTCCGGGATTGAGGATGCCGCGCGGATCGAACCGCGCCCGAAGTCCCTCCGCAATTGCCGCCACCGGAGCGGCTTGCGGCTCAAAAACATCGCCGCGCGCACGCCGCTCGGACGACGCCCGCATCAGTGTCGCGTGACCACTCAGATCGCTCAGCGCCGCGCGCAGATCGACCTCCTCCGCCAGCCGCGCCCAGATCAGCCCGCCGCCCCAATCCATCAGGATCTCGGCCTCGGGGAGCCGCTCAACCACCATTGGCGCGTCGGAAGGCCGAACCGAGATCCGCCAGACGGCCGCTTCGCCGTCCGCCAACGCCGCGACATCGCGGATGGCCTGCCAATCCCGCGCGACGGCCTCCTGATCACGCTCCACGCTCACCGCTGCGAAGGGTGCCAGCAGCGCCTTCAGCCGCTCGGCCCGGTAGGTCACGGAGGCTTCGAACCCCTCGATACGAAGGGTCGTGACCGCAGCCGTGTCCGGCCCGCCCGGACGATGCGCTGCCCCGGTCACCTCGTAAGGCGACCCAAGCGCTGCGGACATGGCCTCCACGGCCCGCTCGATGCCCAAACCGGCGACCGAGAGGCTGGCCGTCGCTTCCGGAGCCGGCAGCACCTTGAGGCTCACCTCGGTCAGGACGCCAAGCGTGCCGTAGCTCCCCGTCATCAGCTTCACGAGGTCATAGCCCGTGACATTCTTCATCACCCGCCCGCCATTCTTCACCAGCGTCCCGGTGCCGTCGATGAACCGCACACCCAGCAGGCTGTCCCGACAGGCCCCTGCCTGCACACGGCGCGGGCCCGAGGCGTTTACGGCCACCGCGCCACCAATCGTCGGCACGCCCTCGGTGCCGAGCAGCACGCGATGATCCATCGGCTCGAAGGCCAGCCGCTGCCCCTCGGACGCCACCGCCGCCTCGATCTCCGCCATTGGCGTTCCCGCCCCGGCCACGAGCGTCAGCGCGCCCGGGTCGTACAGCGATATGCCCGACAAGGCAGCGGTCGACAGCGCACGCCCCGCGACCGGAGACCCGATTGGCCGGGTCCCGCCACCATTGAGGGAGAGCGGACCGGACGCATCCTGCACAAGTTCCGCCATCTCCCGCTCATTTGACGGCGTCAGCATTGCGCGCCCTCCTCTGTCCTGTCCCGTCTCTGCCCTTGCCGACCCCAAGTCGTCACACGCACGCCTCCCATTGTCCCGCCCGGCGCCCTCACAGCGACCGCTCCCGGCGCGACGCAGAGCTTGCCAGCGGGAAAACTTTCGCCGGGTTCAACAGCCATTTCGGGTCGAAAACGTCCTTCACCGCCATCTGGATTTCCAGATCCTCCGGCGCGAACTGATGCCCCATCAGGTCGCGTTTCTCGACGCCGACCCCGTGCTCGCCGGTCAGGCAGCCGCCCGCCTCGACACAGAGCTTCAGGATCTCCGCCCCGAGCTGTTCGCACAGCTCCAGATCGCCCGACTTGTTGGCGTCAAAGAGGATCAGCGGATGCATGTTGCCGTCCCCGGCGTGGAAGACATTGCCGACCTGAAGACCGAATTGCTCTGCCAGCTCGCCGATCCGCCGCAGCACCATCGGCAACTCGGAGACGGGGATCGTCCCGTCGAGACACATGTAGTCGTTGATCTGCCCCATCGCGCCAAAGGCCGATTTCCGCCCCAGCCAGATCCGCGCCGATTCCTCCGCCGAGCCGCTCTCGCGCAGCTCCACCGGGTCGTGCCGCCGCGCGATCTCCAGGATCTTGCCAAGCTGCTCGTCGATCTCCGCCGCCGAACCCTCGACCTCGACGATCAGCAGGGCCTCGCAATCGGGATAACCGGCGCCGGCGAAATCCTCGGTCGCCCGGATGCAGAGCCGGTCCATGAACTCGATCGCCACTGGCAGCACACCGGCCTTGATGATGTCCGAGACGCAGCGCCCGGCGGTTTCGCTGTCATCGAACCCCATCAGCACCGGCCGCGCGCCTTCCGGTTTGCGCAGAATGCGCAGCGTCGCCTCGGTGACCACGCCGAGTTGCCCCTCCGAGCCGCAGACCAGCCCGAGCAGATCATAGCCGTCAGAATCCAGATGCGCGCCGCCCAGCTCAACCACCGTGCCATCCATCAGAACCATGGTCACGCCGAGCAGATTATTCGTCGTCACGCCGTATTTCAGGCAATGCGCCCCGCCCGAATTCATCGCGATATTGCCGGCAATCGCGCAGGCGAGCTGGCTCGACGGGTCCGGCGCGTAGAAGAAATCCTCTTCCTCGACCGCGCCCGTCACGCTCAGATTGGTTCGCCCCGCCTGCACACGGATGGTGCGGTTTGCATAATCGGTCTCCAGCACATCGGTCATCCGCGCCACACCGAGAATCACGCAATCCTCCGTCGGCAGCGCGCCCCCGGCCAGCGAGGTCCCTGCGCCGCGCGGCACCACCGGCACGTTCTCCTCGTGGCAGATCCGCAGCACCGCCGCGACCTGTTCGGTGGTCTCCGGCAAGACAACGGCGAGCGGCGGACACTTATAGGCGGTCAGCGCATCGCACTCATAGACCCGCGTCTCCGCCGGCTCGGAGATCACCGCTCCGGGAGCGAGACCCTCCTGCAAGCGCCCGACGATATGCGCCTTGCGGGCGAGCAGCGCCGCATTGGGAACGGGCATGTCCATATGTGTCCTCCCTGAATTGGTAAAGAAATAATACCAATTTTTCCGGCTGGCAACAGATCATTTCGGGAGTAATGTCCGCGCATGACGCTTCTCGATGCACTTTCCCTGCTCTCCTGGCTCGACCTAGCCGCGCTTACCTGCCTGATTCTATGTTGGTTCGGCATCGGCTGGCGGATCGAACACGCGATGGGCGGGCCGCGTTCGGTGTCGAACCTGATGCTTGCCTATCGCGAGGACTGGATGCGGGAAATGGTCACTCGCCAGCCCCGCATCTTCGACGCCACCATCCTCGGCACGCTGCGACAGGGCACGACCTTTTTTGCCTCCTCCTCCATGCTTGCCATCGGCGGCGGTCTCGCCCTGATCGCCAACCCGCAGCCGCTCAGCGATGTGGCGGGTGATCTCGTGAACAATCCTGCGCCAGCAATCCTGTGGGAAATCAAGCTGATGCCGGTCCTGCTCTACCTGGTGTCGGCCTTCCTGTCCTTCGTCTGGTCGCACCGGCAATTCGGTTATTGCGCGGTGATCATGGCCTCGGTCCCCAATGACCCCGAAAACCCCCTCACATATCCCCGCGCCGAGAAGGCCGCAGAGTTGAATTCCCGCGCCGCCCGCAGCTTCAACCGGGGCATGCGCTCGGTCTATTACGCGCTCGGCGCCACCGCCTGGCTCGCCGGAGCCGTGCCGCTGATCCTTGGTGCGCTGGCGGTGACGGGAATGATCTGGCGGCGCGAATTCGCTTCGCACAGCCGGGCGCTGCTCCTGCGCGAGGATGGCTGACGAGATCGTGACAGCAGACCCCAGAATTTCGTGCCAGTTTGCGCGCATGAAACACCTTGCTCTTCTCCTCTGCTGCCTTCCGGCCAGCCTCGCTGTTGCCGACCCGGCGGTCATCGAATCGGTGGAAGCCCGCCCCGGCGCTTCCGGCTGGACTTTTTCCGTCACCCTGCGCCACGGCGACACCGGCTGGGACGACTATGCCGATGGCTGGCGGGTCCTCGCCCCGGACGGAACCGTCCTTGGGACCCGCGAACTGGCCCACCCGCATGTGAACGAACAACCTTTCACGCGCTCGCAATCCGGCATCGAGATCCCGGCGGGGATGACAGAGGTCGATATCCAGTCCAGCACCTCGGTGGAAGACTGGTCGGGCGAGACAGTCCGCTTCACGCTGCCGAGCTCGTAAACCCCGGGCAAGGCGGATCAGACCAGCCCCTTCTGCGCCAGTGTGATCCGTGTCGCCTGGTTCAGGTCGTACAGGCCAAAGTTTCCCGGCCGCACCCAGGCATGGTCGTCAAACTCGGCATTGAGCGTGATCTCCCGGTTCGTGGCGTGGCAATCGAAGATGAGATAGATCATGTAGATCTCCTCGGTCGACCCATCGGCATAGGACTTCCAGCGGGTATCGTCCCGAAAGCTCCAGGGCGTCACCTCGTCAATCTCGAGCCGGTCGCCAAGCTCTTCGCGGATTTCCCGACGCAGCCCCGCCTCGATGCTCTCGCCCGGTTCCAGCCCACCGCCCGACAGGCCCCACTGGCCGGGAAACACACCCCGGTCCTCTGGCATCCGGCAAAGCAGCCAGGCACCGTCATTCTCGATGAGTGGGCAGAGGATGACTCGCTGTTTCATGTACTTTCCCTCCGGGTTTTGCCGTCTTCGGATAGCGGCTCCAGGCAACGCAAGGAAAGCACCAAGGCACCATGCCGAAGGGTCAGCGGCGCCCTTCACGGAGCCACGCCCCGAGCATCAAGCCGGTGGCGAGCAGCAGGAAGAGAAGCGGAGCGACCAGCGGGATGAGGGTCACGTCGGCCGTGCGATAGGCCCCGCGCGGGGTGATGCCGATCCAGCCGCGCCCGGCGGCAGCGCGGCCTTCCCGGACCGTTCGCAACCGCGGCAGCCCCTCTTCAAGCCGCACCGCGCCGCCGCGGCGCGCGGCAACCGGTTCGGCGACAAGCGCGTCCGTGGCGATTGTCTGCTCGAACTCCTTCGGCGCCGCCGGGCCGAGCGCAACCACGGCGGTCAACTCCCCTTCCGCAAGACGGTAGAGCCCCGGCTCGACGCCGGTGAACGCCCCGCTGTAACGCCCGGGCGAAATCTCGGTCAGCGCGACCATGCGCGTGCTGCCATCCGGCGCGGTGACCTCGACCGGCTCGGGAATATCGCCCAGACTGCGGCGGGTCAGGGTCACGTCGAGCCCCTGCGCCGTCGCGGTCAGCGCCTCTTCCTCGAGATCGGGTTCCTTCATCGTCCAATGTGCCAGCCGGCGCAGCAATTCGAGCTGCGGGCCCCCGCCTTCGAAACCGCGCGACCAGAGCCAGGCATGGTCCGAGCCGAGCAACGCCACGCGACCTTCGCCAACGCGGTCGAGCTGCAGAAGCGGGCGGTCGCCAAGGCCCGAGAGCACCGTATGGCCGCGCTCCGCTTCAAGTTCGACCAGGCGGAACCAGCGGCCCCAGCCGGGACCGTCCCCGCCATCGGCCGCGGTCGGCCCAAGGCGGTCAAGCCCCTCGGTGACAGGATGTTTGCGGCCGGTCTCGGTGATTTGCGGACGGAAGCCTTCCTCGATCACGCGGGCAGTCGGGAAGGCGGGCAGGATCTCGGCCAGCGGCGAGCGGTAAAGGCTGTCTGCGGAGGCGAAATCGGGGCCGGCGGCGACGAGGATCGCGCCGCCCTGCTCAACATAGTTCCGAACATTTTCCAGGTAGAGCATCGGCAGGATGCCCCGCCGCTTGTAGCGATCGAAGATGATGAGGTCGAACTCGTCGATCTTTTCGAGGAAGAGCTCGCGGGTCGGAAAGGCGATGAGGGAAAGCTCGGTGACCGGCACTCCATCCTGCTTCTCCGGTGGGCGCAGGATGGTGAAATGGACCAGATCGACGGAGCTGTCGGATTTCAGTAGGTTTCGCCAGGTCCGTTCGCCCGCATGCGGCTCACCGGAGACGAGCAGCACGCGGAGTCGGTCCCGCACGCCATTGATCTGGACCACGGCGGCGTTGTTGCGGTCAGTCAGTTCGCCGTCGGCCGCCTCGACCTGGAGGCGGACAACATTCATGCCGCCATGGGTCAGCGTCAGGGGCAGTTCGAGGTCCTGCCCCAGCGGGACCGTGACGCTGAACGGATCCTGCGCATCGATGGCGATGGAGAGCGAGACCAGCCCGCCGGTCTCGGGAACGGCGCCGCTCTGCTCGACCCGCATGCCGAGTGTCACTTCCTCGCCGACAATGGCAAAGGCGGGCGCGGATTTGACGATAAGCCGGCGGTCCCAGTCAGTGTCGCGCCCCGTCTGAAGCAGGTGCAACGGCGCGGGCAGGTCCGGGGCGCGTTCGATGTCGTGGACCAGCCCGTCGCTGAGCAGGACTGCGCCGGCGATGCGCGCGCGCGGGGCTTCCGCGGCAAGCTCGGACAATGCGGTCATGGCCAGGGAGCCGGCATTGTCGGCATCATCCAGCAGCGTGACCGTTCGCAGTTCGGTATCGGGGAGCGCTTCGATGGCGGCCTCGAGATGGGCAAGCGCGGCGTCGGTCTGCGCCGCGCGGTCACCGATCCGTTGCGAGGCGGTGCGATCGACCACGGCGAGGACGATGTCGGACAGCGCTTCACGTTGTTCGACCTGATAGGACGGGTTGGCGATGGCCACGATCAGCGCGGCGGCGGCCAGCCCGCGGAGCCACCAGCCGCGGCCACCACGCCAGAGTGCCAGCACGACAAGAAACGCCGCCAGCGCGCAGGCCGCCCAGATCGCAGGCCAGGGCAGGAGCGGGTCGAAGAGGATATCGGAAGCGCGCATCACTGGCCCAGCCTGTCGAGGAGGTCCGGGACATGGACCTGGTCGGATTTGTAGTTGCCCGTCAGCACATGCATGATCAGGTTGACGCCAAAGCGCAGGGCGATCTCACGCTGACGTTCGCCGGAATAGCCCCGCCCGACGGGGAAGAGCGGGGTCCCGCCCTCGTCGACCGCCCAGGCCGCGGCCCAGTCATTGCCCCCGATCACCACCGGCGTCACACCGTCATTCAGGTTGCGGAAGGGCATGCCCTCGACCTTCTTTGCATCCGGCGGTGCGGCCTCGACCCAGACATCGCGGCTGGCGAAACGACCGGGGAAATCCTGCAACAGGTAGAATGTCCGGGTCAGGACATGGTCCTCGGGGATTGGCTCCAGCGGCGGGATGTCGAGCGGGCGGGCAAGTTGCTGCAGCTTGCGACCCGTGGGCGTGCCCGAGCCAAAGCGGCCGATATCGGCATCGCGCGTATCGAAGAGGATCATTCCGCCATTGCGCAGGTAGCGGTTGAGCCGGCCATAGGCCTCCGCTGAGGGGATGGGCTGCTCCAGTGAGATCGGCCAGTAAAGGAAGGGGAAGAAGGCGAGTTCGTCCATCTCCAGGTCGACGGCGACAGGTTCGATCGGTTCAATGGACGTACGGTTGAAGAGCGTCTCGGAAAGCCCCTTGAGCCCTGCCGCAGCGACGCGATCAAGCTGGGCATCGCCCGTGGCCACATGGGCGAGGACGACCTCGTTCGTGGCCAGACGTGCAAGGGCGTCATCGGCGCGCGCTTGCGGAGCGGCGAGAAGCGCCACGGCAAGGAGTGCGACGCTGCCGGCGCCCCCTGCCCGCCGCAGGCGCCCGGAGAGCCAGAGAGAGGCCAGCAGATCCAGCCCGAAGAGCAGCAGCGCACCGGCAAGGGCCGGACCCTTTAGCAAGGTCTCGCGAGCAACGGCCAGCCCTTCGACTGCGATCCGCGCCGGCCAGTCCGCCGGGGCAAGCGTGGCCGCACTGTCCAGCACGTTCAGCGCGATGCGACGATCCTCGGCAACATAGAGGCCCGGCGGCATGTCGGCAGCGGGGTTGCGCTCGGCGAGACGTTCTCCGGGAATACCGGCCAGATTGCCGGCGTCGCGCAGCTCCCCGAACCCATCAAGCACCCGCTCCGCGGCCCAGGTCGTGCCGGCCAGTTCAGCGGCGTCTGGCACAGAGGGCCGGGTCGAAATCGCCAACCGTTCCAGCATCTGAACGAAGAGGCCAGAAAGCGGCAGGCTCGACCATTCGGCATTGGCCGTGACATGGAAGAGCACGATCTGCCCCTCGCCCAGAGGCCGCCGGGTGACCAGCGGTGTCCCATCTACCAGCGCGGCGATGGTGCGTTCGGAGAGCGCCGGGTCCGGCTGCGCCATGACCTGCGAATTGACGACCACATCGGCCGGTATTTCCAGCCCGTAGAACGGCGTGCCCTCGGCGAAAGACCGCAGGCCCTTCGGCTCGCCCCAACTCATCGCGCCACCCACGGACCGCCCGCCTTCGCGCAAGCGAACAGGCATCAACGGATCAAGCTCGGCGCGGCTGATGTCGGACCCTGCAAGGCGCGGCCCGGCAAAGCGGACAAGCAACCCGCCCGCCTCGACCCAGTCGACCAGCCCGGCTTCCTCGCCCGGCGCAAGCCGGGCGACATCGGCCAACAGGATCGCGTCGGGATTGGCCAGCAGCAGATCTTCAAGCGCGCCGTCGAGCAGGTCCGCGGTCGGCGCAAGCGCCTGCTCAAGGTAATGCAGCGGCAGGAGCAGCTCCAGGCCTTCGCGATCCTCGCGCCCGGCGATCAAGGCCACTTCGCGACGCTTCAGGCTGTCATCGGTGAGCGTCACGGCGCCTGCACTGCGCTGACCGGCAATCTCGAACCTGCTGACGCGGTTGCGCATTTCGGGCGGCAGGGACAGTTCGACCCCGGCCAGCGCCGAACCGGCCTCGAAGGAGACGGGAGCCGTCGCGAGATGACGTTCGACCCCGGCCGGATCCAGCCCGATGGCCGCGACCTCCGCCGCTTGCGCGAACCCGTCGCGCGACCGCAGCGCCGTCAGTTGCACGATCCCGTCTTCGTAACCTACCGGGCGCAGACCGAGTACGGGTCGTCCCGTCTCGAAAACTCGCACAGATCCGCGCGCTTCAAACGCATCCAGCATCGCGCCCCGCGCCGGATCGGCCAACCCGTCCGAGAGCCAGAGCGTGTCGAAGCTCTCCGACCCCAATGCATTTATCCAGGCCGCCTGCGCCTCCGGGTCCGGTGCCCAAGGGTGCGGCGACAATCCGGCCAGCCGGGTCGCCCAGCGGTCGGCAGAAAGGAAATCCGGCGCAGTGGGCGTCAGTTCGGTGCGCTGGACCAGCGCCACCGGGCGCCCGGCCCGGCCGGCATCTTCCAGCGCCACCGCAATCCGGTCACGTCGCTTGCTCCAGTCGCCCGCCTCGGCCCAGCTTCCATCCGTCACGATCAGCAACGGCCCGGAGCCGCTCTCGGAGACCTGCGGGTTCAACACCGGCCCGGCAAAGCCAAGGATCACCGCCGCCGCCGCCAGCATCCGCAGGAGCAGGAGCCACCAGGGCGTGCGGTCGGTCTGGGTCTCCTCGTCGGTCAGTCCCAGCAGCAGCGCCACGCCCGGAAAGCGCCGCCGGATGGGCGCGGGCGGCACCGCGCGCAGGATGATCCAGAGGATCGGCAGCACCAGCAACCCAAGCAGCAGCAGCGGCGCCGTGAAACCTATCGGGCCCAACATCCACATCAGCGCGCGCGCTCCAGCGTTGAATAGAGCCAGAGCAGCGCCGATTGCGCGCCCTCGCCGGTATGATGTCCCTTGTACAGCCAGCCGGAGAGGCGCGCGAGTCGATCCAACCGATCCTTGCGCTCGGCAAGCCGTTCGAGATAACGCGCCTTCAGGTCGCCCGCCTTAAGCGTTTCATGCTCCAGCGTGCCCCCCATGCTCTCGAAGACCGTCCGCCCGTCGAACGGAAAGCTCTCTTCGACCGGATCGAGGATCTGGAACAGCGTGCCATGCACGCCCCGATCCGCCGCCTTGGCCAGCGCCGCCTCGACCGCCTCCATGTCGCCCATGAAATCGGACAGGAACACCGCGCGGGCATGAGCCGGCAGGCCCGGGGTCTGCGGCTTGCCGTAATCATCCTCGGAAAGCGCCCCTGTCAGCGCGTCGGCAAGCCGGACGAGCTGAAGCTGGCCGGAGCGCGGCGGTGTGCCGAGATTGGCGAGCCCGACCCGTTCGCCCGCCCGCACCAAAAGCACCGAAAGCGCCAGCGCCAGAAGCCGAGCGCGGTCCGATTTCGTCGGGCGCTCTGTATCGCCCGTGAACCCCATCGAGCGCGACCCGTCGACCCAGATCACCACGCTCTGCGCCGCCTGCCATTCCTTCTGCCGGATGAAATGCACATCGGACTTGGCCGAGCGCCGCCAGTCGATCTCGCGCGCCTCGTCGCCCTGCGAGATCGGGCGGTATTGCCAGAACTCGTCGCCCATCCCCGCGCGCCGTCGCCCATGCGCGCCCAGCATCACCGTCGAGGCGAGATGCTCAGCCTGCGCCAGAAGCGGCGGCAGGGCAGCGGCCAGGCCCTCGGCCCGGCTGCGCAGCTGGGGTCCGGCTTGTGTCACGCGGCGGCCTCGATCCGTCCGACCTGTGCCGCGACGGTGTGGATAAGGTCACCGAGGCTCTCGCCCCGCGCCCGCGCCGCAAAGGTCAGCGCCATACGGTGCAGCAGAACCGGCTCGGCCATCTGCACAACGTCCTCGGTTGAGGGTGCCAGCCGCCCGTCGAGCAATGCCCGTGCCCGCACGGTCAGCATCAGGGCCTGCGCGGCGCGCGGCCCCGGTCCCCAGGAGACATTGCGCGTCACTTCTTCCGGCACGCCCGGCTCGCCGGGGCGGAAGGCGCGGACAAGGTCGAGAATCAGTTCTACGACCTTCTCGCCGACGGGCATGCGGCGGAGAATGACCTGAGCGGCCATCAGTTCCTCCGGCGTAAAGACCGCATGCGCCTCGTCTTCCTCGATCCCGGTCGTGGCGAGCAGGATGTCATGCTCCGTCCCGCGATCCGGATAGGGCACGTCGATCTGAACAAGGAATCGGTCGAGCTGCGCTTCGGGCAGCGGGTAGGTCCCTTCCTGTTCAATCGGGTTCTGCGTGGCCAGAACGTGGAAAGGGGAGCCGAGCGGGCGGTGCTCGCCGGCAATCGTCACCTCCTTTTCCTGCATTGCTTGCAGCAGCGCCGATTGCGTCCGCGGCGAGGCGCGGTTGATTTCGTCGGCCATCAGAAGCTGGCAGAAGATCGGCCCCTCGATGAAGCGGAAATCGCGCCGCCCGGCCTCGCCGGTCTCCAGAACCTCCGAGCCGAGGATATCCGCCGGCATCAGGTCCGGCGTGAACTGGATTCGATTGGTGTTGAGCCCCATCACCGTGCCCAGCGTGTCCACCAACCGGGTCTTGCCAAGCCCCGGCAGGCCGATCAGCAGCCCGTGTCCACCGCAGAGAAGCGCCGACAAGACAAGATCCACGACCCGTTCCTGGCCGATGAAACGCCGTGTGATCGACGCCTTGGCCTCGGCCAGCTTCTGCCCAAGGGCTTCGATTTCTGAAACAAGTTCGCTAGGCTCGGTCATGGAAAGCACCCTCGGGCAATTCTGTCGTCCCCAGTAAGGCAGATATTTCGCAGGGAACAAATGACAAAAAGGAGAACGGGGAGAATGAGCCAGGCACCTTCGGCCGAAAGCCTCGCGAAAGCAGCCAGAGACGCCGCGAAATCTGGCGGCTTGCCGCCGGTTCATCTCTGGGACCCGCCCTTTTGTGGCGATTTGGACATGGAAATCCGTCGCGACGGAACGTGGTTCTACCAGGGCACACCGATCGGCAGAGCACCGCTCGTGAAGCTCTTCTCTACCATCCTGCGCCGCGATGGCGACGCCTATTTCCTCGTCACGCCGGTAGAGAAGGTGGGGATTCGCGTCGAGGACGCCCCGTTCCTCGCCATCGACGCCAATTCCGCAGG
Source organism: Tropicimonas sp. TH_r6 (assembly GCF_033101155.1). Lineage (NCBI taxonomy): Bacteria > Pseudomonadati > Pseudomonadota > Alphaproteobacteria > Rhodobacterales > Roseobacteraceae > Tropicimonas > Tropicimonas sp. TH_r6. The sequence goes on from NZ_JAWMPX010000017.1 coordinate 35,844, forward strand.
CACCGGTGCCGACCAGGTCCTCACCTTCACCACCAATGTCGGTGACATCGTCACCGCAGGCCCCGAGCACCCGATCCGAGTCGAGCGCGACCCCGAGACCGGCGAGCCGTCGCCTTATGTGCTGGTTCGGGTCAACCTGGAGGCGTTGATCGACCGCAAGAGCTTCTATCGGCTGGTCGAGTTGGGCGAACACCATGTGCAGGGCGGCGAGTCGTGGTTCGGTCTCTGGTCGGGCGGCAGTTTCTTCCCCGTCATCCCATCCGCAGACCTGCCATAGATGTGCGGAAATGCACAGTAAGCTCTGCATTCCTGCCGGCAGGATTGAACATTGCCCTGTGCGATCCTGCGTATTTCACACGGCGCCGCGTCCGTTTAGGAGGTGGAAAACCGAAAACAGGACAGCCCGATGATCCCGAAACGTTTTGAACCCTATGCCTTCTCCGCGACGCTCTCCTGCATGATGTCCTTCATCATCTCGGGGGTCTCGACCTACCGTGCCCTCGGCCTGATCGACAGTTTCATGTCGATCTGGATCGCCAACTGGCTGACCTCCTGGGCAATCGCCTTCCCCGTTGTCACGGTTGTCGCGCCCCTCGCCCGTCGACTCGTTTCACTGGCAATTGCTGAGGAAAAGCCGCAGCGGAGCAAGGGAACCGCCTGAATTGGGAAAGATCGGTTGGTCAACGCCGCGCACCCGACCTGACAGAAGCTCGATGAGCCGGTAGGAGACATTGAAGCTCAGCGTTGATTGGGACGCCCCCCTGCGCTACCGCCCGAGCTTGGCGTGGACCTCGTCGAGATCGATCTCGCCTGCGGGCATCTTGTTGCCCGGATTCTCGAAATCATAGCGGAAGAGATCGAAGTCACGTTTGTAGATCTCGTAGACCAGATGCATCGACAGGTCGTCGAAATAATCCTCGACCGGATGCGCCCGCTTCGGCCCGTGCCCCTCGCTCTCGTTAAAGCGCGGGATGGCGCCGAGATCGACCGGATGAGCCGCCTCCACACCGTCCAGCACCTTCGCCATGCCGTCATTGAAGGCCTCGGTCCAGAAGATGTGATCGTAGCGGCCGCCATTGCAGATGAAGGTCGAGATATGGCCGGACATGGCGGACCAGTGGATATCCGGCTCCATCGGCCGGCGGAAGCGGATCGTGTCGCGCGCGAACAGAAGGAAGCGACGGAAGCTTTTCACCTGGTCGAAATCGAACCCGTCCTCGGGCGAGCCGACCTCGATCCCGTATTTCTGCACCAAAGTCGGGACGAGATTTCCGCGATAGCGGCGCCCGTTGCGCTGGATACCGGCGATCTTGTCGAAGAAGGAGGACAGGATGCGGGTATAGGGGTTGCGCACGCAGGTGAAGCTCGGAGAGCTGTGCGCCTTCACATTGGCCTCGATAGCCGTCTGGCTCTCTTCTTGCGCCCATTTGTGCAAACCGGATGTCGAGTCGTGGATATCGCCGTCAAAGAAGCGGCCATGATCCGAGTAGAACATGATCTGGCCGATGGTCGAGCAGGCACATTTTGGCACCACGCGATAGACCATGCTCTCGCTCTCTGTCATCCAGGTGCCGGGAAATCCCATCGCGTTTTCCTCTGATTTCTCTGTGCCGAGCTGTCTTTTCGACAATGCTCACAAAAAAGCAAACAAACTCTGTCAATTCAATCCGGGTTCGCGGTATCAGCTTTGAACAATGCCCCGCAAGTTCCGAAGATCGTTTCCGAAATGGTCCAGATTGCCTATATCCTGCTCTGTCACAAGGATCCTGACGCCATCATCGCCCAGGCACGGCGACTGACGGCTGTCGGCGATTGCCTGTCGATCCATTTCGACGCCAGCGCCCCGGCGGCGGCATTCGAGAAGATCCGCGCCGCGCTGGCTGACAACGGGAACGTGACTTTCGCGGCGCGCCGGCTGAAATGCGGTTGGGGCGAGTGGAGTCTCGTCGCGGCGACGCTGGAGGCGGTCAAATCGGCCGTGTCGGCCTTTCCGGCGGCCACCCATTTCTACATGCTCTCGGGCGACTGCATGCCGATCAAGTCTGCCGAATACGCCCATGCCTTCCTCGCGGCGGAGGATGTCGACTACATCGAATCCTTCGACTATTTCGAGAGCGGCTGGATCAAGACCGGCTTTGTTGAGGAGCGGTTGATCTATCGGCATTTCTTCAACGAGCGCGAGCGCAGCCGCCTCTTCTATACCAGCTTCGAGTTGCAGAAACGTCTCGGCCTCAAACGGGCGATCCCCGAAGACCTGAAGATGATGATCGGCTCACAATGGTGGTGCCTGCGCCGGTCGACCGTCGAGGCCGTGCTGGAGTTCTGCCGCGAGCGGCGCGACGTCATCCGCTTCTTCTCCACCACCTGGATTCCGGACGAGACCTTCTTTCAGACGGCCGTGCGGCACCTTGTGGCGCGCGAAGAGATTCGACCGCGGACACTGACGTTCCTGATGTTCTCCGACTACGGGATGCCGGTGAACTTCTACAACGATCAGCATGACCTGCTGTTGTCGCAAGACGCGCTGTTCGCGCGCAAGATCAGCCCGGAAGCGAAGGAACTGAAGACCCGTCTCGGGCAGCTCTATTCGGCCACCGGCGAGACGTTCCAGATTTCCAACGAAGGGCGGAACCTGTTTCGCTACCTGACCGGACAAGGCCGCAAGGGACTGCGTTTTGCGCCCCGCTTCTGGGAAAGCGGCGGGCTGGGGCGAGACAAGGAATTGCTGCTCATCGTGTGCAAGAAATGGCATGTCGCCAAGCGGCTCGTCGAAGCGATCCGACGTCATACGGAGATCCCGGCGGTCGGCTATCTCTTCAATGAGCGCGACGCGGGCCTGCCCGATCTCGGCGGGATCGAATCCGATGTCGAGAAGCGGGCGCGGCACCGCCGGGTGCTGGTCTCGATGCTGTTCGGATATCACCAGAGCAACAAGATGGCGATTTGCCTGGATTCCTCGATGATCGAGATGATGCAGGATTTCGATGGCGACCGGGCGACGGTGCGGATGCTGGAAATCCAGTGCGACATCGACGATTTTTTCCTTGCGGGTCATGCAAGCCGTATCGGGCTGGCCGGCGAAGGGCGCAGCCACGACTCGATGTCGGAGTTGCTCGCGACGCTGCGGCGCGACTTCGCCAAGGAATCCGACAAGATCCGCGATGCCGGTTTCGAACATCTCCACGTCCTCCGGCAGGAGGCGACAGAGCGTGAGAATACCCTGTCGCTCTCGGCATTTCTCTCTATACCGGAGGAGACGGCGCGGCAGATTGCACTGACCGACCATCTATTTGACGATTGATCCAAGGAGAGGCTGGCTGATGGCCTATAGCTATGATGCGCAGAATATCTTCGCCAAGATTTTGCGTGGAGAGATTCCGAGCGCCCCCGTGCTGGAGACCGAGCATTCGCTCGCGTTCAACGATATCAACCCGCAGGCGCCGGTCCATGTCCTGGTGATCCCCAAAGGGCCCTATGTCTGCTACGACCATTTCGCGATGGAAGCCTCGGAAGCGGAGATCGTGGATTTCACGCGCGCGGTGGGCGAGATCTGCAAGATGACCGGCGTTCAGCCCGGCGAGGGCGGCAACGGCTTCCGGCTGATCGCCAATGCCGGCCCGGACGGGGTCCAGGAAGTGCCGCATCTGCATGTGCATGTGCTGGGCGGACGGGTGCTCGGGCGGATGCTGCCCCCGGCCGGCTGAGACTGTCGAGACGAGTATTCGAAGGCGCGCCTGCGGCGCATTCCTCCTGCGCCCTTCGGGCTGCGGGTGCTTTGTCCTGCGATTAGGGCCGGGACAAACGGAGACGCAGCATCTCCGTGACGATCTCGCCGGCGCGGGCATGGTGTTTGGGCGACGCGCCGGCGTAATAGTCGAGGCCCGGGGCCGAATTGACTTCGAGAATCGCGGCGCCACTGAGACCGGAGGCCAGGTCCGGCGCGAGGATGTCGATCCCTGCCAGCGTCAGGCCGAGGCAGGCGGCGGCACGGATGGCCAGGGCTTCGACCTCGGATGGCAACTGGCCGGACAGGTCGACAAGTTCGCCGCCGGTCGAGAGGTTCGCATTGTCCAGCAGTGGGACCCGCGCGCCTGCCGCGGGGATCGTGCCGGGCGTCAGTCCCGCGCGGGTCAGGCAGCTCAGGATACGCGGATCGTCGGGGAGCAGTTTGGCGCCGCGATGCTGACGGGCAAGATCCTCCAGACGGTTATTCATCAACAGGGAAAGCGGGCTGCACCCGTCTCCCGTGACCGCCAGCGGCCGGCGCTCATAGGCAAGGCGCAACCGCCCGTCCAGCACGAGCAGGCGGTAATCCCGTCCGGCGATCAGAGGCTCGACGCGAAGGATCTCGTCGGTCTCGAAACCACGCAGGAGGGCTTCCCGCAGCGCGTCCCGGTTTTCGCAGAGATGTATGTCGCGGCCCTCCGAGCCGGAGTTCGGCTTGACGATGACCGGATAGCCTTGCGCTAGGGCAAAGGCCTCGGCGCTGTCCAGCCCGGGCAGGCGCCCCGCGGTCTCGGCATTCTTGAGCGCCATTCGCGCATGATAGGTGGGCGAGAAAGCGAGTTGGCCCGCCGGCGCGGACAGCCCCTCCGCGGCAAGCCAGCGGGCGGTGTAATCCTTGTCGGCCGCGATCTGGGCGGCGGCATCCGGGTTCAGTCCAAGGCTCTTGCCATGGATCGGCAGGACGCGGCCATCGCGCGTTAGCAACCGTCCGATGAAGCCAAATTGCGCATCCATCTCCAGCCGCGCGTCGAGCCGGTCCGCAGCCTCGGCCAGAAGCGCGGTGAAGGGCGGTAGCCGCGCCAGCAAGGCAGCGTCGGGCGGGACGAGACGCAGCACCCGTCAGGCCGCCTTATGGCCGCCGGCGGTCAGGGCAAGGAAGATATCCTCCAGCTTCGGATCCTCGGAGGCCACGTCCTGAATGCGGATGCCGGCGGCGCGAACAGCGTCGAGCACCTCCTCAGCGGAGGTCTGCGAGCGGCGATAGGAGAAGGCCAAAGCGCCGCCCGGACGCGGCTCGACGCTCACTTCCGGCGGCAAGGCCGGGTCAGCCGGTGCTTCGCCCTCGGGCTGGATCACCAGCGTCTTCGCGTCCAGCCGGCCGATGAGTTGCCCCGTCGGCTCGTGGGCAATCTTCTCGCCATTGTGAATGATGGCGATCTCGTCGCACATCTCCTCGGCCTCTTCGAGGTAATGTGTGGTCAGGATGATCGTCATCCCCTCTGCGTTCAGCTTGCGCACATTCGCCCACAGCATCTGGCGCAGCTCGATATCGACCCCGGCGGTCGGTTCGTCGAGCACCAGAACATGCGGATTGTGCACCAGCGCCTTGCCGAGGAGCAGCCGTCGCCGCATGCCGCCGCTCAGCGTACGCGAATAGGCGTCCGCCTTGTCGGTCAGCCCGATCAGCTCGAGGATTTCCTCCGTCTTCCGTTCCCGCTTCGGCACGCCATAGAGCCCCGCCTGCACGTCCAGAGCTGCGCGGGCGGTGAAGAACGGGTCGAGATTGAGCTCCTGTGGCATCACCCCGATGGCGGCCCGGCTCTGGCGAGGGTTCACATCCTGATCGAAGCCCCAGATCCGGACATTGCCCGCACTCTTTCGCACCAGCCCGGCGAGGATGTTGATCAGCGTCGACTTGCCGGCGCCATTCGGCCCAAGCAGCCCGAAGATCGAGCCGCGCGGCACCTTCAGGTCCACCGCCTTGAGCGCCTCCTTGGAAGGTTCGCCCTTGCGGGCCTCGTAGGTCTTGGAGAGGCCTTCGATCTCGATGGCGAATTGGCTCATATGCGGCGCTCCGGCACTTGCCCGCGCGCGGGCGTTCCCTATGATGCCGCGAACCTATTCCGCGCAGCCTGCTCTCACAAGCGCGCCGCGTACAAGAATCGCAGGAGCCTGTCGATGTCCGTGAACCCCCAGCCTCCCGAGACCGAAGTCGTAACGGCTTCCCGTGTCGCCTGTGACGGCGGCGACGGTGCGCTTGGCCATCCCCGCATCTGGCTGACCCTTGGCGAATCCGGCGAGGTCGAGTGCCCCTATTGCGGCAAGAGATTCGTCTCCGCCAGCAAGGCCGAGACAGACTAGCCCGGACAAGAACCGCCCGGACGGATCATCCCTGCAGTTGCATCAGATTTGCCGTTGGCGGGGGAAACCGACATTCACTGGCCTTCTCAAATAGCAAACGGGCGGCTCGCAAGCCGCCCGTCCATTGCGTGAGTGGTCTCGGATAGTGTCTTACTCGGCCGGGACCGCAACCCCGTCCTTGTCGCTCGAAGCGCGTCCGAAATGCTGCTTGTTGAGCCGCAGGACCAGCGCAATCATGGCGATCTGGAAGGCAACGGCGATGGCGGACACAATCCAGAACGAGAGGGAGAACTTGTCGACGACGCCGGCCGCCACCAGCCCCTTGTTCAGCCAGAACTGCAGCATGACGGAGAGGGCAACACCGGGGCAGACCAGCGCGTAGGAACCGGGCGAGGTCTTGGAGCCGAAGACGTAGTCCTTGAAGTACCCCTGGCGGCGCAGAACGAGAAGGCCCAGCATCAGGAAGATGACCTGGATCGTCAGCAGGCGAGAAAGCGTTATCAGCGTTTCGCCGGCAGTCGTGTGGGCCTCGAAGGTCGTATGCAGACCGTGGCTCTGACGCAGGAAGGTGATGCCAAGGATGGTCATGATCGGCACGATCACCATAAGGGTCGGGCCGGATTCCTTGGCTGTCCCGTGATGCAGCATCGAGTTGAAAGCCGTGATCATGGCAACGACCATGTAGAGCGTCGCCGCCACCGCAAAGAAGGTCGAGAGCACCAGCGCGATGCCGACGGTCACGGTGTTGTGGCTCATCGCGGCGGGGGCTGCGAAGCCGACAGCGACCATGGAGAGCGCGAAGGCGGGGGTGAGCTGGGCGAAGGAGTTGTTCGCCGTCACATCGAAGACGCCGCCCTTGGTCAGCACGCGGCCGAGGAAGTCGCCGATGATCTGCAGCGCCAGGATGCCGACGAGGCCAAAGGCGATCATCGCCAGCGGGAAGAGATATTCAACGATGGACCAGAGCCCCGGCACGAAGGCGAGACCGGCCACGAACATGCCGTTGATCGACATCGCCAGCGCCAGAGGCATGGCGGTGATCGTCGTCTCGGCATTGGAATTGCGCAGCTTTTCATAGGCCTCCGTCTGCTTGAAGGCCGAGAAGCTCTTCAGGTTCCAGATCAGGTATTTGAGGTTGAGGAAGACGAAGAAGGCGATTCCGGCCCAGGCGATGAGGATCGCCGCCTGTTGGTACACAGACCCGCCGGTCAGCGCGGACCAGATATGCTCGAAGGTCGGCACCGGAATGCCGGGATGCGGCACCCACATGAAGAGATACATGAAGAAGGTCACCGACAGGCCGCCCGCGCCGAGCGAGCCGAGAAAATAGAGCGGTGAGTAGGTGTCAGACGGTCGGATGGGGGTGCTCATGGGTCACTCCTTTGTATTCATGTTCTGGAATATGAATACAGCAGAGGAGATATAATGCAAGGCATTTTGAACTAGTCAGTTCAGTTTTGTTTTTCGCGCGCCTCAAATCGGCGGCTAGTCGCATAGATATTGTGGATAACTCACCTGATTTCGCTACATTCTGCGGCCGCGCTTGACTCTTGGGCTGGCTTTGCAAAACTCCAGCACCCTTTGAAAAAGGAACAGGACAGGCCTTTGCGATTCTCCCGGCTGCGACTCAACGGCTTCAAGAGCTTCGTCGACCCGACCGATCTTGTGATCGCGGACGGGCTGACCGGCGTTGTCGGGCCAAATGGCTGTGGCAAGTCGAACCTGTTGGAAGCGCTCCGCTGGGTGATGGGCGAGAACCGCCCAACGGCGATGCGGGGCGGCGGCATGGAGGACGTGATCTTCGCGGGCGCCGCGAGCCGCCCGGCGCGGAATTTCGCCGAAGTCTGCCTGACCATAGACAATTCGGAGCGGCTCGCGCCGTCGGGCTTCAACGAATCGGACATGCTTGAGGTGATCCGACGGATCACCCGGGATGCGGGCTCTGCCTACAAGGCGAACACGCGGGATGTGCGCGCGCGCGATATCCAGATGCTCTTTGCCGATGCCTCCACCGGCAGCCAGTCGCCGGCGTTGGTCCGGCAAGGGCAGATCAGCGAGTTGATCAATGCCAAGCCGAAGAACCGCCGGCGGATCCTCGAAGAGGCCGCGGGGATCTCCGGACTTTACCAGCGGCGCCATGAAGCGGAGCTGAAACTCAACGGGGCGGAACAGAATCTCTCCCGGGTCGATGACGTGATCGAACAGCTCGCCGGACAACTGGCGCAGCTTGCGCGGCAGGCCAAGCAGGCGCAGCGCTACCGCACCATCGGGACGGATCTGCGCACAGCCGAGGGGCTGCTGCTCTACCGGCGCTGGCGCGAGGCGTCGGACGCTCTGGAAGCGGCGCGCACCGAGCTGCGCGAGCGGATGACAGCGGCGGGCAAGGCAGAACGGCAGGCGGTCGAGTCGGCACGGCTGCGCGAAGAGGCCGACAGCGCCCTGCCGCCCCTGCGTGAGGAGGAGGCGATTGCGGCCGCGGTGCTGCAACGGCTTCAGGTCGAACTTGGCGCGATCGGCGAGGAGGACGCCCGTGCACAGGCGGCAATTGCCACGCTGGAGCGGCAGATCCTGCAAATGTCGAAGGATATCGAGCGCGAGTCCGGGCTGAACCGCGACGCTGGCGAGACAATTTCACGCCTCTCTGAGGAGCGCGACGAGCTCGCCAAGGCGATGGAGGGTCATGAAGAAGAGCTCGCAGCAGCTGTCGAGGCGGCACGGATCGCCGCGTCGAACCTGCAAGGGCGCGAGAACGAACTGACCCAACTGACCGAAGATGTTGCCCGGCTCTCAGCGCGCCACCAATCCTCCGAACGGATGCAGGCGGAGGCCGAGCACGCCGTTGCCCGCAACGAGCAGGAGGCGCAGAAGGCCGGCGGAACGGCCGACCACGCGCGCGGTGTGCTGGACGCCTCAAGCGAAGCGCTGGAACTGGCCGAAGCGGGGCTGTCCGAAGCGACGGAGGCCGCCGAGGAAGCCGAAGAGGCGCTGACCGAAGCCGATGCGGCCCGCGCTGAGTGCGCCGCCCGCGAGGCCAATGCCCGGGCCGAACACTCCGCCGCCGAGGGCGAGGCGCAGGCTCTGCGGGCCGAGGTCGGGGCACTTGCGCGTCTCGTGGAACGGGATGCGTCCGAGGGCGACCAGGTGATGGATCACCTGCGGATTGAAGCGGGCTTCGAGAAGGCGCTTGGGGCCGCTTTGGCCGATGACTTGCGGGCGCCGGAAATCGGGGCCGAGGGGGCGTCAGGCTGGGCGCGTTTGCCGGAATATGACGCTGCGCAGGCGCTTCCCGAAGGCGTTGAGCCGCTGGCGGCACGGATGGATGTGCCGGAGGTGCTGGCGCGCCGGATGGCGCAGGTCGGCATCGTCGCGCAAGAGGACGGCGCGCGGTTGCAACCGGCGCTGAGGCCGGGCCAGCGGCTTGTCAGCCGCGAAGGCGATCTCTGGCGGTGGGACGGGTTCCGCGCCGGTGCCGAGGACGCGCCCTCGGCTGCCGCCTTGCGGCTGGAACAGCTCAACCGGCTGGTGGAGCTGAAACGCGATCTCGAAGAGGTCGCGGCCCGGGCAGCCGGCGCTGGCCAGGCGCATGAGATGCTCAACCAGCAGCTCCGGGCGCTGACCGACGCCGACAAGCGGGCGCGACAGGCGCGCAAGGATGCGGATACGCAGGTTGCCGCCGCAAGCCGGTCGCTGAGCCGGGCAGAAAATGAGCGTGCCATGGCCGAAACGCGGCTGGAGGCGGCGGAACTAGCAGTGACGCGGCATCGCGACGAGGCAGCGGCGGCCCGCGAGCGACTGGAAGAGGCCGTCGAGGCGCGGGCGGACCTGCCGGATCTGACCGAAGCGCGGCTCGGAATCGAACAGGCCAAGACGCAAGTCGAAGGCTCGCGCCGGGACATGATGGCCGCGCGGGCGGCACAGGACGAGCTGCGTCGGGTCGGCGAAGCGCGCGACCGGCGGCTGAAAGAGATCCTGCGCGATATGGAGAGTTGGCAGCGGCGGCTCGACACCGCCGAGAGCCGCAGTGCCGATCTGGAAGAGCGCAAGGAAGACGCGCTGGAACAGATCGAACTGGCCCGCGCCGCGCCGGAAGAGATTGCCGAGCGGCGCGAGAAACTCACCGAGGCGCTGGAAGCGGCCGAGGCCCGCCGGCGCGCGGCGGCGGATACGCTCTCCTCGGCGGAAACGGTCTTCCGCGATGCCGAGCGATCCGAACGGGACGCGGAGAAATATGCCTCCCATGCCCGCGAGGCCCGCGCCGCCTCCGAGGCCCGCGCCGAGGCCGCGCAGGAGGTGCTGGAAGGTGCCGTGACCTGGATCCGCGAGGAGCTGGAGACCACGCCCGACGCGCTGCTCGAACAGCTCGATGCGGACCCGGAAAAGATGCCGACGACCGAGGCCATCGAGGCCGATATTGCCCGCCTGCGTCGCGCCCGGGACGCGCTTGGTGCCGTGAACCTGCGCGCCGAGGAGGACTCAATGGAAGTCGCCGGCGAACATGAAGCGCTGGTCGAGGAGAAGCGGGATCTCGAAGAAGCGATCCGGACGCTGCGCAACGGCATCAACAGCCTCAACCGCGAGGGACGGGAGCGGCTGCTGACCGCCTATGAGGAGGTGAACAGCAATTTCCGCCTGCTCTTCACCCATCTCTTCGGCGGCGGCGAGGCCAAGCTGGAACTGATCGAGAGCGAGGATCCGCTGGAAGCCGGCCTCGAGATCATGTGCATGCCGCCGGGCAAGAAGCTCTCCACGCTCTCGCTGCTTTCGGGCGGCGAACAGACACTGACGGCTATGGCGCTGATCTTCGCGGTCTTCCTCGCCAACCCGGCGCCGATCTGCGTGCTCGACGAGGTGGACGCACCGCTCGACGACGCCAACGTCACCCGTTTCTGCGACCTGCTGGACGAGATGGTGGCCCGCGCCGATACGCGTTTCCTGATCATCACCCACCACGCCGTGACCATGAGCCGGATGGACCGGCTCTTCGGTGTAACGATGCAGGAACAGGGGGTGAGCCAGCTCGTTTCGGTCGATCTCAAGAAAGCCGAGGCACTGGTCGCATGAGGAGATGGGCGGCGGTGTCATCCTGACGGCTCGCGCTGTCACCCATCTCGACACGGCGGAAGATCCATCGCTCCAGTTGGACGCCAAGCACGGCGGCGGCTGCGTGGCATCAGGGCGACGTCTGCGCCCTGGTCAAGCAGCGGCGTCTTGCACAGAAGAGGGAGGCACTCCCGCCCGTCGTCGACGCATCGTAGATGCGCTCCTCCCGTTGGGCGTGGCACGCCTTCGGCGTGCGAGCTCCGTGTTGCCAAGGGCGCTTGTCCAGCTCAAATCGCGTTGAGCAGCTCCAAGGTTGGCCAGGCGTCCGCCGGCAGGCCCAACCGCTGCTGTTCCGCCTGCACTGCGGCACGCGTCTGTGCACCAAGGATACCGTCCACGCCGCCAACATCGTGCCCGCGCGCGGCCAGCCGGGTCTGCAATGCCTTGATCTGCTCACCGGAGAGCGCCGGATCGGGGTTCCCGGCATTGAAAATCTGCGCGCCTTCGAGCCGATTGGCAAAATAGGCCGCCGTGAGCACGTAGACAAAGCTCTGGTTCCACTCGAAATAGACATCGAAGTTCGGATAGGACAGGAAGGCCGGACCCTTGCGCCCCTGCGGAAGGATCAGCGCCGCCGGGAGATCCCCCGCAACCGTGCCGTCACGCGGAGTCACACCGAGGCTTGCCCACTCGCTGGCCGGGCGGCGATGGGTGAGCCCGGTCTGCGCCCAGTCGAGATCGCTCGGCACGTTGACCTCCTGAAGCCAGGGCTCGCTTGGTCTCCAGCCGAGCGCCGCAAGCATCGCCGCGCCGGACATCAGCGCATCCTGCGGCGAGGTCTTGAGCGACACCTTTCCATCGCCATCGCCGTCGACACCGTTCTCGAGGATATCCTTCGGCAGCATCTGGACCATGCCGATCTCGCCAGCCCAGGCACCGGTGGTCGTCGCGGGATCGAACTCGCCGCGCTCATAGAGTTCGAGGGCGGCATAGATCTGCGGCTGGAACAGTTCGGGGCGGCGGCAATCATGGCTCAGGGTGATCAGCGCGTTGGCGGTGTTGAAATCGCCCTGAACGGCGCCGTAATCGGTCTCCAGCGCCCAGAAGGCGAGAAGGACCCCCGGACTAACGCCGTAATCGCGCTGGATCCGGTCGAATGTCTCACGGTGTTTCGCGAGGTTGGCGCGGCCGTTCTCGATGCGGTTGGCGCTGATCAGCTTGCGGGAGAAATCGACGAAAGGCTGCTGGAAGAAGCCTTGCGCGCGGTCGCGTTTCAGAACGGACGGGTCTTGCCGCAGGGAGGCGAAAAAGCTGTCGGCGGCGGCGGGATCATGCCCGCGCGCGATGGCCTCGGCTTTCATCGCAGACTTGAACCCGGCAAAGGATCCGCCGCAGGGGACGTCCGCCAATGCGGGTGTGGCGGCAAGCAGGAAAAGGGTCAGGACGGTCTTGTGCATCTTCTGAGGCTCCGGGCTCGGTCTGGCGGGCACAGTAGTCAAGCCGGGCCCAAGGGCAAGCGCGGGGCGTTGAACTCCTGGTGATCAGCGTTGGCGCGCGGATGACAGGTCGCGGAGCACTCCTTGGGGTCCCATTGCGGGCTATTCCGCGAGACATCAGCCAACGCTGGTCATTTCCAGCAGAAGGCCGGGTATCGACTGAGCGCCCTTGGTGCGGGGATCAAGGCTGGCACGACGTCAAATGCCCCGTCTTGAGACGGGAGCGCGGCATCAATCGTTCACCCCGGCCCGATCACATGCGCATAAGACCCGGCGACCCGACCAACCTGAAGCCCCATCTCCGGCAGTTTCACACCCACGGCATCGTTGGCAACGAAGAGCCGTGCCGCAGCCCCCTCCTGCAGAATGGTCGCATAATGAAACTCGTGCCCCAGCAGCGGCCCTTTCCACGGGGCGCCCGGCATCGGCGTCAGCCGTCGATAGCCAAGCGTCAGTTTACGCTGCCGGAAGGAGGTCGTGAGCGGGAGCAGACCGAGCATTTCGTGCCGCTCGCCCTCCGCATCAATCAGCCCCTGCCCCAGCGCCATGAAGCCCCCGCATTCGCCATAGACCCGCGCCCCGCGCTCGGCCGCGTCGCGCATCAGGCTGCGGAATTTGCCAGCACCGGCGAGCTGTCCGGCAAAGAGTTCCGGATAGCCACCGGGCAGGTAGACCGCGTCGGAGAGCGGGTCCGGGCCCTTGTCGTCAAGCGGCGAGAAGGGAAGGATCTGCGCGCCCTGCGCGTGCCAGTCGGCGAGCAGATGCGGATAGGCGAAGGCGAAAGCGGCGTCCGAGGCGACGGAGATCCGGCGGCCGAGTGGCGGCAGGCGGGCGAAGTCGCCCTCGCCCGAAGGGAGCGGCTCCGCGGCGTCGAGGATCGCGTCGAGATCCAGAGAAGCGATAACCCGGTCGGCGGCGCGGTCGAGGAAGGCGTCGAGCCCCTCCGTCTCGCCGGCCTGCACGAGGCCGAGATGCCGTTCCGGCAGGTGCAGGGCGGTGTCGCGGGTCAGGGCGCCGAAAACGGTCGTTCCCGCCTCGTCGAGCGGCCGCGCAGCCATCGTGGCATGTGCCTTGGTCCCGGCGCGGTTCAGGATCACCCCGGCCAACGGCAGGTCCGGCCGCAACGCCTGCAGCCCAATCGCCGGCAGCAGCGCCGATTGCCCGGATTTGGCAACGTCCAGCACCAGCAAGATGGGCAGTCCCAGCACCTCCGCGAGATCCGCTGCCGAACCCTTGCCGTCACGCCCTGCGTCGAGCACGCCCATCGCCCCCTCGACCACGAGCAGCTCGCCCCCCTGCGCGGATGCCCGCGCCCGCAGCGCTTCCGGCGGCATCGACCAGGCATCGAGATTGACCGATGGCGCGCCGCAGGCGGCTTCGTGAAAGGCTGGGTCGATATAGTCCGGGCCGCTCTTGGCCGCGCGCACGTCAATGCCGCGCCGCTTCAGCGCCCGGAGCAAGCCAAGCGTCACCGTTGTCTTGCCAGCGCCCGAGGTTGGCGCGGCGATCACGAAGCCGCGCGCGCTCATGAGACTTGCCGGGTCCCTCCGGTTCCGAGCGGATCGAGATCCCGCACCGGCTCGCCGCGCAGCTGCCCGGCCCAGTCGATCACCTGACGCAGCGCCACCACACGACCGACGCAGACAATCGCCGGCGCCTCCATGCCATGGTCCTGTGCATCGGCCGCAGCCTTGCCCAGCGTCGTTTCCAGTACGCGCATCTCCGGACGAGTCGCATTGGAGACAATGGCGACAGGCTCGTCGGCCGCGCGCCCGGCACCAAGAAGATTTCCGGTGATCTGCTTCAGATGTTTCATCGCCATATAGATCACGATCACCTGGCTGCCCCTGGCGATGGAAGGCCAGTCGATGGCCGAAGGCGTCGCGCCGGACTGGTCATGTCCAGTCAGAAAAGTCACCGCCTGATTGACGTCCCGATGGGTCACGGGGATGCCGGCAAAGGCCAGCCCGCCAATGCCCGCCGAGATGCCCGGCGTCACGCGGATCGGCACGCCGGCCTGCACCAGCGTCTGCGCTTCCTCGCCGCCACGCCCGAAAACGAAGGGATCGCCGCCCTTGAGCCGCAGCACCTTCTTGCCGGCCCGCGACAGCTCGATCAGCCGCAGCGAAATATCGCGCTGCTTGGCCGAAGGCTTGCCGCCGCGCTTGCCGGCATATTCCATCTCCGTCTCCGGGCGGCGCCATTCGAGGATCCGCGGGTCAACCAGCGCGTCATGCACGATCACATCCGCTTCGCGCAGCGCGTACAGCGCCTGCAGCGTCAACAGGCCAGGCTCGCCCGGCCCCGCACCAACAAGCCAGACAAGGCCCGGCGGGAATTCGGGCCAATCGTGATCGGGAAGCGTGATAGCGGTCTCATTCGTCATGGCGCGCACCTTATCGCTGCGCAGCGGCAATGGCGAGATCCACGGGCGTCCTTCTTTCGCCCTGTCGCGACATGTCGCAATCCGGCTATACCTCGCTCCATGAGCAGGAAACCGACAGGCCCCCTCCGCACCGGCTACACCACTGGCGCCTGTGCCACGGCCGCCGCCGCCGCCGCCGCCGGCGCGTTGGTGACGGGCGAATGGGTCGATCCGGTCGAAATCACGCTGCCCCGGGGCCAAACGGCGTTTTTCGCGTTGGTGGCCGCCGAGTCGGGCGAAGGCTGGGCGCGGGCTTCGGTCATCAAGGATGCGGGGGACGACCCGGACGTGACCCATGGCGCACAGATCACTGTGACCGTGCGGGCGGGCGCGTCGGGAGATGGCCTGCGGTTTATTGCCGGCGAGGGCGTCGGCACAGTGACCCGCCCCGGCCTGCCGATCCCGCCGGGCGAAGCGGCGATCAACCCTGTCCCGCGCGAAATGATGACCCGCGCGCTTGGCGATCTCTGTGCAGCCGCCGCGATTCCCTGCGATTTCGACATCGAGGTCAGCATTCCGGACGGTGCCGCCATCGCGGAGAAGACCTGGAACCCGCGCCTCGGCATCCTTGGCGGGCTCTCGATTCTCGGAACGACCGGCATTGTCCGCCCCTTCTCCTGTGCGGCCTGGATCGCTTCGATCCATCGCGGCATCGATGTTGCCCGCGCCGCCGGGTTGCCCCATGTCTGCGGCTCCACGGGCGCCACATCCGAGAAGGTTGCGCAGGCACGCTTCGGCCTGCCCGACCACGCCATGCTCGACATGGGCGATTTCGCAGGCGGAATGCTGAAATACCTCGCCCGACACCCTGCCCCGCGCGTCACTATCGCCGGCGGCTTCGGTAAGCTGACCAAGCTGGCGCAGGGTGCGATGGATCTGCATTCCGCCCGCTCGCAAGTCGATTTCGAGGCGCTGGCCGATCTTGCGGCAACACTTGGCGCGGACAGAGCCGAAATCGCGGGGTGCAACACCGCCAACCAGGCGCTCGGCATTGTCGGCGCGCCGCTGGCCTGTGCCATCGCAGAAGCCGCACGGAACAGAGCGCAGGCGGTGGTGTCGAAAGCCGATATCACGGTCGACATCCTGATGATCGACCGCGCCGGTGCCCTCGTCGCCCTGGCCGATGCCGACGGAGCGCGGGCGCCGTGAACAATGCGCATCTCCTGCTGCTTGGCGGCACGTCGGAGGCGCGCGATCTCGCCAACGCGCTGTCTCGACATCCCCTGCGCCTGACGGTGTCCCTCGCCGGCAGGACCCGGGCCCCGGCCGCCTATCCCGGCCAGCTGCGCCTTGGCGGCTTCGGAGGGGCGGACGCGCTGGCCGCCTGGCTGCGAGACGAAGGCGTCTCCCTGCTGGTCGATGCGACTCACCCCTTCGCCGCCAGGATCTCGGCCAATGCGGCGCTGGCCGCCAGCCATGCCAGCATCCCGCTCCTGCGGATGGAGCGCCCGGGCTGGACAGCCGGTCCACACGAAGACTGGCAGCACGTCCCAAGTCTGGAGGCCGCAATCACGGCGCTGCCACGCGGCGCGCGCGCCTTTCTGACGACGGGTTCCGGCTCCGCACCGGCACTCGGCTCGCGGCCTGACGTCACGCTCTTGTTGCGCGCCATCGAGCCGTTGAAGGATCTGCCGCCACATGTCGACCAGATCCTCGCCCGACCGCCCTTCAGCGAGGCGCAGGAACGCGCCTTTATCGAGACTCACGCCATCACCCACTTGGTCAGCAAGAACTCCGGCGGCGCGGGACGGGCCAAGCTCGACGCCGCCGTCGCCTGTCGTATCCCGGTCCTGATGATCGACCGCCCTGCACTCCCGCCAGATGGGCACACCATCCATGACAGCGCTACCGCGCTTGCAGCCATCGCAAACCTGCTCGCGCTTGACACGGCTTCGGACCGGACCCCATAACCGCCCCACGAGGTTCCCGGAGATCCGCTCCGGGCCAAGAGGGAACGCGCTGCCCCGAGGGGGCGAAACGCGGCCGCCCCCGCGACTGTACGCGGCGAGC
The DNA here is from genome assembly GCF_033101155.1 of Tropicimonas sp. TH_r6. Classification (NCBI taxonomy): domain Bacteria; kingdom Pseudomonadati; phylum Pseudomonadota; class Alphaproteobacteria; order Rhodobacterales; family Roseobacteraceae; genus Tropicimonas; species Tropicimonas sp. TH_r6. Next base: position 52,902 of record NZ_JAWMPX010000017.1, read on the forward strand.
CGGCACCCCGCGCCACTGGTGAGAGCCGGGAAGGCGGGTGTGGGCCGAGACCCGCGAGCCAGGAGACCTGCCTCGTGACTGCCGGCTTCAGGCCGGTGCGGGATATGGCTCGGGCGGGGTGCTCCGGGCAATCCGGGCGTCCGCTGCCCCCCGCAAAGATTCGCACCCGGGAACAACGCTTGAGGAGCCAGATCGATGGCACAGAAGATCCCCGCAACGGTCGTGACCGGCTTTCTCGGCGCCGGCAAGACGACGCTGATCCGGCATCTGGTCGAAAACGCGAATGGCAAGCGCATCGCGCTCATCATCAACGAGTTCGGCGATCTCGGCGTCGATGGCGAGATCCTCAAGGGCTGCGGCATTGAGGGCTGCAAGGATGAGGACGTGGTCGAGCTGTCCAATGGCTGCATCTGCTGCACCGTGGCCGAAGATTTCCTCCCCGCGATTCAAAAGCTTATCGACCGTGGCGAGGCTCCCGACCATATCGTCATCGAGACCTCCGGCCTTGCCCTCCCGCAGCCGCTGGTCCGAGCCTTCAACTGGCCCGATATCCGCACCCGCGTGACCGTTGACGGCGTGGTGGCCGTGGTCGACGGCCCGGCGCTGTCCGAGGGCCGGTTTGCCGCCAACGAAGCGGCGGTCGATGCCCAGCGCGAGGCCGATGACACGATCGACCACGAGACCCCGCTCTCGGAACTCTTCGAAGACCAACTTGCCTGCGCCGATATGGTTGTTGTCAACAAGGCCGACCTGCTGGGAAGCGCGGCAGCCGGCATGCTCACCGAGAAGCTGCGCGGCGAGGTCCGCAAGGGCGTCTCGGTGCTGCATTCGGAGATGGGCGTTGTCGATTCGGCGGTGCTTCTGGGGCTCGGCATGGGCGCCGAGGAGGACATGGCGGGCCGTCACGAGGTCCATCACCATCACCACCATGACGATGATGACGACCATGATGATCACGACGATCATGATCACGAGCACGCCCATGGACATGACGAGTTCGAAAGCTTCGTCGTCACCCGTCCCGAGATCGCCGACCCGGCGGCCTTCGCCGAGCAGGTGGCCGAGGTGATCCGAACCCATGACATCCTGCGTCTGAAAGGGTTCGCGGCCGTCTCCGGAAAGCCGATGCGGCTGACGGTCCAGGCTGTCGGCCCGCGCATCGACAGCTATTTCGACCGCCCCTTTGCCGCCGAAGAGACCCGCGAGACACGGCTCGTGGTGATCGGACAGGCCGGGCTCGACCGTCTCGCCATCGAAAAGGCCCTCGCGGCATGAGCGAGTTTACCATCCGCCGCGCCAATCCGCGCGAGGCCGGCGCAACGGGGCTGCTTCAGGCCAGCCACGGGTTGCTGGACTCGATGTTCCCCGGCGATTCCAACCACTACCTGTCGATTGACGGGCTCTGCATGCCGGGGATCCATTTCTTTGTTGCCGAGCGGGGCGGCCGGAGTCTCGGCTGCATCGCCCTGGCCGAGCGGAAAGGCTATGGCGAGCTGAAATCGATGTTCGTCAACCCGGATGCGCGCGGCATGGGAATCGGTGACGCCCTTGTCGATCATGCAACTGACGTGGCGCAGGAGCGGAATCTCGGGATGCTCAAGCTCGAGAGCGGCAACACGCTGGAACACGCGCACAGGCTCTATCGCCGCCATGGCTTCAGCAATTGCGAACGGTTCGGAGAATATCCCGACAGCCCGCATTCGATCTTCATGGAAAAGGCGCTCTGAATGCATCTGCTCGCGGCCACGCCCGGCCAGGTTTCGGATGGCAGCGAACCGGTCGATCCCGGCCAGACGCCCGCCGATGTGATCTTCCTCTCGGCGGCGGACACGGAACTGGCCGCGCTCTCGGAGGCGCGACAAGGACTGGGCGAGGCCGCGCCGAGCCTGCGACTGGCCAATCTCGGCTGGCTTTCGCATCCATTCTCGGTCGACAAATATATCGGCGACACGGCCGAGCGCTCGAAGCTGGTCATCGTGCGGGTTCTGGGCGGAGCGGCATACTGGACGTATGCGGTTGAGCAACTCGCGGCACGGCTGCGGGCGGCTGGCGTGCCGCTGGCGCTGTTGCCGGGCGATGACAAGCCGGATGAGGAATTGCTTTCGCTCTCCACTGTTTCGACACGGGACTGGCAGGCGCTCTGGGCCTATTGCATCGAAGGCGGGCCGCAGAACGCCGCCCATCTGTTGCAACTCGCCTCCCACATGCTTGAGAAGGGCGAGCGCCCCTCCGAGGCCGAACCGCTTCTGCGCGCCGGCCTGTACTGGCCGGGCGAGGCGCGGGCGGATCTCGATGTCCTGCGCCAACACTGGACAGAAGGCGCGCCGGTCGTCGCGATTTCCTTTTACCGTGCGTTGCTGCAAGGGGCGGGGCTGCACCCGATCAACCAACTGGTGAAGGCGCTGCTCAGGCGTGGGTTGAACCCGCTGCCGGTCTTCGTGGCCTCACTGAAAGACCCGGTCTCGATCTCGACGCTGGAGCGCATCTTTGCCGAGCATGCGCCGGATGTGGTGCTGAACGCGACGAGCTTTGCCGTCTCCTCGCCCGATCCTGCGCAGTGGAAGGGTGAGCGGCCGGCAACCGTGCTGGATGCGCCGGGCGCACCGGTCCTGCAGGTTGTGCTGTCAGGCGGCTCGGAAGAGGCCTGGGAAGAAGCCGAGCGCGGGCTTGCGGCGCGCGACATCGCAATGAACGTGGCGCTGCCGGAGGTCGATGGGCGCATCCTGACCCGCGCGATCTCTTTCAAAAGCCAAGCCTATTTCGATGAAGCGACGGAATGCGCCATCGCCTCCTACCGTGCGCGCGGCGACCGGGTGCAGTTCGTGGCCGATCTGGCGGCGAATTGGGCGCGGTTGCGACGCAAATCGCCGGGCGAGCGGCGCGTGGCACTGGTTCTGGCAAATTACCCCAACAAGGATGGCCGACTGGCCAATGGCGTCGGGCTGGACACGCCGGCTTCGACGGTAACGGTACTCGAGGCTTTGAAAGCAGAGGGCTACGCGGTCGAGGATGCGCCGGCGGATTCGGCCGCGCTGATGGAACAGATCCTCGCCGGTCCGACCAATTGGCTGACCGACCGCGCGACACGTCAGGGCGGCGAACGGTTGTCACTGGACGCCTACCGCACAGCCTATGACGGGTTGCCGCTGGAAACCCGCCAGGCGATGGAGGATCGCTGGGGCGCGCCGGAGAACGACCCCTTCCTCGACGGCGAGGGTTTCGCGCTGTCGATCCTGCGCTATGGCAATCTGCTGGTCGGCATCCAGCCCGCACGGGGCTACAATATCGACCCCGAAGAGACCTATCACGCACCGGACCTCGTGCCGCCGCATAACTACCTCGCCTTCTATATCTGGTGCCGCGAGGCTTTTGGCTGCGATGCCATCGTCCATATGGGCAAGCATGGCAACCTTGAATGGCTGCCCGGCAAGGCGGTGGCGCTGTCGGAGGCATGCTTCCCGGAAGTGGCACTCGGGCCGGTGCCGCATGTCTACCCGTTCATCGTCAACGACCCCGGCGAGGGGACACAGGCGAAGCGCCGCTCCCAGGCGGTGATCGTGGATCACCTGACACCGCCGCTGACACGCGCCGAGACCTATGGGCCGCTGCGCGACCTCGAAGCGCTGGTGGACGAGTATTACCAGGCCGCTGGCGTGGACCCCCGCCGGATCTCCTACTTGCGCGACGAGATCCTGTCGCTGATGGAAGCAACGGGCTTGGGCGTGGATGCAGGCGTTGCCTTGGGCGACGATTCCGATAGCCGCCTGCAGAAACTCGACGCCTATCTCTGCGAGTTGAAGGAAAGCCAGATCCGCGACGGGCTGCATATCTTCGGACAGGCGCCGCAGGGTCGTTTGGCAACAGATCTGCTCGTTGCGCTGACCCGTGTGCCGCGCGGTGACGGCACGGAGCGGGACGCCTCTCTCCTGCGCGCGCTGGCGGCCGATTTCGGAATGCAGTTCGATCCGCTGAATTGCGACATGGCCGCGTCATGGAATGGACCGCGCCCAGCCGGACTGTCGGATTTGGTGGTGCCGCCTGCTGACGCAGGCGACACGGCGGACCGCTGGTGACAGCGTAGAACGTCTGGAACTCTTTGCCGCCGCTCTGGTCGGCGGGGAGATTTCCGAGGCGCCGGGGCCGCATTCGGCGGCGGTGCTGGACGGCATCCAGGCGTGGTTGCGCGGCGTGGTTTCCGGAACCGGGAAGTCCGAGCTGGAGGGCATCCTTGCCGCGCTGGACGGGCGATATGTGCCCCCTGGCCCCTCTGGAGCGCCGACGCGCGGGCGTCTGGACGTCCTGCCGACCGGGCGCAATTTCTTCTCCGTCGACAGCAGGGCCATCCCGACGCGTGCCGCCTGGACGTTGGGCTGGAAATCCGCATCCCTGCTGATCGACCGGCATCTGCAAGAGCATGGTGACTGGCCGCGCGCCATGGCGCTGACGGCCTGGGGCACCGCGAATATGCGCACGGGCGGGGATGACATCGCGCAAGCCCTGGCCCTGATGGGCGTGAAGCCGAAATGGGACGAGATGTCGGGCCGGGTGACCGGGTTCGAGATCATTCCCGCCACCGCCCTCGGGCGACCTCGGGTGGACGTGACCCTGCGGGTCTCGGGCTTCTTCCGCGACGCTTTCCCGGCGCAGATCGACCTCGTGGCTTCGGCCGCGCGGGCGGTCATGGAGCTGGACGAAGCGGAGGCCGACAACCCGGCCGCTGCACGCTACAGGTCCGAGGCGACGGAAATCGGGGAAGCCCGCGCGAGCTTCCGTGTCTTCGGCTCCAAGCCGGGGGCTTACGGCGCGGGCCTGCAGGCAATGATCGACGAGAAGCTTTGGGAGAACAGGGGCGATCTGGCCGGCGCCTTTCTGACCTGGGGCGGCTATGCCTATGGCGAGGGTGCCGACGGGGCGCACGCCAAGGAGGATTTCGCCACACGGCTCGGCAAGGTCGAGGCGGTGGTCCAGAACCAGGACAATCGCGAGCATGACATCCTCGACAGCGACGATTACTACCAGTTCGAAGGTGGCATGGCGGCGACGGTCGAGACCCTGCGCGGCGAAGCGCCGGAGATCTATCACAACGACCATTCCCGCCCCGAACGCCCGGTGATCCGCACGTTGGACGAGGAGATCGGCCGGGTCGTGCGCGCCCGCGCGGTCAATCCGAAATGGATCGAGGGCGTGAAGCGACACGGCTACAAGGGCGCCTTCGAGATGGCCGCGACGGTGGACTATCTCTTCGCCTTCGCCGCCACGACAAAATCCGTCCGCAACCACCATTTCGACCTCGTCTACGAGGCCTATCTCGCCGATGACGAAACGCGGGAATTCATCGAGGAGGCCAACGCGCCGGCGCTCCGGGAGATGGCCGAGCGCTTCGAGGAGGCCATCGAGCGCGGGCTCTGGGTGCCGCGCTCCAACTCGGCTCGGGCGCATCTGGCGGAGCTTGCGCGATGAGCGCACATCTGCGCCATGCGGGGGCCGCGCCGGAAGCGCAGACCCACGCGCTGGAGGAAATCACCCACGCCTCGCCGCGCCTCATGCAGGTGCTGCGCGCCGTTCGGGACCTCGATCTGCCCGATTGGTGGATCGTCTCCGGGGCGATCTACAACACCGCCTGGAACCAGCTCACCGGCCGGCCGGACATGTATGGCGTCAAGGATATCGACCTGTTCTATTTCGACCCAGACACCAGCTATGAAGCCGAGGACCGGGTCATCCACCGCGTGGCGCAAGCCGTTCCGGGCGATCCGCCGGTCGAGACGCGCAACCAGGCGCGGGTGCATCTGTGGTATGAGCGGCATTTCGGTCATGCCTATCCCGCGCTTGGCAACTCTGCCGAGGGGATCGACCGCTTTGCCTGCAAGACCCATGCGGTCGGGCTGCGGCTGGAGGCGGACGACCGCCTGACCCTCTATGCGCCTTACGGGCTCGACGATATCTTTGCCTTCCGGCTGGTGCCGAACCTCGCCCTGCCCAACCGCAAGACCCATGAGGCAAAGGCCGCCCGCCAGAGAGCACTCTGGCCGGAGCTGGACTTTGTCCGATGGCCCGAAGAGACCGCGTTTCAACAGGAGAGTATTTCATGACCGACGATGTCGAACGCCACAACGCCAAGATGGCCAAGAAGAAAGCCGCCCGCGACAAGATCATGGCCGGCAAGACCGAGGAAAAGGGACTGGTGATCGTCCATACCGGCAAGGGCAAGGGCAAGAGCTCGGCCGCCTTCGGGATGATCTTCCGCTGCATCGCCCATGAGATGCCCTGCGCGGTTGTGCAGTTCATCAAGGGCGGCATGGAGACCGGCGAACGCAACCTGATCCAAGGGCATTTCGGTGACCTTTGCGAGTTCCACACGATGGGCGAAGGCTTCACCTGGGAGACGCAGGACAAGTCCCGCGATATCGAGATGGCTCAGGCGGCCTGGGAAAAGGCCAAAGAGCTGATCCGCGACCCGGGCAACCGGATGGTGCTGCTCGACGAGATCAATATCGCGCTGCGCTATGACTATATCGATGTGGATGAGGTGATTGCCTTCCTCAAGGCCGAGAAGCCGCCGATGACCCATGTCGTTCTGACCGGACGCAATGCCAGCGAAGCGCTGATCGAGGCGGCCGATCTGGCCACCGAGATGGAGCTGCTCAAGCACCCGTTCCGCTCGGGCGTGAAGGCGCAGGCGGGCGTCGAGTTCTGATGTTCGATCCCCGGCTCCACAGCGCCAGCGACGCCCATATCCGCCTCTACGGCTTTTATGAAAAGCTCTACACGGTAATCGACCTCGTCGCGGCGCTCTGTTTCGTTGTCGGCAGCGTGATGTTCTTCTCCGAAGCCTGGATGATCCCGGGCACCTGGCTTTTTCTGGTGGGATCGCTCTGCTTCGCCGCCAAGCCGCTGGTGCGGTTCCTGCGCGAGTTCCACATCGCGCGGCTGCCGCTGCCCGAAGGAGAGAGCTGAGCGATGCGCGCGCTGATGATCCAGGGGGCCGGGTCCAATGTCGGCAAGTCGCTGCTCGTGGCCGGGCTGGCGCGGGCCTTTGTCCGGCGCGGGCTGGCGGTGCGGCCCTTCAAGCCGCAGAACATGTCCAACAATGCCGCCGTCACGGCGGATGGCGGCGAGATCGGCCGGGCACAGGCATTGCAGGCGCTGGCCTGCGGCATCGAGCCTTTGACGGACATGAACCCGATCCTGCTCAAACCGGAGACGGAAACCGGCGCGCAGGTCGTGGTGCAGGGCAAGCGCGTGGCGACGGTTGCGGCACGGGATTATGCGAAGATGAAGCCGGGGCTGATGGCGCCGACACTGGAAAGCTTCCAGCGGCTCGGCGACGCGGCCGATCTGGTGCTGGTCGAGGGCGCGGGCAGCCCGGCGGAGGTCAACCTGCGCGCCGGCGACATCGCCAATATGGGCTTCGCGCGGGCGGCGGGGGTGCCGGTGGTCCTGATTGGCGATATCGACCGGGGCGGTGTGATCGCGCAGCTCGTCGGCTCGCAGGCTGTGCTCGACCCGGAAGATGCGGCGATGATTGGCGGCTTTGCCGTCAACAAGTTCCGTGGTGACCCCCGGCTCTTCGACGATGGCTATCGGCTCATCGAAGAGCGTACCGGCTGGAAAGGATTGGGCGTGGTCCCGTGGTTCGCCGAGGCCGGCCAATTGCCGGCGGAGGATGCGCTGGACCTCAAGGGGTCGGACAGTTCCGGCAAACTGCATGTCGCCTGCCTTGTGCTCTCCCGGATCGCCAATTTCGACGATCTCGATCCGCTGAACATGGAGCCGGAGGTGCGGCTGAGCATGGTTCGGGCGGGCGAGGCGCTACCGGGCGACGTGGACCTCGTCATCATCCCGGGGACCAAATCAACGCGCGGCGATCTCGCCTTCCTGCGCGCACAGGGCTGGGACCTGGACATCGCGTCCCATCTGCGGCGCGGCGGGCACGTTTTGGGGCTCTGCGGTGGCTACCAGATGCTGGGCAAACGGATCATCGACCGGGACGGGCTGGAAGGCGCGCCCGGCGTGACCGAGGGTCTTGGCCTGCTCGATGTCGAGACAGAAATGGTGCCGGAGAAACGGCTGACGCGGGTTGCGGCGCGGCATGTGGCCAGCGGCGAGGCGTTTGAGGGCTACGAGATCCATATCGGCCGCAGCGATGGCCCGGATCGCGCGCGCCCCTTTGCCAAGCTGGACGGACAGCCCGAAGGCGCCATCTCGCCGGATGGCCGGGTCACGGGGAGCTACCTGCACGGGCTGTTCTCGAATGACGGCTTCCGCGCGGCTTATCTCACGTCGCTCGGCGTGGAGTCCACGGTCACCTATGGCAGCAATGTCGAGGCCGTGCTCGACCGGCTGGCGGAACATCTCGAGACACATATGGATCTCGACGCGCTGCTGGCGATGGCGCGCCGGGTCTGAGCCTTACCCTTCGGGATCGAGCGGCGGCACGCGGGCAACGAAATGTCCCTTCACGCCTTGCGGCCATTGGCGGAACGGAACCGCCCCGCTCTCGCTCTCACCGAACTTGCTGGCATAGTCGACAAGGGCAGCCGCATCTTCCTGTGTACCGTCGAAACGGCCGAGCACGTAGGTCAGCTTGCCATTGGCGGAGATCGCGCTGTTGCAACCGTGATTGCAGCCCATCAGGCAGGCGGTGCCGCGCAGGTGGAGAGGCTTGTCGCCGATCTCTGTGCGCACCCGTTCGAGAAAGGCCTCGCCGGTGGGCGCGCCTTCCTTGTGTTCGCGGGTCGCCTCGTTGCGGCAGGTGGTGCAGATGGTGATGGTGGTCATGCCGGCTCCGGTCGGTGAAATGCGTCGGACCGGGGTAGGACACTCGCCAGCCCCGGGGCAAGCGGTTTCTGGTTCGGACCGACCTGCCCCTAACGCTACGGGAAGCTTGGCGCCGGACGGATCGTTCCCGTGCAATCACCGAAGCCGATCCGATAGCCGTTACCTTGCGCATGTCCGTGCAAGGTCAGGGTGTCTCCATCCTCGATGAAGCGCCGCTCCTCGCCATCGACCATCTCAAGCGGCTCCTTGCCGCCCCAGGTCAGTTCCAGAAGCGAGCCGTAGCTGTCCTTCTCCGGGCCGGAAATCGTCCCCGACCCGAGAAGGTCACCAACCCGCATCGCACAGCCGGACGAGGCGTGATGCGTCAGTTGCTGGGCCGCGGAGTAGTACATCTCGGTGTAATTTGTCCGACAGATCGTGGTCGGCGTCCGGCGGCCCTTGGGCAACAGGCTCACCGAGAGGTCGATATCGTAGAGCATCGGCCCGGATTCGGTGAGATAAGGCAGAAGCTCCTTTTCGCGCGGGGGCGTGGGTCGGCGGAACGGCTCAAGCGCCGCGCGGGACACCACCCACGGACTGATCGAGGTTGCAAAGGCCTTGGCTTGGAACGGGCCGAGCGGTTGGTATTCCCAGGCCTGGAGATCGCGAGCGGACCAGTCGTTGAGCAGCACATAGCCAAAGATCATCGCGTCGGCCTCGGCCACGGTGATGGGCCGGCCCATCGTCGAGGGCTGACCGATCACCGCGCCCATCTCCAACTCGATATCGAGCCGCTTGCTGGGCCCGAAGCTGGGTGCATCCGCATCGGGCGCCTTGGTCTGGCCGACCGGGCGGGTGATGTCCGTACCCGAAACGACGACCGTCGAAGCCCGGCCGTTATAGCCGATCGGAATGTGCAACCAGTTCGGCGGCAGAGCGTTTTCCGGGCCGCGGAACATGGTGCCGACATTGAAGGCGTGGTTCCGGCCAGCATAGAAATCGGTGAATTCGGCGACGCGGAAGGGCATATGCATCTCGACCTCATCCATCGGGTAGAGATGCGGCGCGACCATGCCGGCCGCCTCGCTGCCCGCACCGAGAAAGCCGAACAATGTTGCCCGCAAACCGGACCATGCCTGCGGCCCCTTTTCCATGAATTCGTTGAGCGCAGGCTCGGTCAGGCCGAGCGGCTTGAGCAGCCCGGCGCGCTGCATGCCGCCAAGATCGAGGACCTTGTCGCCAATCGCCGTGCAACAACACGGCGCGCTGCCCTTGTGCGAAAAAACCCCAAAGGGAAGGTTGTTCAGCGGAAACGGGCTTTCGGGATCATTCGCAGTCTCGATCCAGCTCTTCAAAAGGGTCATCGGAATCCTCCATATCGCGTCGGCGCCCGCCGCCTGCTCGGGAATCGGGCAGAAAAAACTCGTTGCCATTGAAACGATATTTCCGGGCGGGGGGCAAGCGCTCCAAACGCGGGTTTTGCTTGCCCTTCCAGCCGGCATCATTATCCCTTGGCCCAACAGGAATTCAGGGGCGATCATGCAGAGACAGAAACTCGGAACATCCAAGCTGGACGTCAGCCCGCTGGCCCTCGGCACCATGACCTTCGGCACCCAGACGCCGGAGGCCGAGGCCCATACCCAGATCGATATGGCGCTGGCCGCCGGTATCAATCTGATCGACACCGCCGAGATGTATCCGGTCAACCCGGTCACGGCAGAGAATGTCGGCAAGACGGAAGAGATTGTCGGCCGCTGGATCGCTGCCTCCGGGCGGCGCAACGAGGCCGTGATTGCCACCAAGATCACCGGATCCAATGGCGGTTTTGTCCGCGACGGGCGCGGGATCGATGGCGAAACCATCGTCGAGGCGGTGGAGGCCTCCTTGCGGCGGTTGCAGACCGACGTGATCGATCTCTACCAGCTCCACTGGCCCAATCGCGGCTCCTATCATTTCCGCCAGTATTGGAGCTATCGCCCCAGCGAGGACACGCCGGAGGAGATCGCGGCCAACATGGTCGAGGTGCTGGAAGCACTGGAGACGCTTCGGCGCGACGGCAAGGTGCGCGAGTTCGGACTGTCCAACGAGAGCGCTTGGGGCACGGCGGAATGGCTGCGACTGGCGCGCGAGACCGGCACGCCGCGCATGGTCTCGATCCAGAACGAGTATTCCATGCTCTGCCGGCTCTTCGACACCGATCTCGGCGAGCTCTGCTGTCGCGAACAGATCGGATTGCTGGCCTATTCGCCGCTGGCGGCGGGAATGCTGACGGGCAAGTATCGCGGCGGGGCGGTGCCCGAGGGGAGCCGGCTCTCGATCAACAACACCCTGAATGGCCGGGTCAATCCGAGGTCCGACGCGGCGATCGAGGCCTATGCTGGAATCGCGGAGCGGTACGGGCTGGACCTCGCTGCGATGTCGCTGGCCTTCTGCAAAGCGCGGCCATTCATGGGATCTGTGATCTTCGGCGCAACCCATGCGGACCAGCTGGAGCACATTCTCGCGGGCGCGGAGCTGCAGCTGTCGGAAGAGATCCTGTCCGAGATCGACGCAGCGAACCGCGCCAATCCAATGCCGTTCTGAAGCGGAGATCCGGTGATGCGAATTGTCCTCCTGGCCAGCCTGCTCGTCCTGGCCGCCTGTAACCCGCTCGACCGCGTGCCCGAGCCGACCGCCCCGCCGGGTTCGGCGGCGTTCTTCGAAGAACAGCGCGCCATTTGCGAGGCGCGGGGCGGAACCTTTGTCGACAGCGAGTCGCGACCGACGAAGATCTGTTTCGTGACCCCGAAAGACGCTGGCGAAGGCTGCAGCCAGCGTTCCGACTGCGAGGGCGAATGCCTGGCACGCTCGCGCAGCTGCGCGCCGGTCATTCCGCTCGTGGGGTGTCATGAAGTGCTGATGTCGGGCGGCATGCCGGCAACGGTCTGCCTGCAGTGACCGCCGTCGAGCCCTGGGTCCTGGCGACCCTGGGCGCCGTCGCCTTTCAGACCACCCGTTTCGCGCTGCAGAAACGGCTGAAGATGGCCGGGCTTTCCGCGGCCGGGGCAACATGGGCGCGGTTCCTGTGGTCGGCGCCCCTGCTCGCGGCCGGGCTGTTGCTGTGGCTGCGGGTGACGGGAATGTCGGTGCCGCCGCTCACCGCCACCTTCTGGGCCTATGCAATGATGGGCGGGGTCACCCAGATCCTGGCGACGATTTGCGTCGTGGCGCTCTTTGCGCGGCGCAATTTCGCCGTGGGGATCACGCTGAAGAAATCCGAAGTGCTGATGACCGCTCTGATCGGCTGGCTGCTGCTGGGCGAGGGCGTGTCCCCCGCCGGGCTCGCCGCGCTTCTGGTCGGCGCGGTGGCGCTATTGGTACTGTCGCGGGAAGAGCCGCGCCCGGAGATGGCGGGACAACCCCTGCCCCGCCGCCTCTTCACGCCCTCGGCCGCGCTCGGTCTGACCAGCGGGGTCTTCTTCGCACTGGCGGGCGTTGGCTATCGTGGCGCTATGCTGGCGCTTGGCGACGGCCCGCTGACCCTGCGCGCCGCTGTGGCGCTCGCGCTGGTGACGTCCTCGCAGGCGCTGCTCATGCTGGCATGGTTTCTCTGGCGCGACCGGGCCGAGATCGGCCGGGTGATCTCCGCCTGGCGGATTGGCATCGGCCTCGGGCTGACAAGCCTTGCCGGCAGCTTCTTCTGGTTCCTCGCCTTCGCGCAGCAGAACGCCGCCTATGTCTATGCGGTCGGACAGGTGGAGCTGCTCTTCTCCATCCTCGGCGGGGCGCTGTTTTTCGGCGAACGGCTCTCGCGCCGCGAAGGCCTTGGCATCGCGTTGCTGGCGGCAAGCGTCGTGGCGCTGGTGTTGCTGGTCTGAGGCTCAGGCGAGCCGGGTGATCCCCATGATCACGTCGTCATTGCGCACGAAGGGGACCGTCTCCGGGATGCCGCCCCGCGCGATCAGCGGGGCCAGCTCGGCCAGAACGACAGTGGTGATGAAGGGCAGGTCGAAATCGCGGACATCGACGAGCGGAATCCATTGCAGGTGCCGCAGCTCATCACAGGCATGGGTGAAATCTTCCGCATTTCCCTGCACCGCCGTTGCCGGGACGAGGAAGAAACGGGCATCGAAACGGCGTGGACGCCCCGGCGGGGTGATCGCGCGGAACACGTAGGAAAGGCCCTGCGCGGAAGGTGCGAAGCCGGCTTCCGCGAAACTCTCCCAATCCGGGTTGGGCGGCTGCCAGGCGGCACGCTGGCCAAGGATAAGCCCGGTCTCTTCCCAGACCTCGCGAATCGCACCGGCCAGCAGCGCGGGCACCCGGACGGGGTCGGTCTCCAGTGCGAGACGACGCAGGCAGGTCGCATCCGGCTGGCCGCCAAGGCCGACATCGCCGTCGCCCGCGTCGATGGCCCCGCCGGGGAAGACGAACTTGTCCGGCATGAAAGCCGCCGAAGAGCCGCGTTGCCCCATCAGCACTTCCGGCCCCGACGCGCCTCGACGCCAGAGGATCACGGTGGAGGCATCGCGAATGGCAGTCTTGTCGATTTCCGGCTGGGCCATCAGGGCTCCTGTGCGAGTTTCCCGGCGTCGCCGGTTTCGTCACCGAAGCCATGCATGCGCCGCGCCCATTGCAGCGCGATGAAGGCGCCCTTGATGCGCGGCAGGAGATAGAGCGACAGCGCAACACAGAGGACTGACAGCACGGTCGCCATAACAAGCGGGTCCAGTTGAAGCCGGGCATAGAAGACATGGATCAGCGGCGCCATGAGATGACCGACAATAAGGATTGTCAGATAGGCCGGGCCGTCATCGGCACGCTGATGATGGAACTCCTGTTCGCAGACAGGGCAATGATCGGCGACCTTCAGGTAGCCTGCAAGCAGCGGTCCACGCCCGCATCTGGGGCACCGCCGTCGCCAGCCGCGTGCCATAGCCGGTTTCACCGGACGCTCTTCCGGATCCGTAGCGCCATTCATGGCACAGCCTCCAATACCTGTTCGCGCCGCGGAGGATGGCAGTTTTTCGCGGCTTTTGCAGGGGGGCTGTTGGCCTTGCGGCGGGATGTCGCGAGAGAACTGCCCGAGATCAGGGGCGGGACACAGGACAGCCGGGTCGAAAAGCCGAGATTTCTGCCGTTTGGTTCGCTTGCCAGGAAGCGGAACGACTGGCGCGCGACACTAGACCGGCCTCGCCCTTTTGGCGTCATTCCGTCCCCATGCGCGCTCATCCCCAACGCCCGCCTTCTAGGCGGGACAGCCCGCGGGACTCGTCCAACCGCAAAAAAGTGCCCCTGAGAGCGACGGAAGCTCCGGCCCGGCCCGTAGGAGTAGCATAACGGCGAGAACAGTCGCCCAGACCACTCACTGAACAGGAAACGTACCATGACCCGTATTACTCTGCTGACCACCGCAATCGTCACCGGCCTGCTGGTAACCACCTCTGCCCAGGCACGCGGGTTTGACGGCGCCCGGATGGGTCCGATGATGGACCCGCCGAGTTTTGCCGAGCTTGACGCCGATGGCGACGGCAAGGTGACCACCGAAGAGCTGAAAGCTTTCGCCGAGACCGCTGCGACCAAGCGGTTCCAGGACGCCGACACCGACGGCGACGGCAAGCTGAGTGCCGAGGAAATGACCGCCGCAGCCGAGGCCGCCAAGCTCGACCGTCAGGCCCGGCGGCAAGACGCCATGATCGCGCGGCTCGACACCGACAAGGACGGTCTTGTCTCCGAGGAAGAGATGAAGGCGGCCATCGGCGAACGTGCCGGCAAACGTGGCAATGACACCGAGCGCGGCGAGCGCATGATCAAGCGCTTCGATGTCGATGGTGATGGCGTTCTGAGCGAAGAGGAATTCGCCAAGATGCAGGAACTGGCCAAGGACGGCATGCGCGAAGGCCGTTTCGGCGGCAAGAATGACCGTGGCGGCAAGAGCGGTCGCGGCGACCGTGGTGATCGCGGGGGCGTCCCCTTCTGGCGCAACTGAGCGCAGATGTGAAACCGGCTCCGCGCGGCGACGCGTCGCGCGGAGCTTTTTCCCAAAGGACCATTGCGTCCGGAGAGAAAACAGGGCTAGGCCACGGAAATCATGACCATGCCACTCGACGCCGACTCCGAGCTGACAGACGACGCCCTCCTGGCGCTCTATGCGAGCGGCAACCGGGCGGCGGCGCGCATGCTGACGCTGCGCCTGACCCCAAGGGTCCTGTCGCTCGCAGCACGGATGCTCGGGGACCGCTCCGAGGCCGAGGATGTCGCCCAGGAAGCGATGCTGCGGCTCTGGAAGATTGCCCCCGACTGGCGCAGCGGCGAGGCGCAGGTCTCGACCTGGCTTTACCGTGTGGCGTCGAACCTGTGCACCGACCGGCTGCGGCGGCGACGCGGGGTGGGCCTGGACGACGCCTTCGGCGAGGGCGTGGAGCCCGCGGATGAGCAGCCCGGCGTCGAGACCCGACTGCAGGAAGCAGACAGGCTCGCGGCGTTGAAATCCGCACTGGCGGACTTGCCGGAGCGGCAGCGGACAGCGGTGGTGCTGCGCCACCTGGAGGGGTTGTCCAACCCCGAGATTGCCGTTGTGATGGAAATTGGCGTCGAGGCGGTCGAGAGTCTGACCGCCCGGGGCAAGAGAGCGCTGGCCGCCCGGCTGAAAGGGCAACGCGCAGAACTGGGGTTGAGCGATGACGGCTGAATTCGACAAGAACACCGACCGCGAATTGGAAACGCTGCTGGAGACCCTGCGGGCGGAGACCGCGGAAGAAGCCTCGCCGGACCTGCTGGCGCGGATTCTCGACGACGCCTACGACACGCAGGACAGTTTGGTAACGGCCAGTACGGCCGAACCGGTCAAGCCCGCCCCCGCAACCCGATCACGCGGCCTGCTGACGAGCCTGCTCGAGGCGATCGGTGGCTGGCCGGCAGTTGCAGGCCTCGCCACTGCCACCGTCGCCGGTGTCTGGATCGGCTACAACCCACCGGCAGCCTTCGACGAGCTGACCTTGACGGTGTTGGACAGCAATTACGGCTACGAGATGAATATCGACGACACGCTGGCAGGTTTTGACGACCTCCTGGCGGATGGATAGGAACGGCAAGAGATGAGCGAACATGTGCCCACGCCCGAAGACCAGCCCAAACCGCGCCGTCGGCTTGGGCTCAGGGCCCTGCTCTTCGTGTCACTGGCGCTGAATCTGGTGATTCTCGGCATTGTCGGTGGAGCGATCCTGAACTTCTCCCGCGGCGAGGACCATCCCCGCATGGTCGTCCGCGATCTCGGGTTGGGACCATACCTGATGGCGATGGACCCCCAGCAACGCAAACAGATGGAAAGCGTCACCGGGGACCTCAAGCCGAAGCTGCGCGAAGGGCGTCAGGAGTGGCGCGACGCTTATATCGATGCGCTCGACGCGATCCGCGCCGACCCGTTCGACGCCAATGCCTTGCGCGCTGCGATGGCGCGGCAGTCTGACCTGGCGGCCCGAAGCCGGGAGGTTGGGCTGGACGTCATGATCCGGCAATTGGAAGCAATGTCCGTCGACGAGCGCGGAAAATTCGCGGAACGGCTGAAGAGCCGCTCCCGGAACCTGCAAGGGAACAAAGGACGAGATGGAGCCCGGCCCAACCGCGATCCGTCGAACGGCAAACCGTCCGAGGCGCCGCGCAACTAGGTTGACGCAACAGAGACCCGACAGCGCTTGGAGCGTCAGGCGGCGGCTTGTCTTGCGGCGACGATTGTCACCTGGTTCCGACCGCGTTCCTTCGCCTTGTAGAGCGCCTTGTCCGCCCGATCGAGCAATTCCGAAAGGCTGACATCAGTCCCGGCTGGCCCACCACCGCCCGTCACGAGTCCGACCGAAACCGTCTGGATCAGAACCGTCGGCTCGGTCTGGCCACCCGTCAGTGGCAGTCGGATCGGAGCATTGCAGACCGCGTCCCGCAGGCGCTCAGCCGCCTTCGCGGCCGCATCCGGCAGGATATCCGGCAGGATGGCCAGGAATTCCTCGCCACCGATCCGCGCAACGAGATCGACACTGCGCAGATTGTTGCCAAGTGTCGCCGCGACCGATTTCAGCACTTCATCCCCGGCGGCATGACCATGGGTGTCATTGACCTGCTTGAAATGGTCGAGATCGATCAGCATCACAGCGAAGGTGCGTGCATTTGCAATGGCGCGCTCGCGAACACGCGTCAGATGCGACATCGCATAGCGGCGATTGTAGAGATTGGTCAGCGGATCCGTCACCGCCATCTGCAACCCGTCGCGCACGCGCGACCGCAGCCGGTCTCCCTGCCGCTTGCGGGCGAGTTGCGCGCGCAAGCGCAGCGCAAGTTCGTCAAAATCGAGCGGCAGCGTAACGATATCGGAGGCGCCCATATCCAGCGCCATCGTCGCCGGTGCCGGTGTTTCGCGATCCACCGCGATGATGATGCCGGCATGGCGCGTGGCTTGCCGCGACCGCAGCTCGGAGAGCAGCATCAGCCCTTCGCTGCCGCGCGACAGGTCGGCGGCAATGACATAGAGATCGGGCAGGCCCGTTCCACCGGTTTCCTTCAACGCCTCTGCCGCGGATTGCACCACAATCTTGTCGCGCACCTTGCCTGTCAGGCCACGACGCCAGTTCATTGCCGTCGACTCGTCCGCTGCCACGAGGCAAATTCGTCCGGCCGGGGCAAAGGAACTCGCCGGCTCCGCGAAACCGAGCGCTTGGCGCGTGCCTTCCCGCAAGGTCAGTTCGGCGGCGACACCTCGCGCCCGAAGGAGCGAACGGACCCGCGCCAGCAAGCCCAGATCGTCCAGCGGCTTGGACAGGAAGTCTTCCGCGCCCGCTTCGAGCGCGGCGATCTTGGAGGCCGCATCGTCCAGCGCCGTTACCATGATCACGGGAATCTCCGCCGTCCGCCGATCGGCCTTGAGGCGGCGGCAGACTTCCAGACCGTCCAGGTCCGGCATGGCGATATCTAGAAGGATCAGGTCCGGCCTGTCCCTCTGGGCCATTTTAAGCGCCTCGACACCGCCACCGGCCTGCAGCACCTCGTAGGCTGCACTTGCCAGCTTAACCTTCAGGATGATCCTGTTGGTGGCCACGTCGTCGACGACCAGTATTCTACCGGGCATTGCGCCGCACTCCGTTCATGAGCTCCCTCCAGCTCTTGTCCTGACTGATCTTTGTTGAGATTGGTTAAGGAAACCTTTCCCAGATCTTCATGGTTTGTACATGCAGAGAGAATCCGCCGAAACGACGGCTCTTTTGGGCCTTGCCTGGCTTCTGGGCAACGAAGAGCTTCGTCCGATTTTCCTCGGCGCGACGGGCGCGACGCTTGAAGACGCGAAAAACGGCGCAAAAGACGCCGATTTCCTCGCTTCCGTGCTCGATTTCCTGCTGATGGACGATTCCTGGATCATGGCTTTCTGCGAGTCGGAAGGTCTGAAATACGAGGAGCCGATGGCGGCCCGACAGGCGCTTCCCGGCGGAAACATGCCTAACTGGACGTGAAGGATTCTTAATATCATGGCCGAGATTCGCGGATTGTTGTTCGACAAGGACGGTACGCTTTTCGATTTCCAGGCGACCTGGGGAGGCTGGGCGGCCGATCTGATGACTGAACTGGCCGATGGTGTGGAGGCCCGGGCCGAAGACCTGGCGGCCCGAATCCGGCTCGACCGCCCAGCGCGGCGTTTCCACCCGGACAGTATCCTTATCGCCGGCACGACCGATGACGCGGTCGAAGCGCTTCTGCCGGGGCTGCCACATCTGAGCTATGAAGGGCTCTACGCCAAACTGATCGAAAGCACCCTGACCATCCCGCCTGCCGTTGCCACACCGCTTGCTCCGCTGATGGACCGTTTCCGGTCGGCGGGTTTCGTTCTCGGTGTCGCAACGAATGATGCCGAAAGCGCCGCCCGGGCCCAACTCGATGCGCTGGACGTAACGCACTGCTTCGATTTCATCGTCGGTGCGGATAGCGGCCACGGCGCCAAGCCGGCGCCCGGTCAATGCCTGGCCTTCTGCGCGGCAACCGGCCTCTTGCCGCATGAGGTCGCGATGATCGGGGACAGTACCCATGACCTCTACGCGGGTCAGGCGGCGGGCATGGTCCCGATCGCTGTGCTGACAGGTCCGGCCGGTTCGCCGGAACTCGCCCCGCACGCAGCGGCCGTCCTGCCCGATATCGGTCACCTGCCCGCCTGGCTCGACCTCCCCTGACAGCGCAGTCGCGTCATTCGCGACATGGACGGTCGCATTCCGGCGCTCGCCCCGCTTCCACCCCGGGTCATTCTGGACGTACCAGAGGAGAGGCGGAATGGGCGAGAACAGCGTGAATGGCGACGCCACACCGGGACGGGGTCGCAGGCGCAGCGGCGGCAGAGCCGGCAATGCACGCCGTCAGGCGACCTCCGTGATCGACCAGATGCCCTGGCGCCCGCCGGAAAACACGGACCGCCCCACCGAACCGCTGCCCGAAGAGGGCGTGATGGCAATCCATGATGGTGCGATGCGAATTCTGGAAGAGATCGGCATCGAGTTCCTGAACGCGGAAGCTCTGGCGCTGTTTCGCGCCGCCGGTTGCAAGGTCGAGGGAAGCAATGTCCGCATGGGGCGCGACTGGGTCATGGAGATGGTCGCCAAGGCGCCGTCAAGTTTCACTATCACCCCGCGCAACCCAGACCGACAGATCACCGTTGGCGGCCGCACCATTCTCTTCGGAAATGTGTCCTCGCCTCCGAATTACTGGGATCTGGAACATGGCAAGGTGCCGGGCACGCGCAAGCATTGCGCGGACCTGATCAAGCTGTCGCAGTATTTCAACTGCATCCATTTTGCCGGCGGTTACCCGGTCGAACCGGTGGATATACATGCCTCGGTCCGTCATCTCGACGTGCTGCATGACAAGCTGCGATTGACCGACAAGGTCGTGCATGCCTATTCGCTCGGCCCCGAACGGGTCGAAGATGTGATGGAGATGGTGCGCATCGCTGGGGGCCTCAGTCACGCGGAATTCGAGGCCACACCTCGGATGTACACCAACATCAACTCCACCTCGCCGCTCAAGCATGACGTGCCGATGATCGATGGCTGCCTGCGGCTGATCCGGCGCGGACAAGCGGTCTATGTCACGCCCTTCACGCTCGCCGGTGCCATGGCGCCCGTCACTATGGCGGGCGCCGTCGCGCAGAGCATCGCCGAGGCGCTCTCTGCCATCGCGCTCTTCCAGTGGGTGCGACCGGGCTGCCCCTGCGTGATCGGCACCTTTACCTCGAATGTGGACATGAAGTCCGGCGCCCCGGCCTTCGGTACGCCCGAATACATGCGTGCGACACAGATGACCGGCCAGATGGCGCGGTTCTACGGCTTGCCGATGCGCGCCAGCGGCTCCTGTGCCTCAAACGTGCCGGATGGACAGGCAATGTGGGAGACCTCCAACGCGCTTTGGTCTGCCGTGCAAGCTGGCGCGAATATCGTCTACCATGCGGCCGGCTGGCTCGAGGGCGGACTGATCGCGAGCCCAGCGAAATTCGTCATGGATTGCGAGATCATTCAGCAGATCCAACGCTACTTTCAGCCACAGATCACCGCGACCGGACCGGAGGATGTCGCCATCGAGGCCATTGCCGGGGTTGGCCCTGAAGGCCATTTCTTCGGCACCCCCCACACGCAGGAACGTTACACGACCGCCTTCTACCACCCCTTCCTGTCGGATTGGCGGAACTACGAAGCCTGGCATCTCGATGGCGGCCTCTGGACCGCCGAGCGAGCGCATGCGCTTTGGAAACGCATCGTGGCCGAGTTCGAAGCGCCACCAATGGATGCAGGGATCTCCGACGAGCTTTCAGCCTTTGTCGAGCGCCGAAAGGCCGAGGGCGGCGCCCCGACGGATTTCTGATCTTCGCGAGATCGCCGATATTTCCCTTTTTTTAAGCCCCTCGCCTTAGCGTCTGGAATCGCGAAGAAGGTTTGAACATGCATGGTCTCGTCAACAGGTCTATTCAGTGCTTCCTGCGGGACACTTACGGCGAAAGCCTCTGGCTGGAGATCGCCAGCCGTATCGGGATATCCGAGAACGGGTTCGAGTCGATGCTGATCTATGATGATTCACTGACCATGGAGTTGTTGGACGCCAGCACTCGGCGACTGGACAAGCCCGTGGACATGCTGCTCGAGGATGTCGGCACCTATCTCGTCAGCCACCCGAATACAGAATCGATCCGCCGGCTGCTTCGCTTCGGTGGCGAGACCTTCTTCGAATTCCTGCACTCCCTCGATGACCTCCCGGATCGCGCAAGGTTGGCGATGCCCGATCTCAGTCTGCCGAATCTCGAGCTGATCGATATCGGGGAAGGACAGTACGAGCTCCAGGTCAGCGGGGCGCAGGCGGAATATGCCTTTGTACTGGTTGGAATCCTGCGGGCGATGGCGGACGATTTCGGCGCGCTGGTCTTTCTCGACCAGGCGCTTTCGGATTTCGGCCATATGTCGATCCGCATCAGCCTTCTGGACAGCGCGTTCTCCGAAGGTCGGAGCTTTTCTCTGGCCCGCCCCGATGCTTCCGGGCCGGAGGCGTTGGAATGAGCGGACCAGAACGTTTTCCAAGTCCAGAGCCCGCCGGGCCTTTAGACAACCGATCTTCGTCGAGAAGAGGCCTAGACTTGACCGATGCCGCCCTCGAACGCCTGATGCCAATGCATCTGGTGCTATCGGCCGATGGCAGGATCGTGAAAGCTGCGCGCACGCTCCGCAGGTTGCGCCCCGACATCTGCCTGGAAGGCGTTAACTTTTTCGAACTCTTCGAGCTTCGCAGACCGAGAGGTTCATCCCGGGTCGAGGAATTGCTGAAGGCGGAAGGCGGAAGGCTGTCGCTCGCCTTCAGACAAGAATCACACGGCCATTTCAAGGCCGTCGCAGTTCCGCTCGAAGACGGCAACGGCGCGCTGGTGAATCTCTCTTTCGGCTTCGCCATTGTCGATGCGGTTCAAGCCTACGATCTGACCGCTGGCGATTTCGCCGGGACCGATCTTGCAATCGAGATGCTCTACCTCGTCGAAGCGAAATCGGCCGCACTGCATGAATCGAAGAAGCTGAACCAACGGCTGCAAGGCGCCAAGATCGCCGCCGAGGAACAGGCCTTCACGGACACACTGACCGGCCTGAAGAATCGCCGCGCCATGGATCATGTCATGTCCAGGCTGACACGGGAGCGGATCCCGTTCGGATTGCTGCATCTCGACCTCGACTATTTCAAACAGGTCAATGATATGCATGGCCACGCAGCCGGGGACGAGGTTCTCCAGGTCGTGGCCGAGATTCTGGTGCATGAGACCCGAGATACCGACATTGTCGCGCGTGTCGGGGGGGACGAATTTGTGCTGGTCTTCAAACAGCTGTCCGAAGTTAACGTCCTGCTTGAGATTGCCAATCGGATCATTCGCCGCCTTGAAGAACCCATTCCCTATAATGACGCATATCTGGCGATTTCCGGCAGCATCGGGATCACGACGAGCCTACGAGTCGGAGTTGCAACGCCGGAAGAAATGCTTGAGATCGCTGATCTCGCTCTCTATGCCTCCAAACGCGCCGGGCGTGGCCGCGCGACGGTCGCACCTATTGCCGACGCCTCCCCGGAAGATGTGGCTCCCAGTCGCTCCTAGGTCAAATTCGCCACCGGAAACAGTCAGCTCCTCGCTTCCCGCTGTGAAGGAGCGCGTGGAACCCGAAATCGAGAGATAACGACATTCGGAGCCAACGGCTCAGGCAAAACGATGCAGCTGGCCCGTCAGTCTTCCCGGCGCCAGTCCAGGAAGGCCGCCCGGACTATTTCAACCAGTCGTCGTAATCGCTCACCAGCAGATGCGTGGGATCGACATCCTCTTCGATCCTGGAAAAACGTCCAATGGGTGCCCGGAAGATATTGTCAGTCAGGTCGTCATTTACGGTCGAAACCTCACCAATCAGCACATCGCCGCCTTCGCCCCAGAAGGCGTGCCAGTCTCCGGGCATCAGCGTGACGCTTTCACCCGGCTGAAAAAGCAGAACCTCACCAGGGTTGAAACTCCGCGGAATGCCGTCGCACATCACGGTGCCACCGGCGGTCTCGTCGAAATTTCCGTCCGCGTCAGACCCATAAAGCTCAATTGCCATCGTGGCGCCGCCGCGGTTGATGATGTCCTCGGCCTTGATCACATGTGTGTGGCAGGGGCTGATCTGGTCCTGACGGGAAATCAGCAACTTCTCGGCATAACACATACCGCCGCCGCGCTGGAGATCGCTGAGTTCACCATTGCGCAGGGTAAAGAGGAACAGGCCCAACTTGTCGAAGTCGCCCTCACCGTAATCGGTGATGTCCCAGCCCATGCGAGCATCGATGACACGACGCGCCATCGCGGCTTTGGCCTTGAACTCGTCCGGCGTCCAATAGGCGAAGGGTGGCAGGACGAAGCCGAAATGGCGGATCATCTCATCCGCTGAGGCCATGATCTCGTTGATTTTAGAGCGTTTCATCGGGGTTTCTCTTTGTCTATCGCGTCAGCGGATACGGTTGGTCGTGGTCGGGTCGAAGAACACGGCCTTGGTCATGTTGAAGGAGATCGGCGCGAAAGCACCCAACTCGATACGGGCATCTGCGCGGAGCCGCGCGATGCATTCCTTTCCGCCCAGCGGCGTGAGCGCGAAGGTATCGGAGCCCGCCGGTTGGCTGACCTCGATAAAGCAGTCGCGCGTCTCGATCTGGGGCGAGGTGCGATCCGCGCCATCCGGGTCTGTCATCGCCTCGGGACGGATACCGAAGACGACAGGCTTGCCAACGAAGCTACGCATTTCGGTTGTGTCCGGCGCAGGCAGGGTGATCTTCGCGCCGCCATGGCTCTCGATCTCGATCTCCAGCGCGCCGTCGCGTTCGAGCAGCATACCGTCGATGAGGTTCATCGAAGGCGAGCCCATGAAATCGGCGACGAACATATTCGACGGATCGTTATAGATCTCGTCCGGCGTACCGGCCTGCTGCAGATACCCCGCTTCCAGCACCGCGATCTTGGTCGCCAGCGTCAGTGCCTCGATCTGGTCATGGGTGACATAGACGATGGTCGTGCCCATGCGGCTGTGCAACCGCTTGATCTCGGTGCGCATATCGACACGCAGCTTGGCGTCGAGATTGGAGAGCGGCTCGTCGAAGAGGAACACCTGCGGATGCCGGACCAGCGCACGGCCCATGGCGACGCGCTGGCGCTGACCACCGGAGAGTTGCGAGGGCTTGCGGTCGAGCAGGTCGCCGATCTGCAGGATGTCGGCCACTTCCTGGATCGCTTTTTCCTGTTCGACCTTGTCGACGCCCCGGATTTCCATGCCGAAGGAGATGTTCCCGCGCACGGTCATGTTCGGGTAGAGCGCGTAGCTCTGGAACACCATGGCGATGTCGCGCTTGGAGGGGTGCAGCCCTTCCACGTTTCGATCCCCGATCCGGATCTCGCCGGAGGTGGTTTTCTCCAACCCGGCGATACAGTTCAGCAATGTGGACTTGCCGCAGCCGGAGGGGCCGACGAGCACGAGAAAACCGCCATCCTCGATATCGAGGTCGATCCCCTTGAGCACGTCGACGGCGCCGAAGCTCTTGATAAGTTTGTCGATTGTCAGAGAGGCCATGGGCTTATCCCTTCACGGCGCCGGCCATCAGGCCACGCACGAAGTAGCGTCCGGAGACGATGTAGACGATGAGGGTGGGCAGGGCGGTCAGAATGGCACCGGCAAAGTGCACGTTATATTCCTTCACGCCCGTGGAGGAGTTCACCAGGTTGTTCAGCGCCACCGTGATGGGCGTTGAATCATAGCTGGAGAAGGATGCCCCGAAGAGGAAGTCGTTCCAGACATTGGTGAACTGCCAGATGATGGTGACGACGATGATCGGCCCCGAGGAGGGGATCAGGATCCGCCAGAAGACCTGGAAGAAACTTGCGCCGTCGATCTGGGCCGCGCGAACCAATTCGGTCGGGAAGGCGGCGTAGTAGTTGCGGAAGAAGAGCGTGGTGAAGCCGAGCCCGTAGACCGTGTGCACCATGATCAGCCCGCCCAGCGTACCCGCGAGCCCCAACATGCCGAGGATGCGCGCCATCGGGATGAGAACGATCTGGAAGGGGATGAAGCACGCCAGCAGCATCAGCCCGAAGATCAGGTTCACGCCCGGGAACTCCCATTTCGTCATCACGTAGCCATTGAGCGCGCCGAGGAAGGTCGACAGGAACACGGCGGGTACGACCATGATGATCGAGTTGAAGAAATAGGGCTTGAGGCCGGTGGCTTCGACACCGATCTGGGTTTGAGACCAGGCTTGGCGCCAGGGCTCGAAGGTGATGTCCTTCGGGGGGGCGAGCATGTCGCCACCGCGGATCTCGTCCAGCGTTTTCAGGGAGTTGGAGACCATGACCCAAAGCGGGAGCAGGTAGTAGATCACGAAGAAAATCAGCAGGGTGTAGATCAGGATGCGGGTCAGGCTGCCGGCGTTGATGGCATTGTCCTGGCTGGGGGCGCTCATTTGTTTTTCTCCCCGTGCCGAATTTCGCTGTAGAGATAGGGAACGACGATCGAGAAGACCATGATCAGCATGATGATCGCGGAAGAGGCGCCGACGCCCATCTGGTTGCGCGTGAAAGTGTAGGAATACATGAAGGTCGCGGGCACTTCCGTGGCCCGGCCCGGGCCGCCGCCGGTCATCGCCACGACGAGGTCGTAGGACTTGATGGCGAGGTGCGTGAGCACGACAAAGGCGGAGAGGAAGACCGGGCGCATCATCGGGATGATGATACGGCGGTAGATCAGGACACCGGAGGCGCCGTCCACCTGCGCGGCCTTGATAATTTCATTGTCGACGCCGCGAAGGCCGGCAAGGAACATCGCCATCACGTAGCCCGAGCTTTGCCAGACGGCTGCGATGACGATGGTGTAGATCGCCATTTCGCGATCCTTGATCCAGTTGAACTCGAAACTCTCCCAGCCCCATTGGTGCATGGTGTTTTCCAGCCCGATGCCAGGATCGAGGAACCACTTCCAGGCAACGCCGGTGACGATGAAGGAGATCGCCATCGGGTAGAGATAGACCGTGCGGATGAAGCCTTCGGAGCGGATCTGCTGGTCGAGCAAAATGGCGAGGAAAAGGCCGAGACAGGAACAAATAACGATATAGAGCGTGCCGAAAATCGCCAGGTTTGTCAGCGCGATAGACCAGTGTTTCAACCCGAAGAGCTTGGTGTAATTGGCCAGGCCGATGAAGTCGTTATTGGGCAACATCCGGGAGTTCGTCATCGATAGCCACCCGGTATAGAGGATGAAACCGTAGACGAAGATCAGAATGGCGACGAAGCTTGGCGCCAGCACGATCCGGGGAACCCATTCCTGTAGTCGATCTCTCATTGAGACAATCCGGCTCTAAAGGGCGTCTGGCAGGCCGATAAGGGCCTGCCAGACGGGTTGGGGCGCGCGCGAAGGGGAAGGACACGCGCGCCCACGAGGGAGGTTACTGCGCGGCCTCGACGGCGTTGGCGAGTTCCTCGGCGGCTTCCTCGGCGCCGAATTCACCGTTCAGATGCGCGGTGACGACGTCGAAGATCGCGGACTTGATGTTCGAGCTGGCGCCGTGGCCATGGGCCATCGAGCCTTGCAGCGTGCCATTGGCAGCGGCTTCGGCGAGATCGGCCATGCCTTTCTTGCCGCAAGCGTCAAACTCGGTATCGGCGATGTCGGTGCGCGCCGGCACAGAGCCCTTCACCAGGTTGAAGGCAACCTGGAAGTCCGGGTTCATGACGGCGGAGGCCATCATCTTCTGGGCTTCCTGCTGCTCGTCAGCCACGTCGAACATGGCGAACTGGTCGGAGTTGAACAGGACAGAACCCTGCGTGCCTGGGAAGCGGATGCAGACGAAATCTTCGCCCGGCACCTGATTGGCCTTCACGAACTCGCCCTTGGCCCAGTCGCCCATGGCTTGCATGCCGGCTTCGCCATTGATGACCATCGCGGAAGCGAGGTTCCAGTCGCGGCCCGAGAAGTTCTCATCGAAATAGCCGCGCAGCACTTCCATGCGCTTGAAGGCCTCGACCATCTTCTCGCCGCCGAGTGCTTCGGGATCCTGGTCGATGATGGCCGCCTTGTAGAAGTCGTCGCCAAGGCCGAGCACGACCGAATCGAAGACCGTGCCGTCCTGCCAGGCTTGCCCACCATGGGCCAGCGGGACGATGCCATTGGCCTTCATCGCGTCGAGAACCGCGACCAGCTCTTCCCAGGATTCGGGTGCCTTGCCACCAGCGGCGTCGAGCGCGTCCTTGTTGATCCACATCCAGTTGGTGGAGTGCACGTTCACCGGGGCGGCGATCCACTGACCATCCCACTTGGAGAATTCCTGCAGCGCCGGCGGCACCACGGCATCCCAACCTTCGGCCTCGGCCACGTCGGAGAGATCGCCCAGGAAGCCTTCAGCCGCCCAGTCCTTGATGTCGAAGCCGAGCATCTGCACGGCGGTCGGCGGGTTGCCGGAGGTCACGCGGGCGCGCAACACGGTCATGGCTTCCACGCCGGAGCCGCCAGCCACGGGCATGTCTTTCCAGGTAACGCCCTTGGATTCGAGATCCTCCTTGAGAACGTTCAGCGCCGCGGCCTCACCGCCAGCAGTCCACCAATGAAGCACCTCGACCTCGGCCGCGGATGCCGCCGAGGCGGCAAGCCCCAGGACCAGGGCCGATGCGGTAGCTTTCAGGGCAAGCTTGCGTTCCATGTTTTCCTCCCAATGAAACGTGCAGGTTTATTTGCGCCTTTTATAACGTTTTAAGCATCGCAAAATGTCAACACTGTTGGCGCGAACACGGTTTCATTTTTATTTTGTTGCTATAGGCTCCCCCGTCAGATGAAGCCACCAAACGAATATAAAACGATTGAAAGGCCTCTGGCGCTGACGTCCCGCCAGGATACGCCGATGAAAACGAGTAGCCGACCGACCCTCAAGACCGTCGCCGAGATTTCGGGCCTAGCCGTTGCAACCGTCTCTCGCGCGCTGGCCAATGACCCCAAGATCGCGGAGGCCACGCGAGCGCGTGTCGCGAAAGTTGCGGCCTCGGTCGGGTATGTGCCGGACCGCGCCGCGCGTCGGTTGCGCACCGGCAAGACCATGGTCGTCAACCTGATGCTGGATCCACATTTCGAGATCCTCGGTTTTGGTAATGCGTTGCTGGTCGGCCTGACCACGGCTCTGGAAGGGTCAGGCTACAATCTCGTGGTCACGCCGCATTTCACGGATGTCGATTCACTGACTCCCATCCAACATATCGTCACCAACCGGCAGGCGGATGGCGTGATCTTCACCCGGACCGCCCCGTTCGACGAGCGGGTGCGCTTCCTGCAGGAACGCGGCTTTCCGTTTGTGTGTCACGGGCGGACCGAGTTCACCGAGCCACATGCCTGGGTCGATTTCGACAATGAGGCCTTCGCCTACGCCGCCGCGATGCGCCTGATCGGCAAGGGGTGCCGACGGATCTGCGCGGTGCTGCCGCCCGAGAGCCTGACCTTTCGCCAACATCTGCGCTACGGCCTGATGCGCGCGGTGCGCGAAAGCGGCGTGGACTATCATATCCCGACAAGCATCACACTCGATTCCCCCATAGACGCCATCCATGACTGGGCCAGCCACATCGCCGGGACGCCCGACCGGCCTGATGGGTTCATCTGCCCCGGTGAGGCCTCCTACCTCGCCATCCGCAACGGTTATGGACATCATGGCTACAAGGTTGGGTGGGATTTTCACGCGGTGGCGAAGTCGATCTCCGGAATCCTGTCGCAGATCGATCCTGAAACGGACACGATCCACGAGGATGTCGAGGCCGCGGGACGGATCATGGCCCGGAGGATCGTTGCCATGCTGGCCAATCCGGAAGCCGGTCTCAGCCAGGACCTGCAGCCGATCGACCTGCGTTTTGCTGACTGACACACAGCGGCCATTCGACAAGGCCCACGCAATAGACTAGGTCCAGACAAGGCCAGTCAGGAAACGACCCTTGCCCCGCTCGAACGCCGTCTTCAAGGAAAGCTACAATCGCGCCCTCGCCCACCTGGAACAGGCCGGGCCCGGCGCGAATCTTCCGAGCGAAACAGGATTCGCCGAACGCTGGGGGATCTCGCGGACCACCGTCCGCGCTATCCTGGAACGGCTGCAATCCCAAGGATTGATCGAATGGGAGGGCCGGCACAAGAAGGTGCTGCGCCGCCCCGAGCGCGCGGAATACTTCTGCGAGGAAGAGACCCGGACCCCGGCGGAGAAGGTCGAGCAGCGCTTCATGGAACATGTCGTGGGCGGCGATCTCGCGCCTGGAACCGTGCTGCGCGAGAGCGAATTGGCGCGCGAATTTGGTGCCTCGCCCTCCGCAGTACGCGAATTCCTGATCCGCTTTTCCCGCTTTGGCCTGATCGAGAAACAGCCCAATCGTCACTGGATTCTGCGCGGTTTCACCCGCGATTTCGCCGTCGAACTGTTCAATGTCCGCGAGATGTTCGAGCTTCGCGCCTTCGAGGCCCTGCTGGCGGAACCGCCGGCGAGCCCCGCCCGGACGGAGTTCGTCGCGATGGCACCAGAGTTCCAGCGAATCCTCGACGACATCGAATCCGCCTATCTCGATTTTCCGCGGCTCGACGAGAGGTTTCACCATATCCCGCTGGACCTGCTCGGGAATCGCTTCATCGACGACTTTTTTCAGGTCGTCTCGATGATCTTCCATTTCCACTATCGTTGGAACAAGGCCGGAGAGATGGACCGAAATCGCGATGCTTGCCGCGAACATCTGGCGATCATTTCGGCTATTCGCGCAGGAGACACCGATCTGGCGCAGGCTCGCTTCCGGGAGCATCTGGCCTCGGCCCGGCGAACATTGCTGCTCTCGATCCAGTGGGACAACGCCCCCGACTAGCCCGTGTCACGCATCTCAATGCCGCGCGAGAATTTCCTTGATCTTCTGCACTTTCAACGGCTTGAAGACCGTTTCGACAACGTTCAGTCCCAGTCCCTTTCCGATCAGCTTCGCAGCCGTCGCGTTGGCCGCCATCCCACCGGTGATAACGTAGATCGGCACATTCGGAACCTGCTCGCGCATTTCGGATTCCATCAGCAACTCGGTCCCGTCCTTGCCCGGCATGTGAAGATCGACAAAAATCAGATCGGGGGTGGAGAGCGCCTTCAGCGATCCGATCATCTCGCGCGCATCCGGAAACTCCACGACAGTCCAGCCCTCGCGACCGGCTGCCATGGCGATATAGCTCCGGAAACCGGGTTCATCATCGACGATGAACAAGGTCTTTCCGTCCTGCCCGTTATCCATACACCTGCCACCTGTCCTTTCCCGGTCGGACGACACCGATCCGGAGCGCGGTCGCGCGGAGCTCATCTTGGCGTGTCCTGCGGGGCGCAACAAGCCCCGCTTCGAGACCGCCGGACCGCTGCGAGCGGCTTTTGCCGTTGCTGAACCCGAGGAATGTCGGTTGCCAAGCTGCCTTGATCACCAAATGGTAGGAGAACAAGGGCTATAGAACACCGGATATGGTTTCGCGAAGGCTGCGGACGGAGACGAAAAGAATGGTCGATTTGCCACAAGGGTTCTTCCGGCGCCGCGCTGTTGCCAGCCCGATTCCTGTCGGCGTCGGGGTCGGGCTGCTGGTCTTGATTGCGACCCTTTGGATTCTCTGGATCGTCGAGGACCTCCGCCTGCGAAACACGGCGAAAGAGACAGAGGTTCTCACCGCCTCGATCATTTCCAGGCTCGACACGCGGTTCCACCTCCAGCTTGGGGGGATCGAACATGCGGCCATCCATCTGTCGAGGGCGGGTCGATTCTCGCAGGAGCGAATCGAAAGTGAGCTCGCCCAACTGCATGACGTCTTCGAGGATTTCCAGGCGATCAACTGGGTCGATAACAGCGGCACGATCCGGATTGTCACACCGCTTGCCGGTAACGAGGCCGCACAAGGGCTCGTCCTCGCGGAAGTCCCCGGTCCGGACCGCCTGCTGGAAGAGGCCCGAGAAAAAGGGGCTCTCGTCGTCAGCGCGCCGCTTGAACTCGCACAGGGTGGCCTCGGATTCGTGACCTATTTCCCCATCACACGGGATACCGGCCCGGCAGGCTTCGTGAACGGCGTCTTCCGCTTTCATCCCATTCTGGACTCTGCCCTGGACGGCATTCTGGGAGCGGATTTCGTTGCGGAAGTCAGGGACCGCGACGGCGCCCTCCTGTATCGGAACGCGGATGAGATACCGACGAGAAGCGCGGTTTCGCTGACAATGCCAATCGGCGATCGACACTGGAATATCACCGTCGCGCCGAGCTCCGAGCGCATTGGCAGGGGCGCCATGTCGCTTTCGCTCATCGTAATTGTTTCCGGTCTCACGGTTTCCCTGGCAATGGGGTCGCTCGCCTATATGGCCAGCGCCCGCCTGGAGAAACTTCGACGAAGCGAGGAACGTCTCGCCTATGCGATGGAAGGCGCAAGCGAAGGTTTGTGGGATTGGGATCTGACCACTGGTAGGACCTTGTTCTCTCCGCGTTGGTTCGAAATGCTGGGCTATCAGCCTGACGAGATGCCACATACCCATGACACCTTCGCAGCACTCCTCCACCCGGAGGACCGCGATGCCACGCTGGACCGGCCCAGGGACCATGCGACGGGTGAGTCTCAAGCGCTGGAAAGCCAATTTCGAATGCAGCACAAGGACGGCCATTGGCGCCACATCCTGTCGAGGGCCTTTATCTTTCGACAGGGTGGCAAGGCGATCCGGATGGTCGGAACCCATGTCGATGTGACGGAGGCACACCAGCAACAGGAACTGCTGGCGGATACCGAGCGGTTGCTGCGGGACGGTATCGAGGCTCTTCCAGTCGGCTTCGCTTTTTTCGATGCGGAGGAGCGCATTGTCCTGTGGAACCGACGCTTTCCCGAACTCGTCGCAGAAGGGAGCCTGCCGATCACCGTCGGCGACAGCTTTGAGGCACTCGTCCGGGAAAGTGCACAGGACAGTGTGCTGCAAGTCGGGTTTGATACAACCGAGGACTATGTCGCCAGCCGGCTTCAGCAGGATCGGACAGGCGAACTCCGCTGGACCTATCGCAAATCCGATGGTCATTGGCTGACAGCCTATGAACGGTCGACCTCGGGTGGTGGCTTCATTTCCGTCATGCAGGACATCACGGAGCAGGAGAGCGCAGTCGCGGCCTTGCGTCAGAGCGAGGCGAAACACGCGGAAGCAGTGCGGATCGCGCGCCTTGGGCGGTGGAGCGCCGACAGGAACGGCAACCTGAAACTCTCCCCGGAAGTGTTTGAAATGGTCGACCTCGATCCGCAGGAGTTCGATGGCCGCATTACGAGTTTCTACCGGCTTGTCCATCCCGAAGACCAGGCACGTGTTCAGAGCGCCGCTCAGAAGTGCTGGGAGACCGGGGCGGAATATGACTGTGTCCACCGCGCCTTCACCCCGTCGGGGCAGGAAGTGACCTTGCGCGAAAGAGGCGAGGTGATGCGCGACAATGCGGGCGTGGTGCAATCGTTGCGGGGCACGGTTCAGGACATCACCGAACAGGCCCGGCTCGAGGCCCAGTTGCAACAAGCGCGCAAGATGGAAGCGATCGGCCAACTGACTGGTGGCCTGGCGCATGATTTCAACAATTTGCTGGCGATCATCCAGGGCAATGCCGAATTGCTGCTGGAGGATTTCCCCGACGCGGCACCTATGCTGAATTCGATTGTCGGTGCTTCGGAACGGGGCGCGGATCTCGCGCATCGATTGCTGACATTCGCCCGTGGGCAGAGGCTCTCGCCCGAACCCGTCGACATCGCGGAACTGGCGCGCAATGTGCACGCCTTGTCGAACCGGACCCTCGGCGACCAGATCACCTTGGATCTGCAACTTCCCCCGGACCTCTGGGTCGTGCTCGTCGATCCGGGCCAGGCGGAAAACGCCATCCTGAACCTGGCCTTGAACGCCCGAGACGCGATGCCGGACGGTGGCCGGTTGACCATCACCTGTTCCAATTTCAGCACCGATCTGGCGCAGGGGGAACAGATCGGCCTGGCTCCGGGTGACTATGTCCGCGTCTCGGTTCAAGACGAAGGTGGCGGCATGGAAGACGATGTTCGCCGCCGCGCCTTCGAACCTTTCTTCACCACGAAAGGCCATGGCAAGGGCTCTGGCCTCGGCCTCTCCATGGTCTATGGCTTCGCACGGCAATCAGGCGGCACCGTGGAAATCCAGACCAATCCCGAAAGTGGCACCAATGTCGTCCTCTACCTGCCTCGGACGCATGCAGCGCACAAGCACCTCGCGGAGCCATTGGCGGCGTCCACCGGCCCCGCCGGGGGCGAGACAATCCTGTTGATCGAGGATGAGCCGGATGTGCGCCAAATGGCAGACACAATGCTGCGCGGGGCCGGCTACAGAATCGTCTCGGCGCAAGATGCCAACACGGCCTTCACGCAGTTCGACGCCCATCCCGAGATCGTGGCGGTCCTCAGCGATGTCATGCTGCCCGGCCGCATGCTCGGCCCTGGCATTGTACGCTGTCTGCGCGAGGCGCGCCCGGATCTCGCCGTGGTCTTCATGTCCGGTTTCGTGGACAAGGCCGCCGAACTGTCCAATCCGGAAGACATGGAAGCGATCCTGCTTCGGAAACCCTTCCGAAAGGCCCAGCTGGTCGAGGCGCTCCAGACAGCCCTGCGCAATCATGGGAGGACGGCCTGACATCCTCGATGACGCCTGTGCCGTTCCGGATCAGAACCCGCGTCGGCGAGAGGCGGACACGATCGGATCCCAGATAGACCGAAGGGCGCGAGGGGTCGGGGCGGTATTGATGCCGACGAACTCCGCGTCCCGGCGCAGCGACGCCGCCTTGCGTGGACCGGTTTGCGCAAGATAGATGCGCGGGGTGATCGGGGCACATCCGAGGGCCTCGGCACGGGACGAAAACTGACGATAGGGCGCAATCAGGATTGTTCCCGGACGAGCGGTACTCGCTATTTTTTCCTCCAATTGCTGGAGTTTCTCGTCATTCGAGATCGGCCGGTAAAAATAGATCACGTCGAAGTGGTCGTAGGAGGCGAAGTCGAGCGCATTGCCCTCGATAAGCTCCGCCATACCTTCGCTGACAGTCTCGAACAGGCCCCGGGCCGCGCCCGCATAAGCCGGATCAATCTCCAGCCCGAAGGCCTGAGTGAAAAATTCCAGCGCGGAAACCACTTTCACTCCGCTGCCGCAACCGACATCGATAAATCGGGATTTCTCGGCCCGTCCTTGCGCCTTCAGAAGACGCCAGGCCGCGAGCGCAAGGGCGAGAAAATCGGATTGCGGCAGCGCGATATCGGGAAAGGAACCCTGCTGCTTGGCGCTCTCCGTCTGGGCATGCGGGTTCACCATCCGGCGCAGTCGGTCAAAGGCGCGGTCACCCGCCTCCGCCGCGGCTGTCACATTGGGCGGAACTCGCCGGGAGACAGGCTCCAGCGGAAGCCTTCGCGGCGGCAGCTGTTCGGAAATGAGTTGACGGATGCTGCTCCATTCATTCGCCGCGTTTCGAATCAGACCGAGTTTGGCGCTGAACGCAAGCCAGTCCGGAGGCGCGATACGGCGTGTCCCACCCGCTGCCTCGATCGGTTGGGCAAAGGCATGCAAGGCCTTGTCGAACTCCTGCAGACAGGGACGCAGAAGGTTGACGTGATGCGTGATGGCATTTTGCGCCGCAAAGACACGCGCCTTGTCAATCTTTCGGGGGTGCAGCAACTCTTCCGCAATCAGGTTGGCCTGGACGGAGATCGCCCCCACGATGCCCTGAACCTCGCCCTTCATGTCCTGCAACGTCGAGGCTTCACCCTGCATGCGCAACTCCTTGTTTTCAAGAATAAACGTGAAAATATGGAGGCCAGACTAGGCGTTGCCTGCCAATGCGTAAAGACCCGAGCCGGTCAATAGCCGCGCTGCCGGTCCACCACATGGTTCAGAGGCAGCCCCGCCACATCGCGCCGGATATTCTCGATGATCACCCACGAGGCCGTCTCGGCCCGGGTTTCGGAGGCGACATGCGGGCTGACTGTGACGGCGGGATGGGCCCAGAAGGGGTGCTCCGGCGGCAGCGGCTCGGTGCGGAAAACGTCGAGCGTTGCATGGGCGATATGACCGCTCTCCAATGCATCAAGCAAGGCCTCGTCATCGACAAGCTGACCACGGCCGGGGTTGATCAGCACCGCCCCCCTTGGCACCTGGTCGAGATGGGCGGCGTTGAGCAGGGTGTCGGTGCCCGGGGTCAGAGGCAGCAGCAGCACAAGAATGCTGGCGCGCGCCAGCGCCTGCTCCAACCCTTCGGGTCCGGACAGGCAAGTCACCCCCTCAACCGTTTTCGGCGAGCGGCTCCAGCCGGTCACCGGGAAATTCAGCGCCGCCAACGCCTGCGCGCATGCAGCCCCAAGCGCTCCAAGCCCCAACACCGTCACCGGCCGATTGCGGGCCAGCGGCGGAACCCTGGGCACCCACGCCCCGGACTGTTGCGCACGCATATGGTCCAGCCCGAGATGATGCCGCAGCACCTGCCCCAGCACCCATTCCACCATGCCTTCGGTCAGCCCGTTATCGACCATTCGCGTCAGCGGAACCCGCAGCGTCTCGTTGTCGACGATGTCCTCAACCCCGGCCCAGAGGCTCAGCACAGCCTTGAGCCGCGTATAAGGTGTGAAATCCAGAAGGCCGGAATTGGGCGCATAGATAATATAGTCGATTTCCTCAGCGGGCCCGAGATCCGGCGCCAGCCGCCCCTCCAGCCCGGCCTCGGCCATCCAGTGCCGCAGGTGCGGCTCATATTCGGTCCAGCGCTCGGACTTTGCGGCAAAGAGGATATTGAGACTCATACGGTTCCCCTTGGACGGTGGACATGAGCGGATTGGACAAGACCGAAAGCGGCCAGCAGCACCAGCATGGCCGAGCCGCCATAGCTCACCAACGGCAGCGGCACGCCCACGACCGGCGCCAGCCCCATCACCATGGACATGTTGACCGCGAAGAAGAGGAAGAAGGTCGCGGCGATGCCGATGGTCAGCAACGACGCGAAGCGGTCCTTGTTGGAAAAGGCCGAGGCGAGGCAGAACAGGATGATGAGCCCGTAGAGCGTCAGTAATGAGGCCGCGCCGATGAAGCCGAATTCCTCCGCCAGCGTGGTGAAGATGAAGTCGGTGTGTTTTTCGGGAAGGAAATTCAACCGCGACTGCGTACCCTGCATGAAGCCGCGCCCGGTCCAGCCCCCGGAGCCAAGGGCGATCTTGGACTGTGTGATGTGATATCCGGCGCCGAGCGGGTCGGATTCCGGATCGAGGAAAGTGTCGATCCGCCGATACTGGTAGTCCTTCAGGAGCTGCCACGGGGTCCCGCGCGATTGCAGCACAGCGGCAACGAGGCCGACGCCCCCGCCGATCACCGCGCCGAAATAGGCCCAATGCACGCCGGCTGCGAACATCACGATGCCGCCCCCGGCGACCAGCAGGATCGCCGTGCCGAGATCAGGCTGGCCCAGCACGAGGAAGGTCGGCAGCAAGATGATCAGAACGGGCAGGATGACCCAGAAGATATGGCTGACCTTGCGGATATCGAGCCAGTCGTAATAGGCGGCGAGGAACATCACCAACGTGATCTTGGTCAGCTCGGAAGGTTGCAACCGCATGAAACCGAGATCGATCCAGCGCTGCGCCCCCATTCCGGTTGCACCGATGAATTCCACCGCCACGAGCAGCAGCAACGACACCAGATAGGCCAGCGCCGCGATATTGCGCCAGAAATAGACCGGCACCATGGCGACAAGAAACATCACCCCCATCCCCATGGCGAAGCGCTTCATCTGCGGCTCGGCCCATGGAGTCATGGAGCCGCCGGCCACGGAATAGAGCATCAGGAAGCCGAAGGCAGAGACTGCCGTTAACAGCAGGATCAACGCCCAATTGAGGTGAAACACCTTGGACAAGCCGGTCGGGACGGTCTGGACGCGATATTCGAGATATGACATGGCGCGCGCTTTCTAGGCCCGATCACGGCCGCTTGGCTCGCCGTCTTCGCGGCGCAGCGGCATGGACTCGAATTTCTTTGCAACCTTGTCGCGCTCGCCGGTCGGGTAGATCTCCAGGGGCGGCAGCTCACCATGCAATGCGCGGGCCACGATGTCCCGGGCGACCGGGGCCGCCGCCTTGGACCCGCCGCCGCCATGCTCGACCACGACCGAGACCGCAATGCGGGGCTTGTCGTACGGCGCGAAGCAGACAAAGAGCGCGTGGTCGCGCTGCTCCCAGGGCACATCCGCATTGTTGACCACGACGGAACGGACCTGGCTCGTCCCGGTCTTTCCGGCGAACTCCATCTCCTCAGGCAGCAGCCGTGAGCGATAGGCCGTGCCGCGCCGGGAATTGACCACCGAATACATCGCCTTGCGGACCTGCCGCAGAGTGGTTGGCGAGATCCCGAGCGGGCCGTCATTCAGGATCGGCTGTTCGACGGAATCGATGGACTTGACCAGCCGTGGCCGGATCCCCTCCCCGGTCGCAATCCGCGCCGCCATCACCGAGAGCTGTAGCGGCGACGCCAACACATAGCCCTGCCCGATCGACGCATTGAGACTGTCGCCCACCATCCAGCTTTCCTGCTTGCGCGCTTCCTTCCAGGCCTTGGTCGGGGCCAACCCGCCAGCGACGGCAGACATCGGAAGCTCGTGCTTGATCCCGATCCCGAGTTTCTTGGCCATGGCCGAGATCCTCTCGATGCCGACCCGCTCCGCCAACTCGTAATAATAGACGTCACAGGAGCGCATCAAACTGTCATGAAGGTCAACCCATCCATGCCCGCCCCGCTTCCAGCAATGGAAGCGTCGGGTGCCGAGTTGCTTGTAGCCGCCGCAATAGATCGTCTCGCCAGCTGTCACCACCCCGGCTTCATGCGCTGCGAGCGCAGTCACCATCTTGAATGTGGAGCCCGGCGGGTAGGTGCCCTGGACCGACTTGTCGGCCAGCGGCCGGTGATCGTCCTCCGTCAGCGTACGGTAATCCTTCACGGAAATGCCACGCACGAAGAGGTTCGGATCGAAGGATGGCGCTGAGCCGATGGCAAGCACATCGCCCGTCGTCACGTCCATCACCACGGCGGCCGCACTCTCGCCGACCAGCCGTGCATTGACGAAATTCTGCAGCCCATTGTCGACGGTGAGCTGGATGTCAGCGCCCTTCTGGCCCTCAAGCCGAGACAGCTCGCGCATGACGCGGCCGCCGGCATTGACCTCGATCCGCTTGGTACCGGCCGAGCCACGCAGAAGATCTTCGCGCTTGGCTTCCAGCCCGACCTTGCCAATCTGGAATTTCGGGATCTGCAACAGTGGGTCCGGGTTTTCCAGCTTGGAGAGATCGTAATCGGAGACCGGGCCGACATAGCCGACAACATGAGCGAAATCACCCGTCAGCGGGTAATGTCGCGTCAGACCGACCTCCGGCGTCACGCCAGGAAGGGCCGGAGCATTGACCGCGACCTCCGAGACATCCTCCCAGGAGAGCTGATCTGCGATGGTGACCGGCACAAAGGGCGAGCGGCGCCGC
Source organism: Tropicimonas sp. TH_r6 (assembly GCF_033101155.1). Taxonomy (NCBI): domain Bacteria; kingdom Pseudomonadati; phylum Pseudomonadota; class Alphaproteobacteria; order Rhodobacterales; family Roseobacteraceae; genus Tropicimonas; species Tropicimonas sp. TH_r6. The sequence continues at coordinate 91,247 of NZ_JAWMPX010000017.1, forward strand.
ACCTCGCGCAGGGCGCGCTCGACATCGTCATCGGAGAGCGGCACCAGCGCGCGCAGCTTGGCGAAGGTCTCGTCCAGATCGCCGGCATCTTCGCGGACGATGACAATGCGGTAATTCTGGACATTCTCGGCGATCGGCTGGCCGTTGCGGTCGAAGATCAGCCCGCGGGCCGGGGCAATCAGGCGGATATTGATCCGGTTCTCCTCGGCCAGCAGCCGGAACTCCTCGGCCTGGTCGACCTGCATGTAGCGCATCCGCGCCCCGAGCACGCCCATGAAGGCCAGCATCGAGCTGCCCAGCAGCAGCCCGCGCCGGGTGATCCGGCGGGCGCTCTCCTCGGTATCTTTCGGCGGACGTCTCACAGGCGTCTCCCCAATGCATCGGCTTCATTCGGTGCGGCGGCGCGCACTCCGAAGCCATAATGCGACAGGACGACCACGAAAGGATAGGCCGCCGCCGTGAAAAGTGATCGCAGCAACGCAAGCCCCAGCGGTGGCCTGTCAACCACAACGATGCCGAGTGCGATCTGTTCCAGCGCCACCATCCCGGCCATCACCGCACTCACCAGCGCCCATTCGAAGGGGAAAGGCATGGCGCGTGACATGTCCCGACGCGAGCGCAGCATCTCCGTGGCACCGATCATCAGCGCCGCCCCGAGCCCCGGCGGGCGTTGCAGAAGCAGGTCGAGAAAGAGAAAAAGCACGGCGAGCAGCGGCACGGGCACGTAGGACGGGCGCCGCAGGACCCAGGCGAATGTCAGCGCGACGGTAAGATCCGCGCCCGGCAACCCGCCGGCCTGCCCGCCCAGCGGAAGCATCTGGAAGAAGGCAAGAAGCAGGATCAGAGCAGAAAAGAGCAGCCGGTAGCCCCAGGTGCGGGCCGTGATCGGATCAATCATTTCCCGGCTCCGGCGCCTCGCTGGCTTCGGCTGTTTCGTCGGGGACCGGTTCGGGCGTCGGTTGTGGCGGCACAACCAGCCCACCTGGATCGGTGATCACCTCGCCTTTATGGCTGCGCAGCACGCGGAGGAATTCCAGCCGCTCGTAATCGGCAGCCAGCCAGACGCGGAAGCGTCCGTCCGGCCCGAGCGCAAGTTGCCCGACAAGCATGCCGGAAGGAAAGACGCCGCCATCCCCGGAACTGACCACACGGTCACCCGGCTTGATCGCATCCAGGTCCTCGATGAAGTCGAGGGCCGGCGCGGCGGTGTTGTCACCCGCGAGAATCGCGCGTTGACCGGAGGGCAGGATCGTTACCGGCATGCGGCTGGCTGCATCGGTCAGGAGGAGCACGCGGGAGGTGGTCTTGCCCACGCCGGCGATTCTCCCGACCAGCCCCAGCCCGTCCATCGTCGCCCAGCCATCCTTGACCCCGTCATGCTCCCCGACATTGAGCAGAACCGATTGGCGGAAGGGTGAGCCGGAATCGGCCACAACCACGCCGGAGACGGAGGTCAGCTTGGGGTCAAGCCGGACACTATTGAGCGCCAGAAGCTTGGCGTTCTGCTGCTCGAGCTGCACAGCCGCTTCTTTCCACGCCTTCATCTGTTGCAACTCGCGGCGCAGGTCCTGGTTCTGCTGGTAGATCCGCTGGTAGGATTGGAAATCCTCGAGCATGCCGGCGAAATGCGCCAGCGGAACCGAGGCCCACTCAAAGCTGGGTACAACCGTGTCAACGAGATTGGCTCGGAAACGTTCAACCCGCGGGGAATCAATCCGCCAGATCAGGAAGATCGCGAGGCAGAACAGCACCAGCCCACCGACGAAAATCCGGCGAACGGGGCGGACATAATCGATATCCGAATGGTTGCGGTTCTGTGCCAAGCGGCCGCGCTCCCGTCAGACGGCCGGCCGATGGGGCCGGGAGTTAGCTGTCGTAATCTATCGCATGCCGGAGCTGCTTTTCATACTCCAGCGCCTTGCCGGTGCCGAGGGCCACGCAGTTTAGGCTCTCATCGGCGACCGAGATGGCAAGCCCGGTCTGCTCACGCAGCGCAAGGTCCAACTCGCCCAACAGCGCACCGCCGCCCGTAAGCATGACGCCCCGGTCGACAATATCGGCTGCGAGATCCGGCGGCGTGGTCTCAAGTGCGGTCATGACCGCCTCGCAGATCGCCTGAACGGGCTCGGAAAGGGCCTCGGCCACCTGTGCCTGATTGATCTCGGTCTCCTTGGGGACACCGTTGAGCAGGTCGCGGCCACGAATTTGCATCGAGGCGCCGCGCCCGTCATCGGGCATGCGGGCAGTGCCGATCGAGGTCTTGATGCGTTCGGCCGTGCTGTCGCCGATGAGGATATTCTGCTGGCGGCGCAGATAGGAGACGATGGCGTCATCCATCCGGTCGCCACCGATGCGAACAGACCGGGCATAGACAATATCGCCGAGGCTGAGCACGGCGACCTCGGTCGTGCCACCACCGATATCGACGACCATGGACCCGGTCGGGTCGGTGATTGGCATCCCGGCGCCGATGGCTGCGGCAATGGGCTCGGCGATCAGGCCAGCGCGGCGGGCACCCGCCGACAGAACCGACTGCCGGATGGCGCGCTTCTCGACGGGCGTGGCGCCATGCGGCACACAGACGATGATCTTCGGCTTGGTGAAGGTCGTGCGCCTGTGAACTTTGCGGATGAAATGCTTGATCATCTCTTCCGCAGTGTCGAAATCGGCGATCACACCCTCGCGCATCGGCCGGATGGCCTCGATGGAACCGGGCGTCCGGCCCAACATCATCTTGGCGTCCTCACCGACAGCAAGAACTTCCTTGCGACCATTCTTGTTGTGATAGGCCACGACGGAAGGTTCGTTCAGGATGATTCCCTTGCCCTTCACGTAGACAAGCGTGTTCGCCGTCCCGAGGTCGATTGCCATGTCTGAAGAGAACAACCCACCAAACAGCGCCATACTTTGTCCTGCTCTTGTATTGCCAATAGGATAACGAGCCCCGGCGACTCCACCGTCGCGGGACGCCGGACTTATAGTCGTGCAATCGCGCATGTGAAAGGGTCAATGGCCGCGCCATAGGCGTTCCTTCGCCGGTCGGCTGGATTGGCCTTTGGCGCAGGATTACTTCTTTGTGCCGGCCAGAGCGAGACAGTAATGTCTTCTCCAGCGACCCTGTTTTGAAATCATACCGGACCTAGACCATGATTTGCCTTCGAGACCTCCTGTCCAGCTTTTTGCTGTCGCTTGCGCTCGTCGTAGCGCCAGTTCTCGCTGTTGCGCAGGACAGCGCTGCCCCCGCCGAACAGACGGCCGCCCCCGAGGAAGCAGCAACCACAGAGCAACCCGCTCCCGAACTGCCAGCAGAGCTCACCGATGTGACCGTGCCGCTGGAGGACTTCAAGCTCCGCTTGCTGCCGCTGACCCTCGACGAATTGACCACGCTGGCGGAGATCTGGCAGGGCATCGTTCAAGACCAGACCCAAGCGGGCGTGGACAAGACAATCGAGGCCCGCGCCGATGGCAGCTCGCCGACAGAGGAAGAGACCAACGAGATCGTCGCCTTGACCGAAGCGCGCGGCGAAGGCTTTGCACGTTTCAGTGCCGTCGTCGACAATTTCACGAAAAAGGGTGGTGATGAGGCCGTGGCCGCCACCTTCCATGCCTATATGAACGCGATCTCGGTCGACGAAAAGCAACAGGCCGATTTCCGAACACTGCTGCAGATGGCAATGAACTGGACGATTTCCACGGATGGTGGCCTCGGCATCGCCAAGAATGTGATCGTTATCATCTTCGCCTTCTTCGTGCTGATCGTGGTCGCACGCATCGTCCGTGGCTATGCGCGCCGCCTCTTCGCCCGTGTCCCGGACCTGTCGAAACTCCTTCAGGCCTTCCTGACCCTCGTTGTCTACTGGCTCACCATCGCCATCGGCCTGATGGTCGTCCTGTCGGCGCTCGGCGTGGATATAACGCCACTCTTCGCGGTGGTCGGCGGTGCTTCCTTCATCATCGCCTTCGCCATGCAGGACACGCTGGGCAATCTCGCGGCCGGCCTGATGATCATGTTCAACCGCCCCTTCGACGAGGGCGATTACATCACCGCCGGCGGCACTTCGGGCACGGTGTCCGCTGTCTCCGTGGTCTCGACCAAGGTCAAGACGCCGGACAACCAGGTCATCATCATCCCCAACTCCAAGGTTTGGGGCGATGTCATCACCAACACCACCGCCTCCGAGATCCGGCGCGTGGACCTGGTCTTCGGCATTGGCTACGACGATTCGATCGAAGAGGCGCAGCGGGTGCTCGAGGAGGTCGTGGCGGCGCATGAGAAGGTGCTGAGCGATCCCGCCCCGGTGATTCGGGTCGGGGCACTGGCCGACAGTTCGGTCAATTTCATCGTCCGCCCCTGGACCCTCAGCGAGGATTACTGGGCGGTGCTCTGGGACCTGAATCGCTCGGTCAAGGAAGCCTTCGACGCCCATGGCATCTCGATTCCCTTCCCGCAGGCGGACATGCATATCAAGGTCGCCCAAGCGCTGCCGATCCCGACGCAGGCAGTGCCCAGCGAGACCGGTACGACGGCGTCACCCGATATCGCCAGCGGTGACAGCGTGGAGAACGGCGGCGACGGAGATCGCGACTAACTTCGCGTCAAAAGAAAACCCGGCCCGCATCGGCAGATGCGGACCGGGTCTGGACCAAGCATAGCGAGCGATCAATGGACCGCGTCGCGATAGTCGATCTCTTTCTCATCGGTGCCGGTCTTCTGTCGCCGCACGATCAGCCGGTTCAGCGCCGCGACATAAGCCTTGGCCGACGCCACGACCGTGTCGGTATCCGCCGATTGGCCAGAGACGATCCGCCCCTCCTCTTCCAGACGCACGGTCACGGTGGCCTGCGCATCGGTGCCGCGGGTCACGGCATGGACCTGGTAGAGCTTCAGATGCGCATTATGAGGGAAGATCTGCTTCACGGCGTTGAATGTCGCATCGACGGGGCCATCGCCAGCGGCGGAGACCATGTGGTCGATGCCATCCACCGTCAGCACCAGGTCAGCCGATTGCGGCGCTTGCGTGCCGCAGATAACCCGCAGGAATTTCACCTGCAGCTTCTCGTCCGCCTCGGTGCCGGAATCGCGCATCAGCGCGATCAGGTCGTCGTCATAGACTTCCTTCTTGCGGTCGGCGAGTTCCTTGAAGCGGACGAACACGTCCTTCAACTGGTTGTCGCCCAGATCATAGCCCAGGTCATGCAGCTTGGCGCGCAGCGCGGCGCGCCCCGAATGCTTGCCCATGACCAGGTTGGTGGCCGAGAGCCCCACATCTTCGGGACGCATGATCTCGAAATTCTGCGGATTCTTGAGCATGCCGTCCTGGTGGATGCCGCTCTCATGCGCAAAGGCGTTCTTGCCGACCACCGCCTTGTTGAACTGCACCTGGAAGCCCGAGACATCGGCCACGCGGCGGGAGATGTTCATGATCTTGGTGCTGTCGATCCCGGTCGTGAAGGGCATGATGTCATTGCGCACCTTCAGCGCCATGACCACCTCTTCCAGCGCGGTGTTGCCCGCCCGCTCGCCCAGCCCGTTGATCGTGCATTCAATCTGACGGGCACCGGCCTCGACAGCGGCCAGCGCGTTGGCGGTCGCCATGCCGAGGTCGTTATGGCAATGGGTGGCGAAGGTGATCGTATCGGCGCCGGGGACGCGTTCCAGCAGCATCCGGATCAGGTCCGCACTCTCGCGCGGAGCGGTGTAGCCGACCGTATCGGGGATGTTGATCGTGGTCGCGCCCGCCTTGATGGCGATCTCGACCACACGGCAGAGATAGTCATGCTCGGTCCGCGTGGCGTCCATCGGCGACCACTGGATATTGTCGCACAGGTTGCGCGCATGGGTGACCGTCTCGTGGATCTTGTCGGCCATCTCGTCCATGGTCAGGTTCGGAATGGCGCGGTGCAGCTCCGAGGTGCCGATGAAGGTGTGGATGCGCGGGCGCTCGGAATGGCGCACGGCCTCCCAGCAGCGGTCTATATCCTTGAAATTGGCGCGGGCCAGACCGCAGATCACCGAGTGTTTCGACGCCTCGGCGATGTCGCGCACGGCTTCGAAGTCGCCCTCCGAGGCAATCGGGAAGCCGGCCTCGATGATGTCGACGCCCATCGCGTCGAGCATCTCGGCGATCTCCAGCTTCTCATCATGGGTCATGGTGGCGCCGGGGCTTTGCTCGCCGTCGCGCAGGGTCGTGTCAAAGATGACAACGCGGTCTTGGGGTTTGGTCATGTGCTTGTTCCTTGGAAGTCCTTCAATCCTGGGGCGCGGTAGCCTGTTCCTCTGAGCGGACGCGCCGAACCGGCACGCTCAGAGGCGGCTAAGGAGAAGGAGAAGACCGGCAAGCGGCAGCGCCCGCGCGGAGGCGGGTGCGGAAAGGATATGCCGGTCAGTCGTCATGTGGGCGACTATACGCAGGAAGAACGGAAAGAAAAGGTTGAAATCTGGGAAATTGGCTCAGGGAAGCTGCTGCATCGCGGTTTTCGGCATCGCGACGCCAACATGTCGCGCGAGAAACGCGACATCCGCATTGGTCTGTTTTGAACCGCCAGGGGAGGTTGGAGCGAAACGCGTTTTGCACGGAATCAAGGCGAAGCCGCTGTGTTAGGCGGCCTCGCACATATCAGGACCGTTGCTCCTCGCTCGGGCGCAGATAGATGAACCAATAGAGCAGGCCGACGAAGAGTCCGCCGCCGATGATATTGCCAATGGTCACCGGGAGGAGATTGGCAAGGAAGAAGTTGGACCAGGTCAGGTCCGCGAAGGCGGCCGCCGTCGTGCCCGTGGCCTCCCAGAACTCGGGGCCGGCAAATGTCTTGGTCATGATCGCCATCGGGATCTGGAACATGTTGGCGACGCAGTGCTCGAAACCGGCGGCAACGAACATCGCGACCGGCATGGTCACGGCGAGCAGCTTGTCAGTCACGCTATGGGCCGAAAAGGTCATCCAGACTCCGAGACAGACCATCACGTTGCACATCAGGCCAAGTGCCACGGCCTGGGCGAAATCATGGTGCAGCTTGTGCTGCGCGATCTTCATGTAGTTCAAGCCGAGCTGGCCATCGGCGAATTCGTAATGCTTCGCCACCTGCATGATCGCAACGAGGCAGATGCAGCCGACGAAATTGCCCACATAAACCAGCCCCCAGTTCTTGGAGAGCTGCGCCCAGCTGATCTTGCCGCTCGCCTTGGCGACCACGGTCAGCACGGTCGAGGTGAAGAGCTCGCCACCGCAGACCACGACCAGCATCAGGCCGAGCGAGAAGGCGAGACCGCCAAGCATCTTGCTCGCGCCCCAGCCCATATTCGGGTTTCCGGTCGTGACCACGGTGTAGAAGATGAAGGCGATGCCGATGAAGAAGCCGGCCGAAACCGCCAGCGCGAAGGCGTTGCGCGGGCGTTTGGTGGCCTTTGCCACCCCGAGATCCTCGGCTTTCTTGGCCATCTCCGGCGGCAGAAGCGCGTCGAAAGAGTGTTGCTGCATGTCCGTGAGTTTTCCCTTTGATGCGGCCGGGCTTTGGCGCCTCTTTGGCCCGCGTGTCAGGTGGTTTCGAGGCCCCGGGCGCGGAAGATTTCCCGCGCGGCCTCGGTGTCTTCGTTGCTGGGCGTGGGTGTGTCGCGAAGCTTGTAGTCGAGCCCCAGCTTGTCCCATTTCGAGGTGCCCATCTGGTGGAAAGGCAGGACCTCGACCAGCTCGACAATATCGCCATAGCTGGCAACCTTGTCGGCCATCTTCGCCACGTCGTCGGGCGCATCCGACCAGCCGGGCACCAACACGTAGCGGATGCGCATCGGCTTGCCGAGGCGGACGAGCCGGTCGGCGAAATCGAGCGTGGGTTGGAGCGGCTGGGCGGTGAGGGCGAGATAGCGGTCCGGGTCGATATGCTTGATGTCCAGCATCACGAGGTCGATCGGGTCGAACCAGGCATCCGTGACCTTGCCATGCAGGAAACCCTGCGTGTCCAGCGCGATATGCAGGCCCCAGCGTTTCTTGATCGCCGCCGCCGTGGCGCCGACGAACTCGGCCTGCATCAGCGGCTCGCCGCCAGAGAAGGTCACGCCGCCGGCGAATTTCAGGAAAGAGGAATATTTGCGGACCTGCCGGAGCATGTCCTTCACCTCGACCCTTGTACCGTTATGGAGCTTCCAGGTGTCGGGGTTGTGGCAATAGAGGCAGCGAAACTGACAGCCTGCCATGAAGAAGACAAAGCGCATGCCCGGCCCGTCCACCGCCGCCCCCGATTCAACGGAATGCAGAAAGCCGTGGCAATCTGCATCATGGATGGCGTCAAAGGCGTCGTCTGGGACCAGGGCGGTCATGATGTCTTCTCCGGCAGGGTTGGAAGGGGCGCCGGAGAGCGCCCCTCACCGTCTGGGTTACATCGCGTTGTGGAAGGTCCGGCCGATCACGTCGAGTTGTTGTTCGCGGGTCAGCTTGACGAAGTTCACCGCGTAGCCGGAGACGCGCACTGTGAGCTGCGGGTATTCTTCCGGGTGGTCCATCGCATGGATCAGCGTATCACGGCTGAGCATGTTGACGTTCACATGGAAGCCGCCGGCATTGGTGTAGCCGTCCAGGCAGTTGGCAAGGTTGCGCACCTGCTCCTTCTCGGTGTGGCCCATCGAGTCCGGGGTGGCCGAAGCGGTCCAGGAGATGCCGTCCTTGGCGAACTCGTAGGGCAGCTTGGCGACCGACGCACCGGCAGCGACAAAGCCGTTCTTGTCGCGACCGTTCATCGGGTTGGCGCCCGGGGCGAAGGCTTCGCCGGCCTCGCGGCCGTCGGGGGTCGCGCCGGTCTTCTTGCCGTAGACCACGTTGGAGGTGATCGTCAGCACCGATTGGGTCGGCATCGAGTTGCGGTAGAAATGCGGCTGGCCTTCGACCTTCTTCATGAAGGCTTCGGTGAGCCAGACGGCGATGTCATCCACCTTGTCGTCATTGTTGCCGAACATCGGGTAGTCGTCCGCGATCTCGTAATCGACGGCGAGGCCGGCCTCGTTGCGGATGACCTTCACGGTCGAGTGCTTGATGGCCGAGAGACTGTCCGCGGCGATGGAGAGGCCGGCGATGCCGCAGGCCATGGTGCGCAGGATCTCGCGGTCATGCAGCGCCATCTCGATGCGCTCATAGGCGTAGCGATCATGCATGTAGTGGATGCAGTTCAGCGCCTTGACATAGGTCTTGGCGAGCCAGTCCATGGCTATCTCGAACTTGGCGACAACCTCGTCATAGTCCAGCACATCGCCCTTGATCGGCTCCAGGCCGTGGGCAACCAGCTGGCCGGACTTCTCGTCCACACCGCCATTGATCGCGTAGAGCAGCGCCTTGGCGAGGTTGGCACGGGCGCCGAAGAACTGCATCTGCTTGCCGATGGCCATGGCCGAGACGCAGCAGGCGATGCCGTAATCGTCGCCCCACTTGGTGCGCATCAGGTCATCGTTCTCGTACTGGATCGCGGAGGTGTCCTTCGAGACCTTGGCGCAGAAATCCTTGAAGCCGCGCGGCAGCTTGGAAGACCAGAGCACAGTCAGGTTCGGCTCCGGCGCGGGGCCGAGGTTGTAAAGCGTGTGCAACACGCGCAGCGAGGTCTTGGTGACCAGCGTTCGACCGTCCTTGGACATGCCGCCAATGGCTTCGGTGACCCAGGTCGGGTCGCCCGAGAACAGCTCATCGTAATCCGGCGTGCGCAGGAAGCGGACGATCCGGAGCTTGATGACCATGTCGTCGATCATCTCCTGTGCGGCTTCCTCGGTCAGCTTGCCACGGGCGAAGTCGCGCTCGATATAGACGTCGAGGAAGGAGGAGATCCGGCCGATGGACATCGCCGCGCCGTTCTGTTCCTTCACCGCAGCAAGATAGGCGAGATAGGTGAACTGGATCGCTTCGCGGGCGGTGCCGGCCGGTTTCGACATGTCAATACCGTATTTCAGGCCCATCTCGCGCAGTTCTTCGAGGGCGCGATACTGCTCGGACAACTCTTCGCGGTCGCGGATCGTGTCTTCGTTGAACACGGCGTCGTCGAGTTCGCGGTGCTCACGCAGCTTGTCTTCCTTGAGAAAGTCGATGCCGTAGAGGGCGACGCGGCGATAGTCGCCGATGATGCGGCCACGGCCATAGGCGTCCGGAAGGCCGGTGATCACGCCGGACTTGCGGCAGGCGATGATGTCCGGGGAGTAGACGTCGAACACGCCCTGATTGTGGGACTTGCGATACTTGGTCCAGACTTCGTGGACGGTCTCGTCAGGCTCGAACCCATAGGCCTTGAGGCCGTTCTCGACCATGCGCAGACCGCCATTCGGCATAATGGCGCGCTTGAGCGGCGCATCCGTCTGCAGGCCAACGATGATTTCGGCTTCCTTGTTTATGTAGCCGGCATCATGGGCGGTGATGGAGGAGGGGCGATCCGCGGAGACGTCGAGAACACCGGCGGCACGCTCTTTCTTCAGGAGTACGCCCAGTTCATTCCAGAGCGCAGTGGTGCGTTCGGTGGGGCCAGCGAGGAAGCTGTCATCCCCCTCATAGGGTGTATAGTTTTCCTGAATGAAGTCGCGGACATTGACCGCTTCGCGCCAACCGCCTTCGGAGAAGCCTTCCCAGGGATCAGCGAGATTGTCTTTGTTCATGGCATTCATTGTCGTCTCCTGACGAAATTCTGCACGGGCCCTGCCCGCGGCTTGCATTCAAACCTTGATCCTGAACCTTCGGACCGCCTCCACCGCCAGTGCCGCGCGAGCTGATCCGTGTTCTTACCCTACGGTACTTTACCGCTTCGTTCTAAAGATAGGGGCAGGTGTATTTCCCTTTCAATTGCCGTCCATCTGCGGTCGATTTTTTTTATATATTGTTTTCAATATGATGCCAGAAGAGTTGAGGCGGCAATGCACTGCCTGCATAGAATCTTTCGCGAAATTTTCGGTCTAAAAGAGACCCAAATATATGCAATAGTTACGCAAGGACAGATTGCGTTACCATGCCCCCCTAAGGACGAAATATCCTGACCCGCACACACCGGGGGCGCTAACGCCGCACCGCGTCATTTTTCGTGGCGCGCGCGAGAGTGATTCCATGCAGCTGGGCGCCACGCTTGCAGCAACGAGATGTCAGGATTGTTCAGCAGGGCCCGTCGTCGGAGTATCAGCTTCCCGCGAATTGCCGTGTCAATGCTTCCCTGCGCTGTTGTCTGGTTCGGGTGGTTGCGCGCGCGTCCACATAACCGACCTGAAAGGCAGGGCTCGAGTCCGGTCATTCCATCCAGATTCAATACGCCAAGGCGTCATTGGCGCTCGGCGAGCAGGCATACTGTCGGAAGTGGAAATCTGGAGCGGGCGGCGGGAATCGAACCCGCGTCATTAGCTTGGAAGGCTAAGGTCTTACCACTACACAACGCCCGCGCAGTGTTCCCGGTCAATATTTCATGGGTTTTCCGGCGTCAAGTCAGATCTCCGGCGTCGTTTCAGGAACACCGAGAAGAAACCTTTTCTGCCAGAACATAGCTCCAAGCTCAGGACAGATGGCCAGACACCAACGGTCGCCGCGAGACCGATGGCGGAAAAGACGACCTTCGGTCAGCCGTCGTCCGTGACGCTGGCAGGAGAGAAGCTGTCCCACCAGCGAGCGGCGCCGATGTTGCTCGATCCCGCTTCGGCGCGTGTGCGATGCGTGTTGGCAGACTGGGACGTGTCGTGGGTGCTGTCGAAGCTGTGCAGCCCGGCGGGCGCACCACGAAACAGCATTGACGTCAGAAGACTTCAGCCAAGACCCCGTTCGCGCAAAGGGCGACCCACATTCCATTGTCACGCCGACCTTCGACGACCATCACGAAGCGACTGACTGTGGATTGTCACTGCGACACCCCACCCGCCATTCACGCCGCGAGGTCGTCTGTCGTCTCTGAATGCGCAGGGCCAATGCCGGTAAACTCAACGTGGATCCTGTGCGCGTCCATCCCGCCATAAAGATGAATCCACAGACCGCAGCCGATATCGATGAAATGCATCATCAGGTCTGCCGGACGCTTCAGATCCGGGAAGGAGGCGATTTCGCGCTCGATCAGTTCGTCATAATGCGGGCGGCTATGCCCGTCGTGCCAGGAGATTTCCAACTTCATCTGCATCTCGTGTTTTCTCACATCTGATCGACATCGATCTATGTGGCAGCAGGAACTCTTCGCATGTGGGTCGGACAGCCCGCCAGTTTGAGTCACGCAATCGCGGGACGAAACTCTCCCTTGAGTGCAAAGCTCGGATTGCGCCATAACGCTCTGGTCCCGGTCCACATGTTTCGGGATGGGGAGTTCAATCGGAGAAGCCATGTCCCGCGTTTCCGTACCAGTCATCACTTACCGGTGGATCACGTTCCTGCTCGCGATTGGCTATGTCGCGTACCAGTTCGGGACCGGTGACTGGTCAAACCCCGGCGGCCCTTTGAGATTTCTCACGATCTGGGCTTTGGTGCTTTCTGCATATTCCGCCTGGAGGATGCTGTCGATCAGCCTGGGGAAATCGGATCATCCCTATGAAGTTCCGGCGATGACGGCATCCGTGTTCAACATCATGGTCGTCTACCTCTATTGGAAGCTGTTTCTGATCAACCCTGATCTGGTGAATGGAAACGGACCGATCATCTGGCATCAGGAATACTACCTGCACGGGCTTGGACCCGCCTTGCAATTGATCGATGCGGTGTTCATCGGACAGGTCTTTCGACGGATCTGGCGTGGGGCGGCGGTTCTGCTTCTCATGGTGCCGATTTACGTGCTCTGGGCAGAGATGTTCGTCCAGCCTTTGAACGACACACCTGTTGGAAGCGTGACATCTGGCCTGCCCTATCCATTCCTCAACAACATGGAATGGCCGGCGCGAGCGGAATTCTACGTGCTCTACGGCGGCATTGCTCTTGCGATTCTGACGGCATTGAGTGGCGTCGGATGGGTCGTCAAACGGTCGAGATCTACCGTTGGTTCCGCGAAGAGACCGCCGGTCTGATCGCCCACAAGCGCCAATCGAGCATCAAAAGGCAGCGATCAATTCGGATCGGCACCCTGCTCCGGGTTCAACCGCAGGATCGAGACGTTGAGGCAAAGGGCGATTGATACCCAGCCGACATATGGAATCAGCAACGCACCGGCCAAAGTGTCGACCTGAAAGAATGCCAGCATCGCTGCTGCCGCCGAAACCCAAAGCAGACTGATAACAACCAATCCGGTGCGCATTTGGTGCAGGCCAAAGAAGACGGGCGTCCAAAGGGTGTTGAGCGCAATCTGGAGCGCCCATAGCGCCAATGCGAGCCCGCTTCCTTCGACGACGGCAACGCGCGCGGCCGCCCAGGACATCAAGAGGTAAAGAGAGGTCCAGGCGACAGAGAACACCCAACCCGGCGGCGTCCACGCCGGTTTCCTCAGATCGCGATACCAGGTGCCCGGTGCGAAAAGCGCCCCCGTCGATCCTGCCGCGACGCATGTTGCCAGAAAGACAAGAAACAGAATGAACGTCATGAATTCCCACTCTTCAGTCAGCGGCATCCAATGCCTGGGCATCGGGACGGCTCAATAAACGCCAATTTCGGCCAGTGAAACATCCGCACTATGATCCCTGCCGAAGGCAACGAGGCCAATCGAACGGACTGTCTCAGGCGACACACGTTTCGGGAGCAATTTCCCCGATGGTTTGAAGGCCGACCAGGGCAACGAAACCTCGCGCCAGACCGGCTCTGTCTCGAACACTGCCTGGTAATACTGCCACGGAAAGCGGGTGGCGCGGGTTCGAAGGTGAATGAAATAGCGCTCGCCATTGCCGCGCACCTTCAGGACCAGCCCCTGATCCTCCTGTCCGAGGGACTCGATCATGGTCCGGACTTGAATGAACCCACCTCGATTTTCAGTGCTGACCTCTCCCGTCAAGCGAATGAAGTCCCGGCCATTTTCGCTGCCGAGATCGGATTGCCCCTTGGAGACGCCCCCCATGACAGTGTCCGCAACATAGCTCCATGTGAGTTTGGTGGCCGGTTTCATCTTTGGGGTCATTGCGCTGTCACCCAATCCTGCAGTCGCGGAGACCACCAGAATCGCCGCCAGAACCGTGCTTCTGATCATAGACCAAGACCTTCTTCTCCATTCCAAAGGATAACATAGCCCGGTCGAAAAAAATGGCACATTGGCCTTCACGCGGACCTGGCGGATCCACAAGACGCTCACGTCAGACACTCCATATTCGGACGCCTCACCACGTCCTAAAGGGTGCTCAGGACGCGTCGTGCCGTTGTTTCCCCCGCGACGAGGGCACCTTCAATCAGTCCCGGGCTGATATTGGACGTCTCGGAACCCGCGAACCACAAGCGATTGTCGAGATGGCAGTCTCGGAGCACGTCTGGGCCAACAACCGGATGCTCGGGTGGCGTCGCCCTATCGATCTCGCTGCAAATGAGTGGTTCTCTCGCCCAATCCTGCAAGATCAGGTCTCGTGGCTGTGCAGCATCCAGACCAAAACAGCGCACCAGTTGCTCCAGTATGGCTGCGCGCAATCCCTCGGCATCTCGTCGTCGATCCTCGGCAGGCCACCCGACGAACCCGAACAAGGCCCCCATCTCGGCACCTTCCGGCGAATGATCATGAATCTCGACAAGCGGACCGACCCGGCTGGCCACCCGTCCGGACAGCCCCTGATCCCGCCAGAACGGCTGGTCGTAGAGGATCACCGCTTTCGCCTGCTGCCCCATCCATGTCGGTATCCGTCGCATTATCCCGGACATGTCTGGATCAAGCGCGCCGATCCCGATCCGCTCTCCGACGATCCGCAATGGTGCCGCAAGAATTGTCGCCGAACAGGTGGTGGTTGTTCCGTCGCGCATGAGAAGGCGCAAGGACGCTCCATCGACATCGATCGCGGTGACCTCGGCGCCAAGCCTGACCGTGCCGGGATCAAGTCTTTCCTCGAGCGCTTCGGCGATCGAGCCCGGCCCACCAACCAATCGGGTTATCCCGTCCTGAGAGGGAAGCGGCTGCGTGATCACTTGAGATCCGAATCCATCCAGCACGGCCTCGCCAAGTTCAAATTGCGGGAACGACCGGACAGAGAGGTCATTCATCCATCGCTGAACATGTGGTTGCCATCTCGGCCAGACCCATGTTGGCCCGGTGTCGAAACGGACGCTCTCGGAGCCCGGCTCCGAAACCGAGCGAACCCGTCCACCGGTCCGCCGCGATCCTTCGAGGATCAAGACCTGCTTTCCGGCGCGTTGCAGACACAAGGCGGCGGTCAGCCCCGCGATACCAGCCCCGACGACAACACATTCCGTCACTTGCTCTATCCCGCTTTCAGGTAAGGTCAACGCCGGGAACCGGACGCCTTTCGCAGGCTACCGGCAAAGCACCCTGCAGGAAATGCATATCGGGTCTGAAGTTTCTCCCAGTTGTTCAAAACCGTTTTGACCCTAAATTAATGACCAACGAGAGCGCTAACATCACGACCCGAAGCGCTTTGAACCGCTGATCCGGAGAGGGCTCCGGACAAACTGAGGATACTGAAAATGGCCTATGCTTCCGCCACCCCCCGCGTCGAGATCACCGTCAACACAAGCTGGTTCAGCAACCTGATCGAAAGCTTCAAGCTTCGGGTCGAGCGCGCACGCGCCTACCGCCAAACCTATGACGAACTGTCGATGATGTCCGAGCGCGAACTGGCCGATATCAACCTCAGCGGTTTGAGCATCCGTGATGTGGCACATGAGGCGGCTCTCCGCGTGCATTGACAAACACTTCCCTCCGAGACCCACCCTCCTCCCAGGGTCTCCGGAACAGGCGGCGACACCCCCTCCCTGGTGTCGCCGCCTTTTTTACGGCTGGGTCGCCCCGATCAGGGTGAGGTAAGCCATTCCTTCGCCTGCGCAGCGTCGGCCTCGTCAAAGAAACGGCTCTCTGCTTTCAGAAACTGTCCCATGAAGCGTTGCGCCATGTGTTGCCAGGCCTTGTTGCCAATAACGGCGACGCGATCCGGCAGCGACGCATGTTCCCGAACGAGGCTGAAATGCGCGGCGAGGGCGGAGATGCCTTGCCATCCGGTGAACTCGGTCAGATCGAGCAACAGACGGAAGCCATCACGCTCGCGGATCCGCGCATCGAGATCTCCCTCAGCCTGCCTGTAGGCGTCCGGATCAATGTCGCCAAGCAAACGCACCTCCACGCACGGCCCACCAAGGTCGACAATATGAATGGCGCCCAGGGACTCCCGCAGCCAAAGGCGGGCCTGCTGAACCTCTGCGAGCGGGAACACCTGTACGGGGCATGGAAGCACCGGGGAGGCCAGTCGAACCGATGTCCGCATCCAGCCAATGTCGGTGACGACGGCGATGCGATCAAA
Organism: Tropicimonas sp. TH_r6; assembly: GCF_033101155.1. Classification (NCBI taxonomy): domain Bacteria; kingdom Pseudomonadati; phylum Pseudomonadota; class Alphaproteobacteria; order Rhodobacterales; family Roseobacteraceae; genus Tropicimonas; species Tropicimonas sp. TH_r6. Next base: position 107,595 of record NZ_JAWMPX010000017.1, read on the forward strand.
TCCCCGCCAATGAGACAGGCCGAGTTTCGTGTCGGCCCAGGCGGCGCCAAGATCGTAGCCCTCGAAGTCCTCGCCGGCGACAACCAGCATGCGAATACTGTCATGCTCGGACAGCGCGGCTTCAATTGCCGGCTCCAACGCGCCTTTATAGTCGGCGCTGACAATCTTGCCGGACATGGTCGCTTCGATCAGTGCGCCATTCATTCCCGTTTCAATCGTAATCATGGTCGAGAACTCCCTTTGCCTTTTTGGTCGCGCCTGTCACGGCTTGCGCCCACCTTCATTGAGTCCCAACGTGCCGCAGAAACAAGCGAAACGGAACGATCATGTCACAAACCCTTCTTTGCTTCGGTGATAGCAACACGCATGGCACCCCGCCCATCACGACTCCGGGAACCTATGCCCGCTACGACATGTCGATCCGTTGGCCACAGCTGACCAGCGCAGCCCTCGGAGAAGACTGGAACCTCGTGGAGGAAGGGCTGCCCGGGCGAACGGCCCAGTTCGAAGATCCGATCATGGGGGCGTTCATGGACGGCCGACCGGGGCTGAGGATCGCCTTGCAGAGCCACGGCCCCATCGATGTTATGACGCTCATGCTTGGAACGAATGACGTGAAGACGCGCTTTGGTGCGACCGCTGAAAAAGTGACAGCCGGGATCGCAGGTCTTCTGGATATTGCGCTTGGCGATGACATGCAGACCCGCCACAACGGCTTCAAGGTTCTGCTCATTTGCCCTCCACCCGTGCAGGAAAGCGGACCGTTCGCCGGAGAATTCTACGGCGGCGAAGCCGTGTCGGGCGCGCTTCCTCCGCTATATGAAAACCTGGCTAGGGCCAGGGGAATCGGTTTCCTCGACGCCGGGCGCGTCCTGGAAGTCAGTCCGGTGGATGGCGTCCACTATGCCCCGGATGGGCATGTCCTGCTCGGCAGAGCGGTTGCCAATGCTGTCAGGGCCTTTTGACCTGAGCGAGGGCGACGAGATCATCGTCTTGCAGGATTGGGCAGCAGGAGTCCTGGCGACACATGAACCTTGAGGAGTTGCGCCTGGACGATTTCTGATGACCCAAATCGACCCGTCCTGAATCGTGCAACGATTTGTTTTCAGCCGCGCAAAGCAAGTGGTGCGGACATAGGCCAAGATTGCTACCATTCCATCATCGGAGGTGGTCCAAATGGACATTCGAGCGCTCTTGATCGTCTCGTTGACTGCTGGCGCAAGCGCCGTCTCGGCACAGGGTACGGATCCGGACGCCGGACGGGACATCTACATGTCCTATTGCGTGCAATGTCATGGCTTCGAGGCAAAGGGCGCCGGACCAATGGCGGAAATCCTTGCCGTCGAAACACCGGACCTGACCGGCCTTGCCGCGCAAAACGAGGGCGTTTTTCCGACCGCGACCGTTGCCATGAAGATCGACGGTCGGACACAGATCCTCGCGCATGGCGGAGACATGCCGCTCTTCGGCGCGTTTTTTGATGCCGGCAGGAACGTGACGATGCGAATGCCGAGCGGGCAACCGATCATGATGAGTCAGACGCTCGCCGATCTGGTCGACTATCTGGAGACCTTGCAGGCGCAATGAACACGTTGCGCCGATAATCTGCCTTGAGGAGCCCCCCCCATGAGACCGCCGGAACAGTTTGACGCAGAGATTGTCGATGAGGGCCAGACCCGTACCCGCGAAGCACTGAGCGACAGGCTCGCCGGCTTGTGGTGGACGTTTGTCCTGCGCGGCATTCTGGCAGGAACCGTCGGGATTGCCGCGCTGTTCTGGCCCACCGGCAGTATCTCTCTGCTGCTGCAACTGGTTGGATTGCTGTTGCTTCTGGATGGTGGGTTGACGCTCTTCGGCCTGGGACGGAAAGGCGCCGCGGGTGGCGTCGGAATTGGCGCGATCCTGATTGGCCTGGTGCTTCTGATCTGGCCCGAAGGCGCCGCGCGGATCACCTTTGTCCTTCTTGGCGCCTGGGCGTTGATCATCGGCGTCGGGTCTCTGATCACATGGCAACAAATGCCCAAATGGGACCCTGAACGTTCAACGGCTCTCGGTGTCGCGATCCTGGCCTCGCTCATCGGACTGGTGCTTGTCTTCTGGCCGGGATCGGGGCTCGTCGCTCTCGGCTGGGCCATTGCTTTTGCCGCGCTTGCCATCGCCATTGTGATGTTCTGGCTGGCAACGCGGTTCAAGCGGGCAAATGAACGGCTGCAGATGCGTGAGGTCAACCGATAGCTGCGGCGCGGCGGAGTACCACCGCCCGGATCAGTTTCCAGACGAAGCATGCCGGGTCTTGCGGACTGGGCTGCGGCCTCCCAAAGGGCGAAACTTCAAGGCAGTTTCGTCCATTGGGACACAGTTGGTGAATGATTGAGCAGCAAGCACATCCAAACTTGTTTGGTCTGTAATCCGATGTATGGTCGGAGTTATGACAAGGGGAGTCTGAAGGTTGCTGACCGGACGGTTTATTTGCCGAATCCGTGATGTGAACGAGAAGAGAGGCTGAACCTGGTCTTCCGATCAGTCGATCCAACCCTGTCAGGATCGACTGGCGAGACCACGGTCTTTCTTCCCCTCATTGAGTGGATCACACAAAGTAAATTGCCCAAACCGGCAGCCGGGGTGCTTGGTTTTGGAAGGCTCGGGGAACATCCGGATCCGCTGGAGAGCGATAGGTGTATCGCTGACGGTCTTTCTTTTACTTCTCGCGGGTGCACCTGACGGCGTCGCCGAAGGTGATCAGGAACGGGCACAGAAGCAACTTCGTCTCGGGCGCGGTCGGATTTCGGGCCACGACGGAACTCAGAGCTCGGTACTTGCGCCTTGTTCCGTTTGCCATCTCGATCGAAGGGTTCTGCCGGACGCTCACGCCCCGACCGGCGATGTGCATTTGGCTCATTGTCGAACATGCCATGCCGAAGGACGGACCGCATCTTCGATCAAAGGCATTTTGCCGCTCGATCATATCCACGCTCTGGCCGGGCTCGGCTGCCAGCAATGCCACGGCGACGGCGTTCCCATGATCGATACCTCCATTCAGATCTGTACACAGTGCCACGGACCGCAAGAGGCACTTGCCGCCCGTACGCGCGATTCCTTTCCCGTAAATCCGCATATTTCTCCCCATGACGAAATGTTCGAGGAGTGCTCTCTATGCCATTTCCAGCATTCGGAACCGATCGATGTCTGTTCGACCTGCCACGACTTCGCGTTCTTCCAAGAGTAGGCCGTCGCGGACATGCCGAAGCGGAGCCGGGGTCTGGCCCCACCGGGCGTTTGAACACCCCTCCGCCTAAGCTTCCGATTCTTGCCATTTGCGCTGCACTCGCAAGTTTGCTGGCATCGAATGCGACCGAGGCCATGCCGGCAATGGGTGGGAATTGTACGGCTTGCCACGCGGCGGACATGACCCTTCCGGCCGCCCATCCTCTGATCTCCGGACTGACGGACCAGCAATGTATGGCCTGTCATGGCGGAGATGCGCCCCAGACGACGCTCGCCGTTGCCACGCCCATGGGACGGCAAAACCAGAAAGCCGAAACACAACAAGCGCAGACGCAGGACCAGAAAAGGACCCAGGAGCAGCAGCAAATCCAACAACAGCAACAACAACAACAACGCAGAGCCTTGCGTTTGGGGACGGTCGATCTGCAGGACTATTTCGAACGTCACAGGGAAGACGGGGAAACCGGTTCCCCCACCTCTCCAAAAGATCCGTGGTCTTTCAGGATCACCGCTGGCGTTCTGGCAAGTTCGAATATCGACAGCCACAGGACATCCGCGCTGTTCCACGGTTCGACCAGCCACTCCGCAGGGCTGTGCGGGACCCGATTCTGGCGGCACACGAATGACGAAGACACCGGCGACTCAGCCGGGACACGGGCCCATGTCGGGCTCCGCGGCGATTACAGCTTCGATATGGGCGAGCAGGATCGCGTCATTCTGGGTTTCGCGCTGAATCGGGACCGGTTTCCTGAAGAAGATCTCGGCCGCACGAGCGCGAGCCTTCGCGCGGCGTTCCAGCATCGGGCCGACTCTGGCAATCTGCGCGTCTCAGCCGTGCTGCATCGGGCCGCCTATGACGGATCGGGGGCGGAAGACCACCACGATCACGTCGCGCAGGGGCTGGGGCTCAACTATCACCACCGTCTGTCTGAGAGTGAAACACTGTCAACCTGCATCCGGCTGAGACGACGTCTCTATGAGGATGAGTCAGAGTTCCGGACCCCCGATTTCGGCGGTTCCTTTGCCTACTCGCGAAGTCGGGGGACAGACGGCAGATACGGCTTCGGTGTGGCGCTGACCGACAGGAACAATCCCCGACAGGCAAGCGAGCGGTATTTCGCTCCGTCAGCCTTTGCCATGATGGATTGGCCGCTTTCTCAAGGCATCATGGGGCAGCTGTCGACCGAGTTCGGAATCCGAAATTATGACGCGGAGGATCAGGACAGCGGAATCGTCCGAATGGACAATGTCTGGGATGTGGGCGCTTCAGTCCTCTTCAACGACCTGGATATCGACGCGGCCTTCCTCCGTGTGAGTTGTCATTACACCAAAACAACCTCGAATATAGAAAGGGAGAACAGAAATGAAACGTATTGTGGTGCAATTCTCGAAAAACGCTTCTGAAATTGGAGACGCCTCCGTTCCCTCCTGCATGCGAACCTCGCACAAGACAACCTGTTGGGCGGGACGCACCATGGCTGCGGCCATCGCAGCCGCGGCGATCACGGCTGCTTCTCCATGCGCCGCAGAGGAAGGGGAGACGTTCTACAGGACCAATTGCTCAAGCTGCCACGGGGATCATGCCAAAGGCGATGGAAAAATGGCAGCGTTGCTGACGACGAAAGCCGCTGACCTGACGAGCCTCGCCGCAACCAATGGGGGACTGTTTCCCTCGGCTCGGGTGATCCGTCAGATCGATGGTAGCGAACTCGTAGAAAGCCACGGCACCCCAAAACCGATCTGGACGAAGCGACTCCGGGCCAACACCTCGATGGTCGTATCGACGGATGAAGGTGACGTCGAAGTTGCCCCAACGGTTGCGGAACTTATCACATGGCTGGAGTCCATTCAGCGCTAGACAAGATCGCAAACCTCCGGCTAGGGCGTTTGGACCACCCCGCCAAATGCGCCCCCATAGGGCCAAGCGCATTGACCGCATTCCGTTCAGCAATCCGAACGGCGCGGTTCAGCCTTTCGTGTTGACGTGAATCCAGCGGCTTGGCGTTGACGGATCCTGCATCCGCAGAAACGTATAGCCGGTTCGGTCCCAGGGGCGGACAGCGTCCGTAAGATTGTCGATCACGTAGTCGCCGAGATCGGTGCGGAAGACCAAAACCGCGTGCGGTCCGCCGCGGGTGTCCAGCACGGTCGTCAGCAGGAGGCGCTCCGGTGCAATGCCGTGAGATATCATTTGCTGCTTCTTCAGCAACGCAAGATCCTCGCAATCACCGCCGCGCCGAGAGGGAAGCGTCCAATGATCCTCGACCTTGTACTGCCTGTCATCCGAGATCGATGGTGTCCCGCGGTTGACCAAGCGACTCACCTTCTTGGCATACCGGAGTGCGTCATTGCTCGCGGGCATCCGGTTTCCACTACGGGAACAGGCCCAGCTGTATTCCGAGCACAGCTTGACGGCCGCTCGCGGCACCGAGGCCAGCCCTCTGTTGGGAAGGTATGACGAGGCATCAACAGGTCCTATTGTCAGGATGTTGAGTGCAAGCGCGACCAGGAAAAATACAGACATCCTTCCCGCCGTCATCTTCGTTCTGTCAGGAATGCCCGCATTGGACTTCCTCATTTCGTCCCTCGTACAGGTCAACTGGCTTCTCCTGACCGTTCTTGACTGCAGTGCTCGATTTTGCCCGAGTTGATAGCGGTTCGGTTAATATTCGGCAAAAGCAGATATCGTTCATCCCTGACTGGAGGACGATTTTGGCGAAAACCCGCCGAAAACCGGCAAAAAGCGGTCACATTTCCGATTTCTAGTACTGGTTGGATCCGCCCCCCACACCAAGCGGCACGGAGCTGGCAGGCCCGATAGTTGGGAGCTTCAGAGCATCCCGCCGGATCAGACGTGATCTGATAGAGCTTCGGAACAGTGACACCGACCTGATGGGAAAAATCTACATTTTGGAATTGGCATTCGTACACATCGCCAGGTCTTCGGACCTGTCACCGACTGGGAATGGACACTCAAATTCCTTCGGTCGCCGAACACACCATTCAGGCCTTTCCTCTGGCCAACTCCACTGCGAAAAAAACTGGGCCTGACCAAAGTACATCTTTTATAACATGCAAGTATGATATATTATTATAGTACGCCTTGAGTGGGCTGGGAGCATTTCTTCCAGGTATATATACAAGGTATGGGTAAGTTGCATTCAACTGCCTCTTTAGCAAAACTGTACCTTGCATATAGTCTAAAGAAATCATCGGCGCGAACCCACAATCGGCGGCTGTGGGACCTTGTTTCATACAGGCCCGCAGGGACTGTTCCTTACGCGCTTTCGCGTGGGAAATTGTTCTTATAGGGGGGCTAGATATGAAAGCCAGAAAGCTTGTCCGTAGTCCGGCATGTGTGATGCTTCTTTTTGCCATGGCTGTGCCCTCAGGCACTGTAGCCGAGTCGCCCTTTGACAAATGCACGATTGCCTTTGGCAACTCCGCAATCAATCAAGGGCGAGCATCGGAACTCTGCAATTGCACGGGGATAACACGCGGTCTGGTTCGGAACATCCAGCGGCGGAGCGACTTTGTCGACTTGCTGGATGAATTCAATTCGTCCTGCCCTGGTCTCGGAAACATCCTAGGCGACGTACCAACGGCCACGCGCAACCGCGCGGGCGGAAGCCGTCTGGCTGGAGACCCTGGTGGGGATGAGGAGGTTCACTACGATGATCCCGAACCAGAAGATCCAACTCCGGAAGATCCACCTCCGGAAGTCGCAACTCCGGTCGATCCCAAACCAGTGATTCCACCGCCGGAAGCGCCTGAACCGGTGGATCCGCCCGCGAGCGACGACGACCCTAGTGGTGATGACGATCATGGTGGCGGATCTCAGGACAGGGATCGCGAACAGAACCAGCAGGGAAATGGTGGCAACGGTCGCCAAGCTCAGCAGGGCAATGATGGCGACGGTGAGATCTTGCTTCCCGTTGAGCCCTCGACGTCAAGCTGACGCGCAATCTGCTCGTTGACAACAATACTCGTTGGCCGGCCCGGCTTTCTCGGGCCGGACCAAAGGATGCGGGCTTGATACAGCCAGGACGGCGATGAAAGCGCATGCTCTCCGGTTAAATTGAAAGCCAGATATCCATTGAAATCCGCATTTGCAGGAGGCTCCGTGTTCGATGATCACGGCGTTGCAGATCAATTTTGCGATCGTCTCGACCCGGCATTGGGTCGCCCTCAATTCCTGTGGCGAGCCACTCGGAAAAGACCGAGCCGATCTGAAGCGTGATGTCGCTCATTTCAAAGCGATTGCGCAGGCCCGCGGGGCCATTTCTGACGACAACCAGGTGATTACAGAGGAGGGAGGGAACTGATCGACGACGCAAGGACTATGAAAATCGAACAGGCAGGCCCCGGCGAAGCGGGCTCTGCCACTTGTGCCCATGGAAGGACGTGCAGGCTGTTTTTGTTCTGATTTTGAGCCATGCAGTTCTTCCAATTTCCGAGAGGGGTTGGAAATGGCAAATCTTCAAAGACTATTCAACACAGTGTTCGGCCAGCTTTTTGCAGACATCTCAGCTGGCTCAAAATCGCCTTTTGGCATTGAAACAGAAGATACCGCTGCGAATGATCTGAGTGGCGTATGGGAAAGCATTATTTCCGGCGCCTCCCGACGCGCAGCGGCAAATCGTGGCGAGATACTGGACCCGACGAGCGCGACCACGGAGTCGCCCGCCGAAGAGGCGGATGCGCCAACAGCAATCTTGACGTCGGATCTCTGGAGTTCCGTCGCGAGTCTTGCGGCAGAAATGGCTGCACCTGACGCGCCCGAGAGAGACGATGCAGACGATCCTGCAGTCGCGGCAGTTATGGCCAGCGGGTTCGGTGAAGGTGGCAATCCCGAAGGCGGAAGCGGTACGGGCACCGGCAGTGGCTATGGTGACGGCGGCAATCCCGACGGCGGAAGCGGCACGGGCACCGGCAGTGGCTATGGTGACGGTGGCAATCCCGACGGCGGAAGCGGTACGGGCACCGGCAGTGGCTATGGTGACGGCGGCAATCCCGACGGCGGAAGCGGCACGGGCACCGGCAGTGGCTACGGTGACGGCGGCAATCCCGACGGCGGAAGCGGCACGGGCACCGGCAGTGGCTACGGTGACGGCGGCAATCCCGACGGCGGAAGCGGTACGGGCACCGGCAGTGGCTACGGTGACGGCGGCAATCCTGATGGTGGCGACGGTGACGGTGACGGCACTGGCGACGGCATCGGCGACGGCCATGGTGGTGACGGCAATCCCGATGGCGGCTCCGGTAGCGGCGACGGGGATGGCGACGGAGATGGAAAGGCCGTTGCGCCCAATCCGGTCGATGTTCTGTTGCAAGATCCCGAAACGGCAACCTATGCGTCCGATCTCTATCATTTCAGTATCGACGACATCACCGTGAGCTTCGATGGAAAGACGATCGGGACAAACCCCGACTCCCTCGACCTCACCACGTCAAAGGTTGTCGACGGCGTTACGATGAACCCGATCGACAGTGAGTTCGGCTTCTACGTGACCGACTTTATCGGCGCACAGGACAAGGTCCTGGACGGCGTCTACGAAGAGGGCTGGGCCGGCATGGCGGCGGACGGCACGACGTTGCTGGTCTCGAACGCGACAACCGACAAGTTCTCGGTGCCTGCGACCCTGGGAACCTGGCTCGAAGGAATTGGCGGCAGCTTCGTCAAGGCATCGAGCGAGCATTACACCGTAATGCAGGAGATCCTGTCCGATCAGGCATATCCCGGCGATACGAGCGGGTACTACCAGCTCGACGATGATCTCAGGATCATCGACTACCGGACCGGGGCAGACGGCATGCCGGTGGACGAGACCGGAGCGCCGAGCACATCGCTCGTCGAAGACATCATGCACAACTTCTACGTGAAGGAACTCGTGGAAGCGCTGCAGGAAGGAGCGGGCCTTGAGGCTCCGGTCACGCTCTACAAGGACTTCGATCGCGACGGTGTCGACGATGCCTACTATGCCTTCATGGACGATATCGAGATCGACGGAACCCTGCGCAATGTGGTGGCCGTGGATATCGACATGGACGGGGTCGCCGACTACTGGGACGGTGAACTCAATGGTTTCGGGACCTACGGCATCGCCGATATCCTGAAGCCGAACGAGAGTTCGATCATCGAGGACATCGCCTATGGTGACGACTACTCGGTCACGCTGAAGGATGATGGCAAGCTGCTCTATCGCTGGGGCAACGCGATCAAGCGTCCGAACGATGTTCGCATCGACGCGAAAATCGAACTCCCGGACGAGTGGAGCGACGACGCGAATGGAGACGGCCTTGCCGATCTCTTCATCGTCTCGGCTGCTGAACTCGTGGTCAATCACACGGTGACCAACAACCCGAACGACCAGATCCGTCCGGAAGACTTCGAAAACGAGGCCGCGATCGGAACCTTGCCGACCTATGAGGTCAATGAGCTCGGCCAGTGGGTCTCGACCGATGGCTATTATGCAGGCGATGGGACGTTCTACCCAGCCGGCACCGTCCTGCGCGATCCTGCCCTGGCGGAGCTTGCGATGGGCAATACGTCGCTTGCAATCGGTGCGGTCCAGGAGGTGGCCGACATGACGGAAGAGGTCCGGACTGTCGCCTACGAGGCGGGCCATGAATTCGAGAACCCGGTCGCGTTCGCTCTGATGAGCTGCTGCGACGTAGACCCCGCGACGGTTCGCTTTACCGACGTGTCTTCGGTGAGCGCGAGCTTCTTTATCGAGGAAGTGGAGGGGTGTGACGGGACCCACGACGTCTCGGAAACCGTGTCGCTCGTGACCTTCGAAGAGGGCAGCTGGGATCTGGCCGATGGCCGGATCGAGGTTGGAACGATCGAGACGAACATGCTTGCCGAGAACGGCTTTGCGTCCGTCACTTTCGAAGAGGCCTTCGACGAGGCGCCCAGTATCCTGTTGCAGGTCCAGACCTATAACGGCGAGGACTGGGTCGTGATGCGCGCTTGCAACGTGACCGAGACAGGTTTCGACCTGGCCATGCAGGAGATCGAAAACCAGGACCTCCTCGTTGGAACGAATGTGCATGTTGAGGAGATCATCGGCTGGGCCGCGATCGATGCCAGCACGGCCTCCGGCCTTGTTGAGTTTGGCGACATCACGGCGCAGGTCTTTGAAACGGGTGAGGTCGTGACGCATGCGCCAACCGAGTTCACCTTCGACGAGGCCGTGGGAACGAACCCGTTGATCGCCGCTTCGATCACGACCTATGTCGGCGACAACGCCATCAGCCTGAAGCTTTCGGACATGGTGGTGGAAGACGACACGTCGATTGCGTCTTTCTTCCTCCAGGAAGAACAGACCTGGGACGACGAACTCGCGCATGTTCCCGAAAACGTCACCGGGATCGCCTTCAGTGACTCCGGCCTGCTGTACGCTCCGGACGACGGAAGCTTGCTTTCGATGATCGGGGCGATGTCCGCGGACCTGACGGATGGGTTCACAAGCGCCTGGTACACGACCATGGACCGGGCGCCCTTCACCGCCGATATCAATGAGGAGACCGGGGAATACGACATCGGACCACGTTGGAGGCTGCAGCCCACCAAATACGGGCAGGATCTTCCCAGCGTTGTCATCCCGCAGGACCCGAGCGACGCACCGCCGATCCAATCCGGTGAGGCAGAGTATTCGCTGGGTGCGGATATGACGACGGTTCTCAACCTGCTGGACTGGGACGGGGTGTCGCCGCTTGCGCTGAGCGCCGGATGGATGACCGATGCCGGAGAGGTCTCTGACAACGGCCTCAACATGACCGAGGATTTCGACATCGCCTTCTATATCAAGGGTGATCAGAAACCTGTGGCGCTCTACGATGCGCAACTGGTCATGTCCTACGAAGAGGTCGAGGTTCATGGCGCTGGCGTTGCGATAGCGGGCACTGCGGAAGCCGATGTTCTTGTCGGAATGGGCGACAACAGCTTCGATCTCGGAGCAGGAGACGGCTTTATCGACCTGGCCGTGTTCGGCTACGGAGCAACCGATGTCGCCGGGCTCGGCTTCAACAGCGTCGAAGGCTTCGCCCTGAACGAGGACTTCGTGGGCTTGATCGGGTTCGATCTCAATCCGGACAACTACAATGTCCACCTGACCCAGGAAGTGACGGCCGATGACGACTTGATGCTCAGCTATGATGACGTTCACTTCGCCACGCTTCTGGATGTGGACGAGTTCCTCACGTCTGACGACTTCTACTTCGCATAAGTTGAAACGGTTGGACGAAAAAACCGTCAGGCCTTCGGGCCTGACGAATCCGGGAAAGTGCCCGGAGAAGATCGCTGCAAACGGGGTGCGGGCAGGCTCTGCCGAGAACGGCATCATCCCCACTCACGCACGGATGCCGTAGTGCCCCTCCGGAGCAGAACTGCTCTCACATAGGTTTGCAGTGCCAGGGGACGTGCCGGGATACCCGGTGCGCCCCCGATTCTGTTTTTTCATATACAAATCCAATTGACCAAGAGTGAAAACTTGGTGTATCTGGCAAAGCAAGGCACCCATCGGACAGCACCTTCCATCGGGAAGTGACGCACCGGGCTGCCTGCCGAGACGCCTGATGTGCGCCTTCCACGCCGGACCATGCAGGACCACCCGGTGAAAGACGGCCCGACAGGACATTGAAGGATTCACGTGACCGTGTCCGGCACCGCTCTCCGAGATAACCGCTCGGGACGGACCGGCTGGAGGAGAAAGCACATGGAAGTCAGACAGGGCATTCACAGCGGCCATGCCAAGCAACTGGATACGGATCAGCTGCGCGGTGAGTTCGTGGTCGAGGAGGTCTTCCGACCCGCAGAAATCACGATGACCTATAGCCATATCGACCGGATCATCCTTGGTGGGATCGTCCCGACGGATGCTCCGCTGACTCTTGCCGACGAGTATGGCAAGCGCATTGGCGTCGAGTTTTTCCTTGAGCGCCGGGAACTCGGTATCATCAATGTCGGTGGCGCCGGCACCGTTGTGGCTGATGGAACAGTCCACACGCTCGACAGCGAAGAGGCGCTTTATATCGGCATGGGAACGAGAGAGATCACGTTCCGAAGCGTGGATCCGGCCAAGCCGGCACATTTCTATTACAACAGCGCGCCTGCGCACATGACCCATCCGAGTCGCAAGATCGTCAAATCCGAAGCTGTCACGCTGGAACTGGGCGACACGGAAAACTGCAACGAACGGACCCTGCGCAAATATATCGTGCCAGATCTCGTACCGACCTGTCAGCTCACGATGGGAATCACCCGGCTCGCGCCCGGCAGTGTCTGGAACACGATGCCGCCGCATACGCATGACCGGCGCATGGAAGTGTACATGTATTTCGACGTGGAGGCCGACCAGGCCGTTTTCCACATGATGGGCGAGCCGAAACAGACCCGCCACCTGCTGATCCACAATGAACAGGCGGTGATCTCGCCGAGCTGGTCGATCCATTGCGGCGTCGGCACCAAGGCTTATGCCTTTGTCTGGGGGATGGTCGGTGAGAACCAGGTCTTCGACGACATGGATCACCTTACGATACCGGAACTTCGCTGAAATCGAGACC
>NZ_JAWMPX010000018.1:0-105720 GCF_033101155.1 Tropicimonas sp. TH_r6
ATGCTTTCCTGGACCGATTTGTGTTGCTTGAGGTACTTCAATGCTACCTTAGGGCGCTAAAAACTAGAAGACCGGGCTATAGCATAGGCGACGAGGCCAAGCCAGGGAGCACCGGTCATAAGGTACTATTGCGATTAGCGTTTGGACCGGGTTTATCAACATTGCATTGCCCTCTATCGCTGGCCAGCTGCGTTAGACAGTCCGTTGGGCATCGCCAATCCTTTGTCCCTCCTTCGCCACGCTGTCGAGCAACCCGTTCCAGAACTCGTCACCTAACGTCCCATTGGCCACGTAACGCCGGGCCAGTTCGTCGTCGGTCGAAGCCTGGGCGGCGCGCGCCTGCATCCACATGGGTCATGTCGCTATAAGTGCCACCACCGGCCTTTAGGGCGCAAACGCGGCGCAGGAAAGCGCTTTCTGTCTCGGTGTTCTCCCGGCTTATGGTGCCGAGTTCCGTTCCAGTTATCACGACGGTGGCGGCTTCCATGGTTCCGTCCTTGGATGGGATCTGTTCGACCACCTGAATCGGCAGGTCGCGGGGATCGGGCATGGCGGCTTCAAGGCGTGCAATGCGGTTTGTCAGGTTCATGCTGTCCTCACAGCCTGTCCACATCCGGCTCCAGCAGGATCTCCCGCTTGCCCGTGAGGTCGGTTTGGTGGCTGAACAACTCTCCGTCGCGACCAACGCAATCCGCGATGACGACGACAGGGCCGGTGTCCCGCCCCTGCTCCAAACGGTCGATTCTGCTTCTGAGGGTCATACCGGGTTCTCCCTTGCTCTGAGGGCATCACCGGCTGCATATGCCGCCGCGCGTTCGTCGTCGGTCATGTCATCCAACTGGCATTCAGCAGCTCGGATGGCATAGGCCCGCCGGTAGAAGTCTTCCGGGTCTTCGCCAACCTTTCTGACCACCTGATCAAACGCGCAGCCGATGAGATAGGCAAAGGCTGGCTCGGAAGTCAGGTCGGGATTCGTGAAGCCAACGACGACGACGGATGGGAGGATCGTTCCCTTCGGATCGGCGCGTTCCAGTTTCGCGATGCGGCTTTCCAGCTTCAACTCGATCTCTCGAAGCAGCTTGAGGACGTCCTCATCCGAATACCGTTTCCGAGCCATCTCTCTTCCCCATTCGTCGTCCAATCAATGGCCCCAGTTTTAGCGGGCAGTCACGGGATGCAGTGTGTGAAACTACTGGGCCAGCGGCTCGTGGCACGAGACGTCGACAGCCAAGTCGTCGAACTCAGAGAATGCACCGCGGTTCTGATCGGCCACACCGCGCGCAGCCCCCCTTTCAATGTGGACATTGGATAGTTTTTTCAGGGGAAAGGGGTAGGCCTCGCCTTGATCCGATTTGCACAACAAAGTCAGTCATCAGAGCAAAACCGTCAGATGACGGCTTCCGGCCAAGAAGTCGCGCCAACGGGATTGACCTGAGCCGGCGATAGCTGAGTTTCGTGGGACGGAAATGAACCAGCGAGTTGTGAGCCGTTCACCGATTTAGTCGGGCTCATGCGCGTACGCGCAAAGCAATCCAACGGGAGGCGACTGGAAACCGCCAAGCTTGAGGATCACTTCTTGTCGTTTGGGACCTCTGAGTTGAGCCCATTCGCGGACGCAATGAAGTCGGCAATCATGGGTACGAATTGCGCCCCTGAGCCGGCCGATTCCATTGCGGATAGCTGATTGCGCACAATATCCTGCAGCGGGTTCAGGGCTCCCGAGCCTATCGCGAGACAGGACAGGTAGCGCATGTCTTTGTGGGCGTTGGTGATCGTGAAACGGTGGGCGGTATCGTCACGCTCGAGGGTCCATTTCATAAACGTGTCATAGAAACCGTTATGCATTCGGGAGGTTCCGATTACGCGATCGAACTGCTCGACCGTGAGTCCAGACTTGCGAGCAATCGCCATTGCCTCGGATAGCAGAGCGGCATTTCCAAGCGACATGAAATTGTTGATCAGCTTCATCTTATGCCCTGTTCCCACCGGGCCGAGATGCATGATGTTTCTGGACCAGGCGCTGATAACGGGTTCGATCCGGGCGAAGGTGTCGTCATCCGCCCCGACGAGTGCACCGAGCGTACCCGCCGCAGCATTTGCAGGCGTGCCGCCCAGCGGAGCATCGGCCATGGAGATTCCCCTTTCGGCGAGGGTCTCGGCCAGGCGTGCCGTGCTGACGGGATCCGATGTGGAGCAATCCACGACGACACTGCCCGCCCGTGCATTGGCGGCGATGCCGTCATCGCCACCAATAACCGCCTCGACCTGCGGCGAACCGGTGACGCAGATATGGATGATGTCGCACGCCGAGGCCAGTTCTGCGACCGAGAGCGCTTCCGTTGCGCCCCGCCCCACCAGGTCTTCGACCGGCGCGCGGTTGCGGTGCGCGACGACCACCAGCGGGAAACCGGCCTTCAGGATATTGAGGCAGACCCCGTGTCCCATAAGGCCGATACCGACAAAGCCGATCACGGGTTTGGTCATGGTCATTCCCCCGTCGATTCCAGCGGCGGACGCTGCTTGACGAAGCCGTTCCAGAGCATGGGTCCGAACAGCGCGAGACCGGTCAGAACGAAGAACACCAGCGACAACGGGCGAGTGAACATCAGCCACCACTTTTCGTCGAGCATCACCATCGATTGGCCGAGGCGGGTTTCCAGCATGCCTCCGAGGATCAACCCGATGGCCAGCGGCACGACGGAGAAGCCGTAGCGGCGCATGAAGAACCCGATGATGCCAGAGACGATTGCGACCCAGACATCCAGCATGGATTGCTCCAACGCGTAGGCGCCGACGATCGAGAAGGTGAAGACGATTGGCCAGAGGATCTGAATCGGGATCAGGGTGACGCGGGCAAAGATCTTGGCGCCCCAGAGGCCGATGAAGAAGAAGATCACGTTGACCAACATCATCGACCAGAAGATGGCAAAGGCGAACTCGGCCTGCTCAGTGAACATAGTCGGTCCCGGGCGCAGCCCATGGATCATCAGGCCGGCGAGGACCACTGCGGCGGTCGGGCTGCCGGGAATGCCGAGCGCCAGTGTCGGCACCATTGCGCCGCCGGTTGCGGAGTTGTTGGCGGCCTCCGATCCGGCAATGCCTTCAAGCGAGCCTTTCCCGAATTCTTCCGGTGTCTTGGACCAGCGTTTGGCTTCGTTATATCCGATCATGGAGGCCATCGTGGCGCCTTCGGCGGGCAGGATGCCGATGAAGGTGCCGATCCCCGTGCTGCGCAGGATGGTGCGCCAGACCTTGCGGTAGTCGTCCCGGCTCGGCAGGCGGATCGCTTTCATAATGACCTGCTTGCGTTCGACATGCAGGTTATCGGCCTGGACCAGCAATTCGGAGATGCCGAACACACCGATCATCACAGGGACAAACCCGATTCCTTCGGAGAGCTCGTTCCAGCCGAAAGTGAAGCGCTCGATCGAGGTCAGCAGATCGATGCCGACAGTGGCCAGCAGCACACCGAATGCGCCTGAGATGATATTCTTGACCGGGGAGCCGTCGCCGATCGTTGCCAGCATCGACAGGCCGAAGACGGTCAGGGCGAAGTATTCCGGCGGCGCGAAGTTATACGCGGCCCGGGCCATCAGGGGGGCGGCCAGCATGAGGCAGACAATCGAGATGAGGCCGCCGATGGTCGAGGAGACTGCGGCCATTCCGAGTGCCCGGCCAGCTTCCCCCCGCTGCGCCAGCGGGTAACCGTCGAGACAGGTTGTGGCGCTCGCAGAGGTGCCGGGCGTGTTGATCAGGATCGCGGTGATCGCGCCGGCGAAGGTTGCCGCGCAGTAGATCGTCGTGAGGATCGCGATTGCCGGAATCGGATCCATCGTGATCGTGAAAGGCAGAAGCAGTGCCGCGCCAGTCGTTGCGTTCAGGCCGGGCAGAGCGCCGACGAGGACACCGCCCAGGGTTGCGGCGAAGATGAGGATGAGCAGATTGATATCTGCAAGGGCCATGAGCCCGGAAAGTGCGGCTTCCATTGGGGTCACCCGTACCAGAGGTTTGTCAGAAGGCCGCGCGGGAAGCGGATCTCGAAAACGCCGTCAAAGAGCAGAAACACCAGGGCAGGCACGATCACGGCCACAAGTACGATCATGATCGGGCGCCGTTCGCCCCATAGCAGGGTCAACGTCCCGGCAAAGAGTGCCAGGCCGATGAAGATATCGATCTCGGCCACAAGCATGAAGCCGATCAGGAGGGCCATGGTTTTCCAGACGGTGCCACTGAGCGGGCTCGGCGGATCCGAGCGGTCCGTCACCATCAACACGATGGCGAGGAAAACGATCAGGCCGATGACGAGTTGCGGGAAATCCGACGGTTGTATCCCGCGTTTCAATATCGGCGGCACACGTTCGAACTGTGTGCTCAACCAATATGCCAAGGCGCAGAATGCAATGATCCCGCCGGGCACGACAAAATGGGCGATGGCGCGTGACGTGCGGTCACTATCGGCACTCATGGGTGACGTTCCTTCCCGGATGGTGGCGCGGCACATCGAAAGATGCGCCGCGCCGGTCTCAGATCACTCGATGAAGCCAAGTTCCTTGAGAGCGGTCTCCATATCCGTGGTCATTGTCGTGACCTGTTCGCCCCAGACTTCGGATCCGGCGACCGACGTGCTGTCGAGGCCGACGGATTCCAGGAAACCCTGGTAGACGCTGTGGTTCATTGACGCCATCAATGCCTCTTCGATCCGAGCAGCGACATCATCCGGGGTGTCCTTGTGGACAACGAAGCCGCGGACGGTCGAGAAGCTGACCGGAATGCCGAGTTCCTTGGCCGTAGACACATCGGGAAGGCCCGCCATGCGCTCATCCGCCAGAACCACGATCGGGCAGATGTCGCCGGCTTCGATCTGCGAGCCGGCCTCTGCAAGGTTCAGCACCGCGGAGTCCACTGCACCGGCCACGAGTTGGGTGGCGAGTTCCGCACCGCCCTCGAAAGGCACGATTTTCGGGATCTGCATGTCGCCCTTGAGCGTGAACATGAAGGCCGAAACGTCATCGATATTGCCCAGATGCGTCGTGCCATACGAAATCGGCGCTTCCTTCTGAGCGGCAACGAAGGCCTCGGCATTCTCGTATGCACCGCAACGTACCATCAGGATCTGCGGATCGTCCGTCCCGCGAGCGATCGGCCGGATGTCATCGAGCGTCATCTTGGTCTTGCCCTTGGCGACCGTCGCGGCGTGACCAATGGTGAAGGTGAGGATCGCATGACCATCGGCCGGAATGTCGAGATAGTGATCCATGGCAACGGCGCCGCCGCCGCCCTTCTTGTTCACGACAACCATGTCCGCGCCGAGTTCGCGCCGAGCCCGCAGCATCATCATGCGCGTGGTGACGTCGGTGCCGCCACCATTGCCGGCATGGGTCACGACTTCGATCGTTTTCGACGGATACTCGTCGGCGGTGGCAAATCCAGCCCCGAATGCACAAGCGATGAGCGACGCGGTGCCAAGCAGTTTGTTCATGTGTAGTTCCTCCCTTGGGTTGACAGATGACGGCAACGCCCCGCTGCCGCCAGACATTCTCAGGACGCCCGCGTCTCCCAGATGGTTGACGGGTCGAGCGCCCGGGTGAACAGGTCGGACAGGCTCTCCTCCGAGACCGCCCTGCTCGTCTGCTTCTCGATCAGCGCCAGCCGACGACCGAGATTGACGGCGTTCCGGGTCGCGCCAAGGTCGGCGATGCCCTGTCCGGCAATATCATAGGCCGTACCGTGGGCCGGCGTGACGATCGGAAACGGGTAGTTGGCAATCAGGGTCACGCCACGGTCGAAGCCGATGAGCTTCATCGCGATCTGTCCCTGGTCGTGATACATGGTCATGACCGCGTCGAACTCGCCGCGCATGGCGCGCACGAACACGGTATCGGACGGGATTGGGCCTGTCGCGGCGATCTGCAGGTCCTGCGCCCGCTTGACCGCCGGCAGGATCAGGTCGTCATCCTCGGTGCCGAAGTTCCGCCCGTCGCCAGCATGCGGGTTGAGCGCCGCGACGGCGATGCGCGGACGCTCGTAACCGACATGCCGCATGGTCTTGTCGGTCAGGCAGAGACTGTCGAAGACGCGCTGTTCGGTGATCCGCCCGGCAACAGCGCTCAACGGGATGTGCGACGTCACCCGGGCATTCCAGATTTCCTCAAGGACATTGAACTCCCGTCCGCTCTCCGCGGGGTGGATCGTGGCATCGATGAAGCCGATCTCGTCGACGTAATCGGGCTGCGCGAGACGCATTGCGAATTTGTTGAAGGGCGTGAAAAACACGGCGTCGGCGTGGCCGGCATTGGCGGCCAGAAGTGCGGCCCGGAAGTTCTGCACGCTGGCCAGCCCGCCGCCGACGCTCGCTTCGCCAAGCGGAAGCGTGTCAGGGTCGCAATTGGCAAGATCGACCATGAAGCTGCCCGAAGGCAGGTCTCCACCAAGCGCGTCGAGCCCGAGCACCGGCAGGTCGATCGAAACGCCCGCCTGCTCGGCGCCGCGTTTCAGCAGCCGCCAGTCTCCGATGACAAGAAGGTCCTCCGCGTTGGCATCCGCATCCGCAATGACCTTCGCCGACAGTTCCGGGCTGATGCCGCCGGCATCGCCCAGTGCCATGGCCACTCTCAATCCACTCGCCATATCGCGTCCCGTCCCGTTTCTGCGTGACCGTCACCGGGGCGCTTGCCCCACAGGTTCCGGCCTTCCATGTCCCGAAGAGGCCGCGATGGCGGGCTGTGCCGATGCCGAACGCCTTGCCGGCTGGCAAGTCGCGGCGGGCGCCCGGACGCGCTTCTGGAGATCGACCATCGACGCATTTTCCTCCGAACGCGTCCATGTCAGCTCCAGTTTCCTCCCTTGCATGTTGCATAATGCATAAATTATACAACATGCAAGGCTCGCATCGAAAAAATGTTTCTTTATACCTTGGAACAGCGGGTTAACGGGAGGTGTGCATGCAGAATCAGGTGAGTGGGGCGGGCGAACCGGTCGCGATTCGGAACCTCAGCCTTCACGATCAGGTCGCAAACCAGATCCGCGATATGATCATTGAGGGCTACCTCGAGCCCGGGACGAGAATCGACGAGGTCGAGCTCGCAACGAAATTCGGCGTTTCCCGTACACCTTTTCGCGAAGCCTTGCGAACGCTGGCCGCAGAGGGACTGGTGGTTTCGCAACGCTCCAAGGGCAGCGTTGTGCGCATTCTCACGCCAGAGGATGTCAAAGGAATGCTGGAGCTACTCGCGCATATCGAATTGCTCGCAGGTCATCTTGTTTGCGAACGGGCGAGCGACGAGGAGATCGCGGACCTGTTGTCGCTGCACGAGGAAATGCTTGAATTCTGGCGCGCCCGGGAACGCATGCCGTATTACAAACTAAACCAGGAATTCCACTCAAGGCTGTCGCATTACGCCAAGAATGCGGCGCTGGAAGAGACACAGTCGAACCTTCAGGCCCGGCTGAAACGGATACGCTTCATGGGAAATCGCGGCATTGAGTCCTGGGACGATGCGGTCGCCGAGCACGAAGAAATGGCCGATGCTCTTCGCAAGCGGGATGGCAAAGCGCTCGGGCGGGTCATGGAAAAGCACCTGCAGAACTCCTGGCAACGCGTTCGCGAGCGGCTCTGATCACAGTGCTCGAAGACCAATATCCTGGTTTTCGAGCGCGAACGTATCGCGCGGAAAGAACGTGGACGGGCGGTTTGCGATGCATGGCAGGCGCATGATCTCTTCGCTCGTCTTGAACTACTTGAATAAACTGCGTTTCGGCATCCGGCGAAGCTACCCGACCCCAGCTTGACACAAGACAGGTTCCTCTGATTCTGCTGTCGAGCGCGGCGGCCTTGCTTTCAACAGAAACGCATCGAAGGGTTCCCGGGAATGTGGCTACTTTCCAGCGACCTGGTCAGCCAACCTCAGGAACAACCCATCCCATGTCTCGGCGTTCGCCATTGGGTTCAGGACGATGATCTCGACGCCAAGACCTTCGAGCCGTTGCTGAGTCCCGGCTGTCGCGAAATCCTCCCAAAGCATGATCGGATGACGGTCAGCGTCGATTGCCAACTCAAAGGCGCTCCATTCTTGCTCGCCAGGGTCGGTGTCCGGCTCCCAGTGCAACGCGGTGATGTCGCCCGGATAGGCGTAATCGAGATATTGGTAGATCGGGTGGGAGGCGAAGATCTGCCGCTCCGACACCTTCGAGAAGAACCGCGACAACGCAGCGTCCATCGCCGCGATTTCCGCCCGAAGATCGGCGGTGCGCTGTTCGATTTGCGGAGCCATGTCAGGCCAGCGGGCAGAGATCGCACCTGCCGCCGCGGCGATCTGGGCCTCGGCAATCTGCGGATCAAGCCATGTCGTGAAAGCATAGGCCCCGTCATGGGCATGCTCGCCCTCTGGCCCGTGTTTGTGAGCGACGGTCTCGGTCTCGGCCGGGATCAACAACGCCTGCACCGCTGCGGTGGTGTCGACCAGCCTGGCCCGGGGAAGCAGGGCGCTTTCGACCCACCCGGCATATCCGGCCCCATTCAAAAGGATGAGATCGGCTTGCTGGTAGGCCTGAACCTCCTCCGGCGACGGGCTCCAGTAAGCCGGATCCACATCGGGTGGCAGGGGGTAGATCACATCCACCTGCGCGCCGCCGAGCACACTGGCGATATAGGCCAGCGGTGCGTTGACGGCTGCGATGGTTCGGGACGTATCAGCCAAGGCCGGCGGGGCCGCCAGAGTGAGCGTGGCAAGGATTGCGCGGTACAGTCTCATCTTATCCATTCCTGAACCAGAGCTGGGCGATCTGGTCTTCCATGAGAGCCGCAGACCAGGTGACGGCGAGGCTAATGATCACCGCGGCGGTCAACAGCAGCAGGAGTTCACTCGCGACGAGCGCTGCTGGAAGGCCGGGTCCGGCACCGAGCCGCAGCGCCACGTCGAACTCACGGCGGCGCATTTGTACAGACAGCCAGACCACCAGCGCCATCGCCAGCAGGGCCGCGAGGCTGACAGCCAGCATCACCCCCTGCAACACGGATTTCACTTGAAAGACGTTCTCCATGAGCCCGCGGATCTGATCGGTTGGCCGCAGGATTTGCACGGCGGTGTCGCGCGCCTCTACACGCCCCCGCAGCAGGGCCGAGGATTTCTCATCGAAGGGAAACACCAGCACAGCCGAGAGCGGAAAGGTCTCGGAGGGGCCATGAAAGTGGAAATCGGCCAGTTGATCGGCCGAAATGGTTTCCAAGGTGGGAAGGCTGGCATTGGCTGTGATCGCATCGCCGCCGGCTCCCTTGAGAAGCAGCGCGGCTTTGGTCTGACGGGTTAACTCCTCGTGGCCATGACCAAGCCCGGAAACGATCCAGCCTGTCTTGAGATCGGTCAGAATGGCGCCGTCATCGGGCGTTCCCGTTGGCTCCAGAATGCCGCTGATCAACATGCCGACAGGATAAGCCCCGGCGAGGTCAAACACCTGATTCACGTCGCTGGTGACAAGTTCTCCGGCGGCGACGCCAAGCGACTGGGCGGCCTCAGCCCCCAGAACGACTTCGCCCAGCGACACTGGCAGCCGTCCGGCGGCGGCGGTCAAGCCTCGCAGGCGAAAATACTCGAAATCCGTGCCAATGATCGGGATGCTCCGCGACGTTCCCGCGACATGGACGGGGGCAAGATCGGCCAGCCGGCTGGCGATCAGCCAGTCATAGTCTTCCATCGAGATCGGTGTCTCGATGTCGCCGCGGAAATAGGCCGCCGTGAGGGTGAGATCGAGCGGCGCCCCGGCGGAACCGTAAATCAACGGGGTCGCCTCGGCGCGGGACATCATGCGGGTCTCGGCCGCGCGGGTGAGCACTTCGGCCAGAAGCGGAATGGTGATCAGCGTTGCCATGACCAGAACCAGCGTCAGGCTGCGCAGCCAGTGAAAGTGCGTGTGGCGCCATGCAAGATAGGCGATGCCGTTCATGCGCCGCTCCGCCATAAGTCGCGAAAGTCCAACACACGGTCGAACCTGTCCAGCAGGCTGTGATCATGGGTGACCATGACCAGTGTCGCGCCGAGCCGGTCGCGCGCCGTCAGCAGGTGATCCATGATAAGGGCCGCCGTGTCCGGATCCAGATTGCCAGTCGGCTCGTCCGCCAGCAGCACCTTTGGATCGGTGACGACTGCGCGGCAGATCGCAACGCGCTGTTTTTCGCCATGCGAGAGCTGGGCGGGCCTGTGGGTCAACCGATCGGCAATGCCCAGCGCTTTGGCCAGTTCGTTTGCGCGGTTCCGGGCATGCGGCGTGACCCGTCGCCCGCGCGCAATCCGGAAGGGATGCAGGATGTTGTCCCGAGCCGTAAGGTAGTCCAGCAACCCAAAATCCTGAAAGACGTAACCCACCGAGTCGGCGCGGTAGACTTGGGCGGCACGCCGGCTCAGGGCATCCACGGCGATGCCATTCACCCGAATGCTGCCGTTGTCCGGGCGGAGCAACCCGCTCAACACGTTGAGGAATGTCGTCTTGCCGCTGCCGCTCGGACCGATGACGGCGAGGGTTTCGCCCGCCTGCACCGTCAGCTGCGGCACGTGAAGCCCGGTTGTGCCGCCGGGATGGGTATAGGCAAGATCCTGGATTTCGATCGTCACATCATCCGCTCCTGCGAGATCACGTCGAACCCCCTGATTTTCCAGACACCGTCAACCGGCACCACCGTCAGTTCGGCCTCATAGGCGTTGGTTCGACTGTGGACATGCCCCCAATGGCCAACGGTGCCGCGCACCACCCACTCGGCGCGCAGGCGAAGCGTTCCCGGATCGGCGGTGTCCTGCGGGCTGACCCCGGTAACGTCCAGCGCTTTCACGCGCGCATCCGCCCCGCCGGCGCGTTCGATCCGCAGGGCGTCCCGCTGCTCGAGGTAAACCTGTTCCAGAACCGGCCCGTCGAGGCTGAGCGCGAGACGATCATAGACCTGATCCTCGGTGCGGAAATCGAAGGCCCGGTAGACATTGTTCAGCAGGTCCCCGGTCAACGCCTCCAGTTGCTCTGGTTCCAGCTCCGGGAGCCGTGTTGCCTGCCGATGCTGAAGCACAGGCAGGGCCGCCACGGCCAAAGCGGCAATGGCCGCGCCGATGACCGCAGTCCGTAGCCCGCTCGGTGTACCGCGCAATGCCGAAACGAGTGCAAAGCCAGCGCTGAGCGCGGCAATTCCACCGAGCAGATACAGCAGAAGAGGCGTTTCGTCGGGCCGCACCAGTTCGACGGCCGCAATCTCGGGGTAAGGCGGGGTCTTGAAGTGATTGGTCCAGGTGACCACCCCGTCCTCGGGCGTCAACGGAAACAGGAAGGGGCCCGCAGCGTCGACGGCATAGCCTGCAACGTCGGGGCTGCGGCTGTCGAACCAGGTCCATTCAAGCTCTGCCTGCTGCGGCAGCCCATCAGTCGGCGCCGACCAGATCAACCCGAGAATATCGGCGTCTATATCGATCTCTTCGCCGGGCTGCAGGAACTCCAGCCCGCGCAAGCCGATCCGCATGAAGGCCGCCCGGTCGAAATCGGGCTGGACCGGTGCCCCCTCGATCGTCATTGGCGTGCGGGAACCGATCTCTGCCGCCACCGCCTTGCTCAGCGCATCCCCCTCCTGCGCGGAAAGAGTCCCGCCCGCGATCTCGCGGTCGACGAGCGACATCGCGTCTCGGACCCGGACAAGCGCTTCGTGCCGGATCTCGTAGGGTTCCGCATAGAGGAAGGTCATGCGCGGATATTTGTTGTGTCGGGTGAGGTTGGGAGTGTCGAAACGCGAATACCAGGGATCATTCCAGTCCAGCGCCAGCTGTGCTGGGGCAGACAAGAAGCGAAAGTCGATCACCGGCACGGCGCGGTGAAAGACGATCATCCCGAGTGTCGCGGTGGCCTGTCCGCTCTCATCCAGCGGCGGCGAGATCATCAGCCCGTCAGGGCGCTCGCCACCAAACGGATAGAACAGCTCCGCATAGAGCACGCGCGGATCCTCCGGTGGGCTGGGCATGGTGCGACCGGTATAGGGATCGGTCGCCCCAGCCATTGGCGAGGCCCGCTCGACCCGCAATCGACGTTCGATTGCCATCGCCTCGACCGGCAGGGACGCCCCGTCACCTGTACGAATGGACAGCCCCTCCCGGGCAAACCGGGCAAGCCGGAGGGTATCCGCGGCTGGTGTTGTCGAGGCGGCATCTTTCCACCATTCCGACGGGACGAGGTCGGAGAAGACCCCCAGATCTTCGACAAACACCTCGAGGACCACGCGCACGCCGCCGTCCTCGACATGGAACTCCGCAATGTTCGGCGCAACTTCGGCGCCGCCAAGGTTAACCCAATCGGCCTGTGCCGCAGGCGCGGCCAGACAAGCAATAAGCGCCATGACGAGCCAGGCTGCGGTCCTGGTGGCGAGCGTTGCGTACGTTCGGATCAAACTCCGATCCTCCTCTTCAGCCCACCTGATCGATCACGTTACTTGCTGATCTGTATCGTGGCCACGGACGTCCAGCGAAGAACGCCATCGTCCCCTTCGACGCATTCCAGCGGTTTCTGCTCGCCCCGGGTCTGGATCTGCCCGCCGGAATGCAGTGCACCGCCTGCGTCGCCAGTGGAGCCAATCGTGCCGCCGGTCATCTGAGCGGACTGGTTGTTGCCGCCGATGAGGAGGTACGCGTTCTTCGAATAGGCGAGCCCGGCATAATAGCAGAAGCGGGACTCGGCACCTTCCGGGATCGGCGAGGCCGTCAGAAGCGCCGTCTGGGCGGTTGCCGGGATGGCCAGCCCGGCGATCAGGAGTGCGAGTGCATAGCGCATTGTAGGTCCTTTCTATCTTGTTGGCGGTCTTCACTAATTCATGAGCGAGCCTGGCTTTGTGGGCACGTTCGAAGGGTCGACTGACCCCTCGGCGAAGTCAAGCTTGCTGGGAGATCTGGTCTTTGGAATTTCCAAGAGGCGCTGTTCCCAAGGCGTTCAGAACCGGCACGACATACCAGGCTATGGGGCCATGTCTGGCGGAGATCGATAGTCACCTCGGCCGCTCCGTCATCCGGGCGGACAGCCCGAAACTGGAACGCTGCCGGCCGCCCCATCGTCGGTCGTCCGACTACTTCATCGTCCACGAGCGGCTTGAGAACGTCGCTCACATCCCAGGCGCCGTCCTTCATCTCGTCGCTCAGCGGATCGGTGAGGCCGGTCGGATCGGGTTTCGGCGGTTCCTTCGCGCCAGGCACCGACCAGGCCTCCTCGGTGATCACGGCCATGCGTTCGGTGATTGCGTCCGCAGTGATGTTCCAGACCATGTTGTCAGCGGCCAGCGACAGCTCGCCATCATAGACCGAGCGGACCTGCTCGTAGATGTCGAACCGCGTGCCTTCCTCGTTGAAGAAATGATAGCCGATCGCCAGTCGCGGCTTGATCTCCGCCATGACCTTGCCGAAGGCCGGCGGGGCGGTGTGCACCTGCGTGCCGACACCAAGCGCCTGTTCGGGAGACTGGCCGTAGAACTTCACCAGTTGATCGGAGGTCAGGAAGGTCTCGTGGATGGCGACATCCGCATCCTTGGCATAGTCGATACACCATTTGTTGGGGAAGGTATCGCCACCAATCACGATCTTCAGGTCCGACCAATCCAGCGCGAAACTGACGGGGCCATCGCCGGCATGAATGGCGGGCCAGGAGCGGACAGTGACACCGTTCTCCTGATAGACCACCTCATTCTCGCCCCGAAAGTCGAACTCCGTGACCTCGATCTTTCCCGGTTCCTGACTGAGCGCGAAGTTGCGGGTTTGCAGGTCCCAGTTGAACGCCTTGAGGAAGTTTTCGACGGCGTATTTGGTCCCCATCTCTTCAGTAGCGCCGGAAGGCCCCCAGATCTTCAGCGGGCCCGTGCGTCCCGCCGTCCAGCCGCCCGCCCAGAGGGTCGCCAGATCGCCCCAATGGTCAGTGTGCAGATGGGTCAGGAACACCTTGTCCAGCATGTCATAGGGGATCATGTAGGCTGCGACATTGGCCATCGAGCCGGTGCCGATATCGAAGGAGAACTTGTCGCCATTTCCAAGCTCGACGAGAAAACAGGTCGCCGCATGCTTGTGCCGGGCCGACGGCATACCGGTGCCGCAGGCCGTCATGCGGATTTCCTCAGGGCCAAGCTCCTCGGTGCCGGGGTAGTAGAAGAACCGATCCGGCGCGACCCCGTTGGGATCTGTGACCTTGCCGCCAGCCGCGTCGACCGGTTCCACCGAAACCATGGTCGCCAGGGCGGCCACCGACAGTATCGCGCATGTCCCTTGCCTGAGGCTCCGTCCGTGGTTCATTGCGTGGTTTCCTTCCAATCTCATGCCGACAAGCGGTTCTGACGCTCCCGGATATCGTTCAACGTCCACCGGATTGACGTGGACGCCCGACCAGATGGTCGATTTTTGGGTAGAGCGGTTCAACCGCTATGTCATCGAAACCATCGGACAGCAGGTGGGCAGCCCCGAGGATCGCCTTCTTACCCTCACACGACTCGTGAAACGGGAAGGGTTGGACCTTCATGAAATTACTTTCCGAGCCTGGGCTGCGCAGGATTCCGACATCGCAGCCAAGGTGCGCGAAGTCGATCATGGCCGGTATGCTTTCATTCGCAGCTTGTTCGAGGAGATGGGATTTGCGGGTGAGGAACTGGAAATGCGCACCCGCATCTGGCTGATCGTTGCAAGCGCAAGGTGCACCATGGATTTCCCCGTCTCCGAAGACATGCCCGGCGACATCTTCGAGCAAAGCCATACGTTCCTTGTCCGCAAGCCGATGTGATCGGGTGATCCGTCTGAGGCCGCGCCGGGCGACAAGGCCGTCCCGGCGCGTCGCGTCACTTGTCGGGCATCGGTGGCGGGGTATACCCCTCCCATTTTCCGGCCATGGTCCAGTCGGACGGTGACTTTTCATCGGAACGCGGCGCATCGATATAGGATTGTGTCACGCTCGGCGGCAAGACGTACTCATCCACCGAAGCTTCGCGGACAACGATCTGATCCTTGGTCACGTTGATTACCGTGAGGTCGCGGGCCAGCGTCAACTCTCCATCATAGGTCGTGCGCACGCCCTCGAGGATCGCCTGGAAGTTCTCCGGACTCAAAACCGAATGATACCCCATGGCGTGGCGCGGCTTCACGGCATCCATGACCTTGCCGAAGGCCGCCGGCTCGGTATGCACCCGGGTCGAGACATAGGTTGCCTGCGACAAATCCCAGCCAAAATAGTCCGACAGCGCCTGCGGCGGCAGGAAACACTCATGCGAGGCAAGGTCCGCACCGGCTGCGTATTCGACATACCATTTGTTCGGATAGGTATCGCCGCCGAAAACGTATTTCAGCCCGTTCCACTCCAGCGAATAGCTGACAGAGCCATCAAGGCTGTGAATCGCCGGCCAGGAGCGGACGGTTACGCCGTTTTCCTCGTAGACGACCACATTCTCCTGCTTGAAGTCGAACTCGGTCACTTCAATCTCGGCGCCCTTGTCGGGCAGGGCGCCGGTGCGGGTCTGAAGGTCCCAGGCATAGGCCTGCTTCATGCCCTCCACATAGGCCTTGGTGCCAAGCTCGGGGGTTGAGCCCGTTGGCCCGAAGACACGCAACGGCGTGTAACGCCCCGACAACCACGCGCCAACGTGCAGCCCCATGAAATCACCGACGTGATCGACATGCAGATGGCTGAAAAAGACCTTGTCGAGTTTTGAGAAATCCGGCCGCAGCGAGAACAGATTGTTGGTGGAGCCCGACCCGATATCGAACAGGAACTTGTCGCCATTGCCCAGTTCGACAAGGAACGAGATCGAAACGGCGGCCTTCGTCTGGTTCGGCATGCCCGTTCCGAGCGCGATGACCCGCAATTCATCGGCGCCAAGAGTCTCGGTATTGGGAAAATAACTGGCCGGATAGACGCCATCGGTGATCGCCACGGCGGTTCTTCCGGTTGGCATGGCATCGGCGGCGTCCTGGGCCACGGCCTGCGGAGCCAACCCGACCATCGCCGCTCCAAGGATACCCAGTGTTACAGATCTGACGGTAGTCCGGAAATCCATGTTCATGTCCTTCTCCCCCTCTTTGGTCAGCTGTCCGAGACCGATCGTCCGCGCCTACTTGAGGCGGGAATGGAGATGTGGTGTTACGGCGCGAAGCCGGGTCCCGCGAACCCTCCATAGAGATATCTATGGAATGGTTCCGTGTTTTGTGTCAATAGAGGTGTCTATGGAAACTTTGGAAAAACGTCGTCTTGGTCGGGAGGACTGGATCGAGGCTGCGCTGCAGATCCTCTTCGAGCGCGGCGTCACCGGGATCAAGGTCGTCGTCTTGGCCGAACGACTGGGCGTGACCAGCGGGAGCTTCTATTGGCATTTCAAGAAGGTGAAGGACCTTCTCGACGCTGTTTTGAACCACTGGGAGCACCAGCTCACGGATCATATCATCCGCGACGCCAGAGAATTCTCGGGCCCAGCCGAGGAGCGGATTTTCTTGCTTATGAAGCAAGTCGTCCAGGAAGGCGCTGCCGAGCCCGACCATGCGATCGCGGTCTGGTCAAAGTCCGATCCCGGCGTCCAGGCGGTTTTTCAACGGACGTTGCAGCGGCGGTATGACTTCGCCGCTGGGATGTTTGGCCAGGCCGGTTTCGCAGAAGACGAGGCCCGCGTCCGGGGCCGAATTCTGGTCGCCTATCTCATGGGTGAGTCTTCGGCGGGCCTGAAGGCGGATCGCGATTGGCAGGTTTCCCTTCGGCGTCATTGGGAAGTCCTTGTTTCGCGCTCGGTCTGAGCCCCGTTGCAAAAAGTTCGAGCCGTCTCTCGGCCGGCCGCTTCAGGCGTCGAGCTGTTTAACTGGTGCTGTCAGACGCAGTCGACCTCGTCGCTGGCATTGATGTCGCGCTCGGGCAGCAGGTCCTCGAAATACCGCGGCGAAAGCGGTAAACAACCGGAGAGCATCACCACCAGGCGGATGCCCCCCAACCCACCATTGAGACGTTTGAATTGGCATGATTTAATGCGCCGAGAAACCGGCCTGTCCGAAGTGGCGGCAGGTGGGTCGGTCCGGGGCTTGCCGGCAAGAGCACAAACGAGGGCGCGGAGTTGTCGAACATCGTCAAACGTACACTCGACCTCATCTTGGTGGCGGCCCTTCTCGTTCTAGCCGTGCCGACGATGCTGATCGTTGCTCTTCTGAACCCGTTTCTCAACCCGGGGCCGCTTTTCT
Organism: Tropicimonas sp. TH_r6; assembly: GCF_033101155.1. Lineage (NCBI taxonomy): Bacteria > Pseudomonadati > Pseudomonadota > Alphaproteobacteria > Rhodobacterales > Roseobacteraceae > Tropicimonas > Tropicimonas sp. TH_r6. The sequence continues at coordinate 17,196 of NZ_JAWMPX010000018.1, forward strand.
TCTGCCAGGTGCGCGTCGGAATGAACGAGAAACTGTTCCGGATGTGGAAACTCCGCACGATGATGGGGGAGGCGACAGAGGCACGTTTCGCGACTTCCGAGGCACACCGAATATCGGGGTTCGGCCGCCTTCTCAGACGCGGTCGCATCGACGAAATCCCACAGATCATAAACGTTCTGCTGGGAGACATGAGCGTTATCGGTCCTCGTCCGGAACAGCCCGGCTTTTATGCCGAGTTTTCAAACCGAATTCCCCGCTATCGCGAGCGCCAGCAGATCCGGCCGGGGATAACCGGGTTAGCACAGGTAATGATGGGCTATACCGACAGCGCCACCGGGGCCCATGCGAAATTACAATGGGACCTCGACTACTTGGAGAAGCAATCCTTGAAAATGGAGTTCTTCGTGATCACCAGAACGTTCATTGTCCTTCTGACGGGGAAAGGCAGCTCATGAGGCCGGCATCGGAGACCTATCGGCACGCCGAAGGGGAGACCTATGCCGACGCGGTTCTCCGGACGAGTCCGCCTGAGTTCGATGCAATGGCGCGCAATCGGGCGCGCAAGTTGGGCGCCCATATCGGGCCGACAGACACCGTTCTTGAAATCGGCATTGGTCTTGGGACCAATCTCGCCGCGCTCCATGCCGCCGAGAAAGTCGGGCAGGATATCGGTTCCTTTTCGGCCTCGGCCTGCGCCACACTGGGCATTCCCTTCGTGCAGGAACTCGACGAACTGGACGGGCGCCGGTTTTCGGTCATCCTGATGCACCACGTGCTCGAACATGTGCCCGATCCGATGGGACTCTTACAGGAAGCCGAACGCTTCCTGGCCCCGGGCGGCAAGTTGCTGATCTACGTTCCGAACGATTCCCGGGGCCGCGAACGCCGCTATATCGAGGAGGAGCCAAATCATCATCTGTATTCCTGGAGCGCATTGACGCTTGGAAACCTGATCAAAGCCGCGGGGTTTGAACTGGATCGGATCGGCACCGGGCCGTTCGGGTACGAACGCAGGCTCGCCCCCGTTGCGCGCTCCGGCGACCCTACCTATCGCCTCGCCCTGGCGGCGCTGCGTTTTCTGCGTCCGGTCAGTGAAATCCGAGCGATTGCCCGACCTCGCCAGAAAACCTCCCCATGACCGAGACGAGACCTGATTTCTTCATCGTCGGGGCGCCGAAATGCGGCACGACCTCGCTCAGTGAATATCTCCGCACACATCCTCAGATCTTCGTGTGCAACCCCAAGGAGCCGTTCTACTATTCGAGCGACTATCCGGACATGTCAAAGGTTCGGGGAGAAGCGGAGTATCTGGCGCTGTTTGCCGACGCCAAGGCAAGCCAGATCAGGATCGGCGAAGCCACTGCAATCTATCTCAATTCAGCCGTCGCCTGCGAGAACATCCTGGCCGCCACGCCCGACGCACGGATCGTGGTGATGCTACGCAACCCGATCGAGATGATCCCCTCATACCACGCACAGCAACTCGTTGCGCTGAACGAGGACGTTGCCGACCTTGCCGAGGCATGGGACCTGCAGGAGGCCCGCGCCAGGGGAGAGCGCATCCCGGAATTTTGCATCGATCCGAAACTGCTCTTCTATCGCGAGATGGCCAGTTTCGGCGCGCAAGTCGACCGTCTTCTTCGGATCTGTCCACGGGAGCAGGTTCAGTTCATCCTGTTTGAGGATTTGAAAGCTGATGCCGGCGCGGTCTACGCCACGGTGCTGGACTTTCTCGATCTTGAGCATGACGGGAAGCACAGCTTTCCAACACATAACCAACGCTCGACCTTTCGCTCCGGAACCATGCGATCTCTGCGCGAAGCTCTGGCTCGCGCACCGGGAACCGAACGCGCGTTCATCGCGCTGGCCGAGGCAACTGGCATCAAGGGCGCCTTGAAGCGCCTGGTCCGCAAGCCGGCAAAATCAAAGCGGCTGGACCCGCAACTGGTCGCGCGTCTCCAGTCCACTTTCGCGCCGGATATCGAGCTTTTGTCGCGTCTTCTGGACCGTGACCTCAGCCACTGGACCCCCCGTTGAGCCGGGACGGAAACCGCGCTTAACAGCCTGTCCTGGTCCGCCCGTCCGCGCAGGATGCAGTTATCAGGTGTAATAACCGCGCGAGTAGCCCATGCCGCCCCCGTAGCCATATCTCCGCATTCCCTTGGGATCGACCTGCGTCAGCACGAGGCCACTCACGGGCAGTTTCGCGGTCCGCAGCGACCGGATACCGGCGCTGATCTGGGACCTCTCGGTACTGTCCCAGCGGACAACATAGAGGATCGCATCGACATGGGCGCCAATCACGCGCGAGTCGGTCACAGCAAGAACCGGCGGCGTGTCGATAATGATCCTGTCATAGCGCTTGCGCGCCTCGTCCAGAAACCCGCCGAACGCCTCGGAGGCAAAGAAATCGACGGCGTTCTCGGAGGAATGTTCCCCGAACAGGATGTCGATATCCATCTGCTCATGCCGAAAAATCCCGCTGTCCGGCCAACCACCTTCTTTTACCGCCGTCACCAGCCCTGTGCCCTTCGCGCCTTGGAAATAGACGCCGAGGGTCCGGCGCCGGATATCGGCCTCGATCAGAAGGACGCGCTCGCCGAGGCTGGCGAAATTGGCGGCGAGCCCCAGCGTCTGGGTTGTCTTGCCTTCTCCCGGGATCGAAGAGGTCAGCATGATGACCTTCAGCTCCGTATCGGGATGCGCCATCATCATCGTCGTGCGCAGGTTCCGGATGGTTTCGAGGAAAGCCGAGCTGGAGTTATTCAAAAGGAAGCCGACAAAATCCCGCCGCCGCTTGACCGGTGCCTTCAGCACTTCGCTCAGAACCGTCAACCCGGTCAGAGCTTCGAGCTCTTCGGTACTGCGGACCCGGTCCTTGCGGAGTTCATGCCAGAGGACCACCGCGGCGCCGACCATCAGTCCGAGCGAAACCGACAGAGCCAGATTCAGCCCAAGGCTCGGGGACGACGCCTCCAGCGGCGGCACCGCCGCCGAGAGGATACGGCTGTCGGCTTGCTGGATCCCTTGCTGAACGCGGGTTTCCTTCAGCCGACCGAGGAAATGCTCATAGATCAGCCGGCTCGCTTCGGCCTCGCGTTCGAGTTGCTGCAACGTCACGAGATCCGAGGATTGCCTGTCGATCCTGTTCGAAAACTGGACAAGGGAAACATCGAGCAAGTCGACCTGGCTTCGCTGTCGCGACATCTCCTTGCGAAGCTCCCCTTCCCGCATTGCAAGGGTTTCGAAGAACGCCTCCCGGGTGATCTGTTCCGACTGGAACCGCCGCGCGGCCCGATCGACGACAGGGTCATCCACCAGCGCGGCAATCTCGGTGGGCGGTTCGGACAGGTCAACGGCATCGAACCGCGCAAGTTGCAAAACGAGCGCGTCCAGACCTTCGTTGGATTGCGCGATCCGGCTGCGGAGTTCCTTCATCTGCCGGTTGAGCGCCTCCAGCGTTTGCGGACTGATCAAGTCGATGCGGGATGTGAACGTCTTGATGCGGCCTTCCGCCGTCTCAAGCTCGGCTTTCAGACCGGTCGTCCGCTCGGTCAACCACTCGGTCGCCTTTTCCGTTGCCTCGAATTTCTGGTCCAACTGGTCGCCAATATAAAGCTCGGCCAGCCGGTTCGCGATCCGGGCGGACTTATCCGGATCGGTCGTCGTCGCCGTAATCAAGATGACATAGCTCTGCCGGTAGTTGGATATTTTAAGAGATTGCAGTATGTTATGGACTGTGATCGCCAATTGTTGCTGTTCTGAATAGTCCCGCTTGCGGAGAAGATCGACACCAGGCAGGCGTGACAAGACCACCTTCGGCGCGAATTCGGATGGTTCCTGCAGAGTCGTGTTGAACTCGGGATCGTCCAGCAGCATCAGGTCGTGAGCCAACTTCTCCAGCAGCGAGCGCGAGCGGATCAGCGCGATTTCGGTATTGATTGTCGACTGGTCGGCAGACAGTCCGGACAAGACAGATTCCAGATCCGCGACCTGCTCCTGACGGTTGACCAGCGCCACTTCGGAGCTTGAGGAGAAATGCGGGACCTGCACCTTCAAGGTCAGGAAAGCGCCCGCGATGCCGAACAGGATCGCACATAGCAGAATGGCCAGCTTTCCACGCCCCAAAGTCCTTATGAGGCCGTAAAAGTCACCCGACGCAGACCGCTCGGCGACCCCGACCGGCCTTTTCTCCGCATCGGTCGCCGCCTGGTTCTTTCCTGTCACGTCTCACCCCCTTGCGGTCCCGTCCGAGTCCTGACCTGCGGCCACGGTTGGTTTCCGAGACGCATCTTGGCGTCGATTGTTACCGGAAGAGCAAGAAAACCCCAATGCCAATATGGGCTTGCCAACAATTGTCCGGCGAAAAAGGAAGGCCCCCGATCTCTTCGCACGGGTCAGCCGCGCAGGTCTTCGAGCGCGCTGTCCAGGCAGGCTTCAACGCTTTCGGTCCAGACAGGCAGGGAGAAACGCGTCGCCCAGGCGGTCTGGATCTTGCGACGCCAATCGGCCGGTCGCTCGCGATACCGGTCAACCTGAGCGTGGATCGCGCTGGCAGCATGTGCAATCGCGTCTTCGTCGATGACAGAGATCTCCGCGAAGAGCGGATGTACTCCGGCAATTTCGAAAGTCCCGCCGACATCCGTCAACGCAATCGGCAATCCGCATTCGAAAGCCTCGATGGCGCCAAAAGGCATGCCCTCGTATCGCGATGTCATCAGGTAGTGATCGGCGTCGAGAAGAAATGGCACCACATCGCTCTGTGGTCCCCGGAATTCCACCGCTTCGAATTTTGCAGGGGTCATCCGGGTACGAAAGGCAGCCTTGATCTGCTCACTTTCTGTATCGGGGCCCAGAAGGCACAGCGCGTATCCGTCCGGCAAGCGCGCGAAAACCTCCGCTGCGGCCTCGAGGTTCTTCTGATAGGAGTGGCGGGTGGTCATCACGATCCGCCTTGGCGCTCCCGGCGCGGGCGCGGTCTGTTTGGCGGTCGCCTGCGATATCCCCAAATTGGAGCAGTTGATTGCCATGGCGATAACATGCCGGGCCTTCAGCATCCGGGGAATCAAGTCGAGGTCCATTTTCGAAATGAAGATAAGGAGATGGCGCGGTACGGTGGCTAGAAACAGGTATTCCTGAATCCGCATCGCCAAGGCGATGCCCGGCGCGCGCCCGGGACCAAAGGGCACGCCGTTATAAGATACAACAAGTGCGACCGGGCGGCGCCGAAACCATCGAAGCTCGACAAGGACGATCCTCGCCAGCATCACCGAGACCGTGGACTGTACCCAGATGACATCCGGTTCTTCGTCGATCAACTCCCGGCGCAAGCGCCGGAAAGCCGAAAAGACGCGGAGAGGGTTGAGGCCGCTTGCCAGTCCCGGGATTTCGACATGCGAGATCCCCATCTCGGCGAGAAACTCGTACCCCCCTCGATCGACATCCGAGATCACCCGCAATTCATGTGGGCCGCTGAATATCGTGCAGAGAAGCTGGATCAACCGAGGAATGCCGGATCGGCGCCCATCACCACCAATAATTGAAATGCGTGCCATGCGCGCCCTCTGCTTCTCCCTCGGTTTCTGGCATAGGCCAACCGCGAATGACAAGTGGATCCGTCTACCTCCAACGCACAGAACCGATTGGTATCTTTTCGAATTATCGGTTGCGCGACGGGGCGGCTGTGGCATAGTCCCGTCGGTCAGAGATAGGAACAGCGCGTGCGCAACCGGACAACGATAACGGCGAACCGGATGTTGTTCCGGTTGCTGCCGGATTGGGCCTACCTCCGGATGGCACTGCGGTTGATCCCGGCTTTTGATCCTCGTCGGCGGGGGCTGCACACCCAGGTCGAGCGCTTCGGAGAGGGCTACGTGGCGCGAAACGCCAATGGGGTCTGGCATTTCAATTCCGCCTTCAAGATCGGACGTTATCTTTATCGCGATCCCGCCGATGGCGTGATGGCCGCCATGATGAGAAAGTACTGCGACGGCTTTGTTGAAGTCACAGCCGGCGATATCGTCGTCGATATCGGTGCCAATGTCGGGGAGTTCACACTGGCCGCAGCGGCGCGACAGGCCCGGGTTATCGCGGTCGAGCCTGATGACAGTGCCTTTCGCTGTCTTAAGATGAACACAGCCGATGCGGACGCTGTGACCTGCGTGAACGCATTGATCGGAGATACCGACGGCACGCGGACCCTGTATCTTTCACCCGATTTCAGCGACAGCTCCGTCATTGCCCCGACCGAAGCCTGGACGGACACCCTCGAGGTCCGGTCTATCCGGCTGGCGAGCCTCATGGACGCGCATGGCGTGAAGCGCATCGATTTTCTGAAATTGGAAGCGGAGGGTTTCGAGCCGGAAATCCTGGACGCCGCGCGAGAGGTTTTGAGCCGGATAGGAAAGATCGCGATCGACGCGTCGCCGGAGCGCAATGGCGAAGCGACAGATCTCGCCTGCACTTCGATCCTGACCGAATGCGGCTTCCGGGTCTGGCAACGCGGCTGGATGGTCTATGCACTGAACGAAACGGAAGCAAAGCAGGCAAAGGGTGTTTAGGCCAGTGCTTCGCAAGCTGATTGATCTGAATAAACGGCTTTCCGAACGGTTCGACCGGCTTTTCCCCGCCGTCTACCGGATCGACGGAAACACCGAGTTTCGGCTCGAACAGCTTCCCGCGCTTATCGAGGATGGCCAAAAGATCTATGATCTGGGAGGTGGCAGCCGGCCCTATGTGTCGGTGACGCGACGCTGTTTGCAGCAGCTCCATGTCGTGGGTGTGGATATCTCCGCGGCGGAACTGAACGCCGCCCCCGATGGTAGTTATGACGAGACAATCGCCCTGGATGCAGCGGATTTTCGGGGCGTTGGCGATGGCGACCTGGCAATCTCCCAGGCGGCTCTGGAACATACAGAAGACACGCAGGCGGCTATCCTCGGGATCGCTTCGAGCCTGCGTCCCGGTGGCGTGGCGGCGATCTTCACCCCCTGTAGAAACGCCGCTTTCGCCCGGTTGAACATCCTGCTGCCCGAAGGCGTGAAACGCCGAATTCTGCTTGGTTTCTTTCCAGAGAAGTCGGACGGTCATCATGGTTTTCCCGCGCTTTACCGGAACTGCACACCCTCGAAGATGCTGGAGATTGCGCAATCCGTCGGCCTCTCTCCCGTGAAGGTCCAGACCTATTGGTGTAGCAACTATTTCACCGGGATCTTCCCGCTGCATGTCCTGTGGCGCCTTTGGACCGTGCTGGCAAAAACCGTTTTTGGGCCGGATATGTGCGAGACCTTCGTTCTGATCCTGATCCGACAGCCGCAGGATGCCGGGATGGAAATGGCCGAACGGGACAGGCGGACGTGAGCCCCTTTGTGGAAACCGGACGCGCGATGCGGTTGGTTTTTGCCGCCGCCATCGCATTCTGCGCACTTGCCGCCTTGATCGCAGGCTTTGCTGCGGGGCAACAGCAATATCTCGTCGGGCTGGGATTCCTTGTCTATGCCGGCATTGCGATCGTTCCGTTCCTGCTCCGCGACCCTACGGTCGGATGGTTCCATCCGCTGATGTTCATGGTGCTGTGGTGGGGAATTGTCCGATATATCCTGCCACTGCTGCCGGTGCTCATGTTCGGCTTCGAAGAGCATTACGCGATCTTCGGGGCCAGCGATGCCGAGCTCAATGCGATCGCAGGGAAAGGCTTCCTGCTCTCGGCGCTCGGGCTGGCCGCGTTCTACCTCGGTTTCCTGACAGTTCGTCCGATCAGCCTCCCATTGCCGACATTTGCCGCGCCCGCACTGCCCGCCCTGAAAACCGCGATCATTCTGGGCATTTCCCTTGTGGCACTTACCGTCCTGGCGCGTGAACTCGGTGGGTTGGACCGGCTGCTGTTGCAGCGCGGGCTTGCCCGGGACAACTGGGTCGATGTCGATCTCGGAGGACGGCACTGGCATTTCCTCGCCGGGTTGGGCGTGAATGCCTGCCTGGTGTGGCTCGCCTTTGCACCGGACAAATGGCGGAGTCCGGACTTCATTGTCATGTTCCTGCTATCGCTGGTGATCTCTTTCGCGACAACGGGGTCACGCTCGGTGCTTCTGGTGCCGATCATTATGGCCGGAGCCATCTGGTGTCTGGACCGGCGCCGGTTTCCCTATCTCGCCACGGCTTCATTCCTGTTCCTGGGGCTGTTTGTCGTCGGCATCGGTGGCCAGTTTCGCGAGATCTCGCGTGGAGCGAGTTCGGTCAATATCGAGGATCTGGATACGTCCATTGGTGGCCAGGTTGTCCGCGGCGCGGAAAACATCTTTCGTTATGGGACCGAGTTCGACGGTTTCCTCGCGATACTGGCGAATGTCCCGGACAAGATGCCCCTGCTCTACGGCGAAAGCTACCTGTCGGTGGCCTTTGTTGCGATCCCCTCTGTCCTGTTGCCCTTCGAAAAGCCCGAGGCAGGCGGCCGGATCGTGTCCGAACGCCTGTTTGACATCCCGAACTCCGGTGTTCCTCCCGGGAATATCGGAGAGGCCTATATGAACCTGCATGTTCCCGGTGTCGTGCTGGTCATGTTTGCGTTCGGGGCCGTGATGAAGAGCTTTGCCCATCGCTTTGCTTCGAACAGTACCAAACCATTCGACCGGCTCTTCTACGTGGCAACCCTGTTCCTGTTGCAACCGAACTCGACAGCAATCTACGACTGGGTGCAGTCCGGTGTCGTGCTGGTCTTCTTCACATTGATCTATTGCGGACTGCCGCTCGGGGTCTCCCGTGGGTCCGGTGTCTCGGGGGCCAGACGATGAAGCTCCTGTTTGCCCATGATCACCGGTTTGTCGAAACGCGCAATGCGGTGCTGTCGGATGTGCATTTCCCGGCCCGGGACTGGGCGCGCTACCTTGCGCATTTCGATGAACTGATCGTGGCCGGACGGGAAGCGGCGCTGGCCGAAGGCGCATCGACCGAAGGGTTTGTCGAAAGCTCGGCATCCGGTGTGAGCTTCCGCTTCTTCGAGAACCTGACCTCGCCGCGCGGCATGACGCTGGCCCGCCCGAAAGCGCGCGCGCAGATGGATGCGCTTGTCGCGGAGGCCGACGCCGTAATTGCACGGCTGCCCAGCGAGATCGGTTTTCTGGCAGCAGAACGGGCGCGGCGGCTCAACAAACCCTACGCTGTCGAGGTGGTCGCCTGTCCCTGGGATGGGTTCCTGAATTTCGGCACGCGCGCAGGCATGCTCTATGCTCCGGTCGTTCGGTACCGGATGCAACGTTCGGTGCGCCAAGCGCCTTTCGCGATCTACGTGACGCAAGCATTCCTCCAGTCGCGCTACCCGGCCCAAGGGGTGACAGCTGCCATTTCCGACGTGAGCATCCCGTCGCCGGAGACATCGGTTCTCGACAGGCGCCTGGCACGACAGGCTGAGCAACGGGAGGCCGGGAAGGCCAGCCCGCTGCGTCTCGGCCTGATCGGCACGCTGAACGGACGTTTCAAGGGGATTCAGACGGTTTTCGAAGCACTGGAGCGTCTCGGCCCGGAAAACGCGGAATTTCGTTTTCATGTCCTTGGACCGGGTAATCCAGCGCCGTGGAAAGAGCTCGCCTCCCGTCATGGCGTGGCCGAGATCGTCCAGTTCGACGGGACCCGGGCGGGACGCGAAGAGGTCTTTGCCTGGCTTGACGAGATCGATATCTACCTTCAGCCCTCACGAAAGGAGGGCCTGCCCCGTGCGCTTGTCGAGGCGATGAGCCGAGGCTGCCCGGCAGTGGGGTCCACGACGGCCGGCATTCCCGAACTCCTCGATCCCGAGGACATGATAGCGCCAGGTTCCGCGAGCGACCTCGCGGCACGTCTGCTTCGGGGCCGCGACGATCCGGGCTGGATGCATGCGCGGGCGCAACGGAACTGGCAGGTCGCCGCTCGATATGCCGAAAGCACGCTCGATGACGCCAGACATAAGTTCTGGACCGGCTTTCGGGAATACGTCGCCTCCGGACGAGTTTCCCGGCCGGACGAAAAGAGCAGACTCAACCAATGATAAAACAGAGTGTTACGGGAAAGATGACGCACACTGCCAAAGACCCTATCCTGCTGACTGGTGGCGCCGGTTTTATCGGATCTCACACGTATGTCGCGCTGATCGAGGCCGGGTATCGCGTGGTGATCCTCGACGATTTCTCGAATTCCCATCGCGATGTGATCGACCGGCTGAGCCGGCTGACAGGCCGTCCGGTGGAGTATATCGAAGGCAATGTTCTGGACCGGCAGCTACTGAACCAGGTCTTTGCCGAGCGCCGGTTCGATGCGGTTATCCATTTCGCCGCGCGAAAGGATGTCGGAGCGTCGACGGAGATCCCCCTGCAGTACTACGAGACCAATGTTTCGGGGCTGGTCAATGTGCTTCAAGCGATGAGCACTGCCGGGCTGTTCCGGTTGGTATTCTCGTCGAGCTGCAGCATCTATGGCGAACCGGCGCGTCTTCCGGTGGCCGAGGATGCGCCTCGCAGCTTCAAAAGCCCCTATGGGCACACAAAGCTGATCTGCGAGCAGATCCTGGAACATGCCGCGGCGTCCGATCCGCGCTGGCAGATCGGCATGCTGCGCTATTTCAACCCTGCCGGCTGTCACCCTTCCGGGATGATTGGGGAGAAATCGCTCGGCAATTCGAGGACCCTGATGGAGATACTTGCGCGCACCGGAACGGGAGAGCTCCCGCATGTGCCGATCTTCGGGCATGACTACGATACGCATGATGGCACCGCGATCCGGGACTACATTCATGTTTGCGACGTTGCCGACGGGCATGTTCTGTGTCTCGATCACCTCGATGGTGGCCAATCACCATTGGTGCTCAACCTGGGAACCGGTCAGGGGCAGTCCGTGCTTGATGTCATTTCCGCCTATTCGCGCGCTGTCGGCCGCGAGCTGCCTCATCTTTTTGCGCCCCGGCGCGAGGGCGACGTTTCTGCGACCTATGCGGATGTGACCGTCGCGCGGGAGTTGATCGGGTTCGAGGCGAAGCGTTCGGTCGACGAGATGTGCGAATCGAACTGGAGCTGGATCTGCAATGCTCGCGGCATAGGTTAGGACCGCTCTGCCCGCGTCAGAAACGGCAGGAACACCACGCTGGAACCCAGCCCGGTACGCTGGTGCACCCGCCATGCCAGAAAGGCGTTCCAGATCAGGAGGCTGATCGCGGTTGCGATGGCCGCTCCAGGCATTCCCAGCCACAACACCATCGGGACGTTCAACATCAGGTTGCTCGCCACCGCGATCCCCATTCCCCATGCGGCATCGCGCTCGTGGCCCGTCATTGTCAGCGCCACCCCAACCGATCCGAACACTGCGCTGGCGAGATAGCCAAGGGTAAGGATCGACAGGCTTGCGGCTCCTTCAGCATAGTCGCCACCGAAAGCCATGGTCAGGATCTCGACATCGAACAGGACGAGTGTCAGGGCCAAAGGCAAACCGCCGGCGATTGCCAGGAACGATGCTCCGGCAAGCAGGCGTTGCATCCGACCGTGGTTCCGGGCCTTGAATGCGGCCGACATCGCAGGCGAGATATAGCGGTTGATCGCGATCTGCGGGATGACGACCAGCAGTGCGACCTGTCCGGCGATCCGGTAGATCCCGACATCCCGCGTATCAAGCAGGGCAGCAATGACCAACAGATCGATGCGCTGGTTGAGATAAGCCAGCCCGGCGATCATCGACAATAGGCACATGCTCCAGAACCAGCCGGGCCGGGCCGGGCCGGGCAAAGGCAAAGCGGGCTGCGCTGCCAGCGCTCGACGCAGGAAAGGACCGGTGACAAGCAGGGACAGGGCAATGGCTGAACAGGACAGCGCCATGGCGACCTGCGGCGTGATCCGTGCTCCCAGCCCCGAAACAACCGCAGTTGCGATCATCAGAATCAGCAAGAGGTGACGCAAGATCTGCTCCGGTATCTGACCTGCGATCGGATGCCCCAGCCCCGCGATAAACGCGCCTTGACGCTCCAGCAGCGCCAGAAGCGGCACAAGCAAGGCCGAAACGACAACAAAGGACGCCTGGCCTGGCATGATCATGGCGGCAATCGTGACGAGCGCGGCGAAGATAAGCGAGAACTGCAAGATCGAACGCCGAGTGAACCCCAACACCGCCGCCAGATGCGCCGTGTCGCCGGCCTCGCGCGCCGCGGAAACCTCCCGAAGGACGAAGGCGCGCAACCCTTTATGGATCGGTAGTCCGACAAGTGTGAACACGACCAGAAACAGCGTGTAGTTGCCAAATCCTTCTGCGCCGAGCAACCGGCCCAATACCATCGACGTACCGAGCCCAACCAGAATCGCTCCCGTATGAACGAGCAGCGACCCGAAGGCGCCTTTCAGGAGGCGAAGCCTTTCTGTCGGTGAATAATCATTTTCAGGCAAACCCATCTGCGTGTTCTATGACTGAGACGCGGCCCTGTCGAGCCGCGGTCGCATCGGCGCGATTGGCCGTTGAACGAAGTGCGACGATCTTCTGGATGCTTGGGCCGTCGAACCCTGGCAAGCCGGAGCCCGGGCGTCCTGTCACGTTCGGATCCATTCCCTCGCCGCTGATGTTCTTTCCGATCTCGTCCACGATCAGGACGTCGAACTCCGGGAACAGCCGTCCGATTGAGGCTTTCGCTGTGTCGAGGAGATCCTTTTCGCGCTCCATGATCCGGTCAGCGGGGATGATTTCCAGATCCATCAGATCGTCGAATGCGTTTTCGAGGATTGCCAACCCGAACAGCACCGTGGCGTTTGGGGACATCTCCGAAACACGAGAGACGATCGGATACGAACCCCGTGATGGATGCACGGCGGACAACGTGGATCACGGTTCAAAATGCGAGCTTGAACATGTCTGATGGCGTTTGTGATGTAACCCCGCCCTGCGCAAACGGTCTGACGGTCGTATTTGGCGCGACCAGTCCGCGCCCACTGCCGTTTGCTGCTCAGCTTTTCGGTGTGTACCAGATCGGCGACGTGTAAGCGCGTTCGGTGGTTATCATCGGAACTTCCTCCGACATTTCGACACCAAAACGTTTTGCTTCATAGGCGGTCCAGCGCGGCGTCGGGATTTCGATCACGCGCGCGTAGTAAAACGCCCGTTCTGAGGTATCAAAATCGGGGTCTTCCCAGACACCGAGCAACTCTGGAGCACCGATTGAGTTGGTCCAGGATGCATTGGCCACATCCACCGTGTTGCCAACATCCGGAAGCTTTCCATTTGCGTCCAGTTCGCGATCACCGGACCAGACGACATTGTAGATTTTTTCTTGCATTTCGCCTTCCGCGTCGAGCCATCCTTTGACGATCTGGATGCGGTCAAGATTGCCGGAATACTGATCGCGCAAAGCCGCTACGAGGAACGTCGGCGCCTTTCCGTCTGGTGCGGCATTCAGGTCACCGCCCATCGGAATGCCTTTCTTGTAGCCGACATCTGCCGGCAAACGGTTCTGGGTATCTTCGTCCGTGAAGTCATATCCGCCGAAGAAACGAACCAACATTCGGGACCCCGTTGTCGCGTAGGTCTCCTTGCGCATCATTGCGTCAAATATCGCCTCGCGCGTGTTCTCCTGCGCCCAGACCGCCGCGAGCCCACCCGCCGCCTGTTTCCAGCCGTAGATAGACAGGCTCGGGTCCGGCGCCTCAATAACAAGGTGTTCCCAGCGATTTGGTTCCGGTTCGACGCCAGAATGCTTGCCAAAGAAGTTGTCTTCCTGAGCGGTGGCCATCGACGTATGGGAGTCTGTCGACCCGATCATGCCGAACTTAAACGGGTTAACGCCCAGGTCCTGTTCGATTTTCATCCCGCGCTTCAGCGCTTCACGAGCGTATTCTCCGGCAAGCATCTCTGGCTCTTTTACCTCGGTGCCATTCAGGTTCGCCGCATCCCATGTGTCGAAATCGGCATACGCGTCATCCGGGCTGAGGAATGGGTGGGCCTCACCGTCACCCTTGATCTGCGTCGCCTCGTAGAGTGGTTCAAACCGGGCGCGTGCATCAGCGATTTCGACCGTCAGGTCCGAGCCATCGTAAGCGTTGAACGAGAACATCCGGCCATTTGACAGGTTGCCGTTGTGAGCGATTGCAAGAACTTCTTCTCCGGTGCGATCTTCAAAATCCTGGAGAAATGCCCAAAGATCCTCCGGATTCTTGCTGTCATACTGCGAAAAGGGAACCACCTGGTTGGCCGCCGACGCATCTCCCCGGAACAGCACGTTTCGATGCAGGTTGTTGGCACCTTCGGTCGTATACTCCCAGCCAATGATGGCACTGAACACACCGGGTTCATTGTATTGGTCGGCCAGAGCTGTATAGGCCCGCCACGCGTTTCGCGTCGCTTTGGGATTGTCGATAGGCGGCTCGTTTTCTGAGAGGGACGCAACGATCTCCATCGCCGTGTTGAAGGCGATTGCAGGATCGCCACTCGTCAGGTTCTCGTACCATTTCTTGCCGATTTCCGTTGATAGAACCTCGGGGTCGCCGTTGAGAAGTTGCGGCATCAATCCGTACATCTCCGCATGATCGGAAACGACGATGAAATCGAGCGGACGTGACAACTTGGCTTTCAAACCATGCGTTGTTGTTATTTCTTCGCCTCTCGCAAACCGAAAGGCCTCTTCCTGACCGACGCTGTTCATTGTGCCGGCATCTACCGACACGGCCGTATGAAGATGGGTGTCGCCAAACAGAGGGGTAGTAGGGAAGTTGCGTCCGGCATATGGCGAGAAATGATCGCTTGCGAGGGCAGCTTCTGTGTCGATCTGCTCGGTTGAGTATTCCTGCGCCGATGCTGGATTGGTCGCACCAATTGCAAAAACAAGAGCAAGTCCAGTTGCAGACGTCCAGTTCATCGTGTTCTCCCACACTACGCCGATACCTGTCCCGCGATCCGAAGGAATCAAAGGCATTCCCCAAGGACTATACCGTAGGTTGAGTTCCAAATTGGGTCAACCGAGCGTCTCAACCCGAACAAACTGCACCGGTGCCTTCGGCATTGATGATGACGTCCAGACGGTTCGCACGAAGTTGGCCACGTTGCCCCCCCCCGAAACAGCAGAGCTTTCAACAGAACGCCCAGCCAGGTGTTTTGCCGGGCGACATTGTTTCAACTTTTTCCGCACGGGTTGGGGGCCAGTGCTGTGAACTCTCGATGCGCAATAGCGCAGTTGTTGAACTCAAACTCCCCACAAACAGCGAGCGTTTTTTTCTCGTTACATGTGCGAGCCTTCAACTGGGACAAACAGACGGAGGAACTCATGGTCGTTGGATTTGTAGCGCCGTCAGTACTTGTCGGGATCGTGCTCGCAGTCCTGTCATTGGCAATGGGGTTTGGATGGCTCGGATTCATAGGAACGTACATTCTGTCGGGAATGGCGACGACGTTGCTGCTGACGGTTCGTTTGGCTCTGACAGGCTATGCTCAGGAATCCGCTCCCTCATAGAGACGTTGAGTTTTGCCGGCCTTCGATAACCCCTGAAATGTGGATGCACGCGTATCCCGAGACACACGATTCCTGGCTTGCGAGAGCTGGAGATCGACCCGCCCCCATGCGTAGTGATGCCGGACTAGTCGTTGCCGACTCCGATTTCAGCCTATTGTAGCTCCCTCCACAGCTCCACCTCGCACCCGGGTCTGTCGGCCATGCCGCGCAGCCCTGATCGGAAAAGGTCACGACAGGGGCAAACACCCAAAGGCGGCTTCTCGCGGCTTAGCCACCCGCAGATGCTGTCAATTTGGACAACGCACCCTTCATTTTCTCCAGATACGGGGCGTCGTCCGAAATCTCGAGGTCATCAAACATCTCTTCAGGGTCTTCATATGCCAACCAGACTTTTCCGTCCGCATCCTGATAAACGAGCACCCTGAGCGGGAGATAGAGGCCGGCAAGCGGATCGTCCTGCATGGCCGGAGTTCCCAGCTTCGGATTTCCAAACACCAAAAGCTGAGAGTCGGATAGCTCCAATCCGACAGAGTTTGCTCCGCCGGCGTGGTCGACCCTGGCAAAGACCGTCGCTCCGGCCTTCTCGACTGCGGCCTCCAGCGCATCCATGGTCGACATGACACCGCTTGCGGACGGGACGGTTACAACATCTGCGGCAAATGCTGGCAGCGAGAGGGAGATTGCGACAAGTGAGGCAGCCAAGGACTTCATTTCGTTTCCCTATGTTTGCGTCGGACGAGAGCCCCCGATTGGTGGGGGATATGCGAGCCTAAATGTCCCAATGTCGCTATGGCAAGGGCTTTGCAATCCGTGGCCGCGGGCGCGCCGCGTTTGGAGCCGTCGGACTCACATTGTGGAACTCTTCGTAGGCTTTCCTGGCCGCATCCATAAGACTATCTCATGGAGGCACATCCCATGGTAATCCCCGCATTTGTGCGGGGGTTTGGTCGTAGAATTTACGCGGCCATTTTCAGTTTCTGGGCGGGTGTCATCCCACCGGTGCCCATGTTCGGGCGCTCGTTGTTGCAGGACCAGAGCCACTCGGTGGCAATCTGCTGCAGCTCGTGGATACTTTCGAAGATGTAGAGGTCCAGCCACTCGTGCCGGACCGTGCGATTGTAGCGCTCGACATAGGCGTTCTGCCGGGGCTTTCCGGGTTGGATGTAGGTCAGGGCAATGCTCCTTTGCTCGGCCCATTCGACCAGCGTGCCACTGACGGATTCGGGACCGTTATCCACCCGGATCGCCTTTGGCGCGCCACGCCATTCGATGATCTGGTTCAACGCCCGTACGACCCGTTCGGCAGCCAGCGAGAAGTCCACTTCGATACCCAATCCCTCGCGGTTGAAGTCATCCAGGACGTTCAGCAGCCGAAACGCCCGGCCGTCCTCAAGTCGATCCGCCATGAAATCCATCGACCAGACCTCGTTCGGTGCGCCCGGAACCGCGAGTTCCTCGGGGTTCGGCCGCTTCAGCCGCTTGCGTGGCTTGATCCTCAGGTTCAACTCCAGTTCGCGCTAGATCCGGTAGACACGCTTGTGGTTCCAGCCATGGCCCTGGACATTCCGCAGATACAGGAAGCACAGGCCGAAGCCCCAGGTCTTCTTGGCCGTCGTCCGTCCGACGAGCAGTTCTGCGATCTGTTCGTTCTCCTCATCCAGCTTGGGGCTGTATCTGTAGCACGTCTCGCTGATGCTGAATGCGCGACAGGCCAGAGCAATGCTAGCACCCGTCATCGCCACCGCTTTCACGGCCAACTCCCGGCGCTGAGCTGGCCGTATCATTTTTTTCCAGAGCTTCCTTCAGCAAATTCTTCTACGTCCGCTACGCCGTTTCCTATCGCGACCAGGAAGAGATCATGGCCGAGCGCGGCGTGGTTATGAATCATGCTACCCTCAACCGATGGGTCGTGAAGTATTCGCCGTTGCTCGCCGCGGAGGCACAGAAACGAAAGGCGCAAACCGCCAGC
Organism: Tropicimonas sp. TH_r6; assembly: GCF_033101155.1. NCBI lineage: Bacteria > Pseudomonadati > Pseudomonadota > Alphaproteobacteria > Rhodobacterales > Roseobacteraceae > Tropicimonas > Tropicimonas sp. TH_r6. The sequence goes on from NZ_JAWMPX010000018.1 coordinate 34,604, forward strand.
TCTTGGCGCGCCGACGAGCCCTACATCAAGGTAAGGGGTCGTTGGAGCTACCTGTGCCGCGCCATCGATCGGGACGGGAACGCCCTTGATTTCAGGCTGTCTGAGCATCGGGACGAGGCCGCAGAAACGGCGTTCTTCGCGCGGGTGATCTCCACGAACGGCTGGCCGGACAAGGTGGTGATCGACAAGAGTGGCGCCAATCTGGCCGGGCTGGAAAACCTGAACATCCATCTCCTTCTGAGCGGATGGTTCTGGCTGATCGAGGTTCTGCAGGTCAAGTATCTCAACAACCTGATTGAACAAGACCACCGCTTCATCAAGAACTGACCCGGCCAATGCTTGGATTCAAATCACTCGCCGCCGCGCAAGCGACCTTGTTCGGAATCGAGACCGCCCACATGATCCGCAAGGGTCAGCTTGGCACCGACGAGCAGACGGCGTTTCAGACCTACGCGGCTCTGGCGGGATAACTGCGTCCAGCCAAAAGCTTACGTCTAGCCCTCAGGAAATCTGCGACAGAACCCGGATAGGTGCGCTGAAGGCAATCACGCTGGAGGCTGCGTATTCCCTCAGGCTGGAGGATGAAGTGGGCAGTATCGTCCCCGGCAAGCTGGCCAATTTCACCATCCTGGACGACAACCCGCTGACCGTGGCTGCGGACAAGATCCAGGATATCGGGATTTGGGGAACCGTGCATGAAGGTCGCGTTCTGCCGAAACCCACCTTTGCCGGCGCGGCGCCCGATCACGCCTCGCTTGGACCTGTCCCGAACGGCCGCGCCTATGGGTTTTCCGCTCTGCAATGGGTGACGCAGGGCCAGGTTGGCTGAACCGGAGATGTCTGCACGGTCAACCAGCGGATTGCCTCTGCGATGAGTGTGGCTCTCGACAAACGATAGATTGTGAAAGCGGGCCTGTCGCAAGGACGGCATGATGCGTACCGTGTGCAGCTTGCCGCGAGGTGTAAGCAGCAGAGTGATTGTCGGAAAAGCCCGCATCGGAGCGACCGTTGCTTTCGCTCCAGAACCGTTCGCATGAGTTCCAGCGACCGTTCTATCGCTTCGACCGGTGATCTCGGATACAGCTTTCTTGTCGAGACCGCGGCAATCGCCTGAAAGGTTGGACGTCCGGGCTTCAGTTCAGCTCTCATGGGGCGATGGTGCCCAGTGCGACAACAGCACAAGGCCCAGCAAACCTCTCACCGACCAACCGCCGAAGCAATCTGGCGGCCAGGGCTCCAGTGACCTTCCCCGTCCGACCGGCAGATGCCGGTCGTCGCCCCCTGGTTCTACTTCTCCAGGGTCTTCGCAGCCTGTTCGAAACTCTCGGACAGGTTGTTCACGAGGTAATCCGACACGCAGGTGCCGCTATGGATCGAGAGCGCTGCCATCTGTTCGGCGATGATCTTGCGCGCGCCCGTCAGCCCTGACGGGATTTCCGTTGCCAGAGAGGCCTTGCGGTAGAATTCGCCCGCCGTGTCGATGCCATTGCGGCCCGGGCGCCAGCGCAGGTTGCCATCCTTGACCGTCGCGAGGTCATAGATCACCTCGTCTCGCTTTATCGTCTGCACGACCTGCACGCTGTTGATCGTCTCGGGGTCGATCGCGGTGGGATCCTGCGACAGGATCACGAGGTCGGCCAGCTTGCCCGGCTCCAGCGAGCCCTTTTCGGTCTCCTCGAAATGCTGCCAGGCCGGCCAGATCGTCATCGCCTTGAGCGCGGTCATAGGGTCGACCCGGTGCTCCGGCCCGATAATGTCGCTCGAGCGCGAGCGGCGGCTGACCGTTGCCGAGAGCACGCGCATCGAATCCGGGAAGGCAACCGGCGCGTCATGGTGGGTGGAGAAACGCATGCCGCGCTCCAGCACCCAACCGGTCGGGGAGATGTTGTTGGAGAGTACCGGGCCGACAGTGCGATCACGGTGCCAGTCGCCCCAATAGAAGGTGTGCATCGGGAAGAGCGAGGGGAAGATCTCCAGCCGGTTCAGCGCGTCGACCTGGTCTTCGCGCAGGAACTGGCCATGGATCAGAACCGGCCGGCGGTCGGCCATCCCATGCGCCTTCTCTGCCGTCTCGATGGCCGCCAGCAGCAGGTCGCTCGCCGCCTCGCCATTGGAATGGGTCAGGATCTGGATGTCATTGTCGAAGGCCCAGTCGATGGCATCGAAGACCTGGTCCGGGCTGGCCGCGTGATAGCCGCGGTAATCGGCGCGGAACTGTGAGGGCGGGTTGTAATAGGGCCGGTCGCGCCAGGCGGTGAAGCCCTGCGGGGAGCCGTCGATGGTCAGCTTGGCGCCACCGACACGGAAGCCGTCGGTATACTCGCGAGAATGGGTTTCGGCGATGTAGTCGCGGTCGACCAGCACGTCCGGGTAGGTCACCACATCAATCGGCAGCCCCTCGCCGGCGCCGGCCGTTGCCTGCATGACCTTGGCCTGCCCGGTGGTGGCGCGGCCTTCCTGCGCGGTGGTGTAGCCATAGGAGGCCACCAGATCCACGCCGGCGCGGAACATCGCCTGCATGCCGTCGGCGTCGATATGCTGGAGCACCTTCATCAGAGCCGCGAAATGCGGCGTCTCTTCCAGCACGCCATTGGGGCGGTTGGAGCCTTCCTCGCGACGGATCACGCCGCCGGGCAGCTCTTCGGTCGCCTCGTCGAACCCGGCCAGTTCCAACGCCTTGCTGTTGGCCACGCCGATATGGCCGGACTGGTGCAGGATATAGACGGGGTATTCGGTCGAGACGGCGTCGAGTTCGTCCCGGGTCGGATGGCGCAGCTCGGCCAGTTGGGAATCGTCATAGCCAAAGCCGATGATCGCATCGACAGCCTTCACCCGTTCGGCATTGGCCTCGGCATATTCCGTCAGGACCCGCTGAAGGTCGGCGACGGAATTGACCTCGCCATCGGGCGCGGGCAGCATGTTGGCCGCCATCGCCTGAAGCCCGATCAGCATGACATGGCCATGTGCATCGACGAAACCGGGCAGCAGGGTCTTTCCGTCCAGGTCGCGCAACTCGGTGCCGTCGCCCTGATGCTTGAGCATCTCGACCAGGGGACCTACGGCGAGGATACGCCCATCCTTGACCGCGAGCGCCTCCGCCCGCGGTGCGGCGTCATTCATGGTCAGGATCGGGCCACCTTCATAAATCGTGTCGGCGATCTCCTGCGCGGAGGCGATGGAGGTTGTCAGAAGGAGGGCTGCCAGCCAACCGGCGGTGCGGAAACGGGAGCGCATGATACGCCTTTCATTTGAATTGCACGACTCGTGAACAACCATCTGCAATGGCGCGGAGATTTCAATAATGACGTGTGTGGAGGTCGCATCCCTCGTTTTTCGCATCGCCGGCCTGAACCTGCTCGCGGCCATCATCACCCACTGGAAAACGAAACAGCTCGGAAACGCCATTGAACGGCGTCGTCATGATGGACTTGACTGTCCAGCGACCCTCTTGGCGCACATATCACCTCTCGGATGGGCCCATATCCTACTCACGGGGGAATATCACTGGCAGCCGAAAGCGCCCCAAAGCCCCTAACGCCCTATTTTGCGCTCCACCGGAATCGACCCCCAAGATGCGGAACAGCTCGTAGACCGTTTCGCCCCAGCTCGGCGTCGGACGCGCTGTCTGGTCCATGCGACAGCCCGGATGAAGCGCGAAGGCGGAGTGTTGTCACCCGGCAGGCCGATCATCCCGCTGCCCGCGCCAAGCGGGGCGAAAAAGCGGACCTCGCCATCGACATATTCGATCAGGACGGGATTTCCGGAGGGCTCCACCACCATCCAATGCGCAAAGACCGGGATACCGAGCCAAGGCAACCGGGCCGCTTGCCCTATGCCTGAAGGTCACGCCCGCCCAAACGGTGTCAGACAATTGATAGCACACGAACTCTGTTGGTTACTGGCTGGTCGTGGAGAATTTCCGTCCTGGCTTGCGCGTTTACCGACATGGCCTCGGGGATAAGCGGTATGCTGCGACAGAAAACACTTGAAACGCAACCAGCTCGCAAAGGGTGACGGCTGAACGGTCAGCAAGGTCACATAAGACACAGATTTTTCAACAAGGGAGAGATCAACATGCGTAAGACGGCTCTATTCACGGCCGCAACGGTCGTCGGTCTGGTTGCGAGCCAGGCGGCGTTCGCATCTGACGATGTGCTACCCTCCTCGGACTCGACGTTCCGGGCGTGGGGCGAGGAATCCGGATGGAACATCCTTGTTGATGAGGGTCGCAATTCCTGTCTCATTGAACGGATGTACGAGAATGGGGGCGTCATCCAGATGGGCCTGACCAAAGATCACGAGTTTGGTTATTTCGGCGTCTTCACCAAGAACGCCGAGGTGAAGAACAAGGAAGACATCGTATTGTCGCTCGGAGACAACCTCTATTCCGCCAAGGCACGCGGAAAGACAAAGAACCTGGCCGATGGATACGTGGGCGGTTACCTCCTGACCAACAACCCGAACTTCGTGGAAGATGTCATGAGGCAACGGGAAATGCTCGTCTTTCCCAAAGAGACCTATGCATGGCTGGTGAGCCTTGATGGCACGATGAAGGCGATCGAGGCGGCAAGGAAGTGCAACATGGAAGTGGGTGGATAAGGGCTCTGCTATACGATTGACGCGTTTTCCGGATGCTACGATCTCACGCCCCGGAAAACGCTCCCTCGGACCGGTCGGATGATCGTTTGGCAAAGATGGAAAGAACAAGAACCATGAAAAGTGAAACGGGCAAGGTCGGGCGACGGGCCCTGCGACTGGGGGCGCTGATTTGGGCTATGGCAGCAGCGTCGGCATTCGCACAGGAAGACAGTGGAAGCGCGGCATCGGCAAACGCGGATGCAAACAACCCGCTGGCGAATGTTACCGCATTCAATATTCAGACCTACCACATCGGTTCCTTCCACGGACTGCCGGATGACGTGAACGGCAATCAGTACTGGCTACGATTCGCCAAGCCGCTCAGTTTCGGGAACTCGAACTGGCTGCTGCGGGCCTCATTGCCGTACAACAGTTTCCCTCTGGGCAGCGAATTCGGCGACGTCGGCGGGGTCGGCGATCTTGACGTTTTCCTTGCCTACCAAATCGATACCCAACCCGGCATCAGTTTCGGTATAGGCCCCCAGATTGTTGCCCCGACAGCCACGGACGACAGGTTGGGCGCAGAACAATGGCAGCTCGGGTTGGCCAATGTCTTCTTCGATGGTCGTTCGCCGAAGTTCCAATATGGCTATCTGGCGATCTATCGTGCTGGTATTGGGGACACACCTGAGGGCAAGACCCGTCCAAACCTCGGAGCCTTCCAGCCCTTTGCATTCTTGCAGTTGGGCGACGGCTGGTACACGGGCGGCGCGCCGGTCTGGACCTACAATTTCAGCAATGACAATTACAACGTTCCTCTGGGTCTGCGGGCTGGCAAGGTTGTCAAGTTCGGCAAGACGACGGCAAACATCTTCATCGAACCTCAGTGGTCCGTGGCGCATCGCGGCGACGGTCAACCGGAATTCCAGGTCTACGCTGCGATCAACCTGCAGTTCCGGTGATCCCTGCTTGAATAGGGGAACCAGAGACCCGTCGTTTGAAGAGGAAGAGGGGCCGGGTGGCCCCTCTTTTTGTGGTGGGATCGAAACCGGGAAGCCCCGCGGTGACCGACCAGTCTACCGGTCCCGACCGTCGCCGATGAGCTTCAGGCGATCGCCGCTCTTCGGGTCGGCATCGACTCCGTTCAGGGCCTTCAGCCGTTCGAGCTTGAACTCGGAAAAGAGCATCAGCTCGGCAATCGTCGCAAGATCCTCCGATCCGGTGGTCTCGATCACGGTGACTGTCGGGATCGGGATCTCGGAAATATCGGCATAGCTCAACCCCCGGAAGCTGTCAGCAATCCCCTTGAACTCGTTGAAAACGGGCCCGGAAAGGTCACCCACGATTAGGAAGGACAGCCCGAACACATGCTCGTCGCTGACGCGATAGGCGATGCTGGCGAGGGTTCCCTTGGCCAACAGCCGGTCGACCTGCTTGGTGACGAGGACGGCCGGGAGCCCGTTCACGGTCATCTCCTCAAGATTGTCGAGATCTCCGACATCGCCTTCCGTGATCGAGTACCATGCCGAGAGGGCAAACTCTTCGAGGCTCCGCTCGGCGGGCCATTCGGCACCTGTGAACAGCACGAAGGATTTGGGGTCGCGAACGGCGAGGATTGCTCCGGGCAGTTGTTTGATTGCGTATCCCTTTGGGATATCGAAGGCGACGCGCAGGCCGGGATGCAGAAACGTGCCGTTCCTAAGAAGCCCGAATTTCGGGTCCGGTCCGAACAGCATCCCGTCGATTGCGTCGAGATGCGCGTTGCGGCCGAGATCGCCGGCCCCCGGCGCCTTGCCGGTCGCCGCCGCCTCCTGTTGCGTCCTGGCGATGCGGTCATCCGTCTCCGGGTGGTCCGAGAGCCAGGCGGGGATGCCCGGGCCGGCATCCGCGTCATTGCCGGCCATCCGGTTCATCAGGGCGACCTCGCGTTTCAACGCGCCCAGCATTTGCGGCATGGCGTGCGGATCGTATCCGGCGCGGGTCATGCTCTCGATGCCGAGCGTGTCGCTGTCGGCTTCCTGTTCACGCGAATAGGCCTGGCGGTTCACGGCGCCGACCCCCTCGGTCAGGAGCGCCGCAGACAGGCTTCCCGTCAGCAAGCCTACGCCGACAGAGACCGCGCGGTCCTGCTGGATGCGGGTTTCGCGGCGGGCGGTATGGCGATCTGTTACATGGGCGATCTCGTGGCCAAGCAGGGCGGCGAGTTCTGCCTCGGAGTTGATCGAGGCCAGGATGCCTCGGGTCACATAGACATAGCCTCCTCCGACCGTGAAGGCATTGACCATCGGCGAGTTCAGCACGGTGAAATTGAAGGGCTTGTCAGGCATGTCAGAGGCCTTGGCCACGCGCTCACCAACACGGGTGACATAGGCCGAAAGCTCCGGATCATCGTATTCGCCGTTGAACTGGGCGAGGATCTGCGGGTGCTGCTGGGCGGCGATGGCGCGTTCGTCCTCGAAGCTCTTGGAGGGCCGCGTGAGCTCGAAGGCGTCTGCCGGCGGTGCCCAGAAAACGACGAGTGCCGCGACCGAAAGAGCCGCTGTCGCAAGGCCAAGGGATGAGAAAGGTCTGCGGAGTGTCATGGCGCATCCTTGGAGACTGAGGGTTAGGGCGGCGAGGTACGTTCCTCACGTCGGTCCGTGAGGTGAAGTGTCCGGGTCGGGTAGGCGAGTTCCGTACCGGCCTCTCGAAGGGCGCGGCGCAACGCGGAGACGAGACGACCGGAGGCCTCGAGATAGGGTTGGTAGTCCTTGGTCTGCGTGAAGCCCTGGACGCGGATCTCGATGGCGCTGTCGGACAGGCCGAAGGGGATGACACGCAGGGGAAAGCCCTCAGCTGTGACGAAATCGCCGCTTTCGCGCATGTGCCGGAGCAGCGCCTCGCAAACCGCTTCGAGCTGCGCATCGGTCGCGTCCCGCACCAGGCCGATGGTCCAGGAGATCCGGCGGTGATCCATGCGGCTCTTGTTGAGGACGATCGCGTTGGAAAGCTCGCTGTTGGGCACATAATGGGGGACGTGGTCGAAGCCCATGACGGTCGTGGAGCGGACATCGACCCGGGTCACGGTGCCCTCTACGCCGCCCTGCACGGCGATCCAGTCGCCGGTTTCGAACCGCTTCTCGCTCATGTTGTTCATGCCGGCGATCAGGTTGCGGATGAAATCCTGCGAGGCGATGGCAAGGCCGGCGCCAAGTACCCCGACGCCGGTCAGGGCATTGGAGATATCGATGTTCCAGACCTCGAGAAACGCCGTGATCGACATCAACACGACGACGAACTGGCCCAGCCGCACCATCCAGGAGGTATCCAGCCGGACCCCGGTGATCTTGTCTGGGCCGATAAGGCCAATCATCGGTTCGACCAACCGATACCAGGCCGCGAAAATCGCCAGAACAAGCACAGAAATCAGGACTTTTCGAAAGAAACCGCCAGCGAATTCCGGCGGCGACAGGGTTTCGAGGGTCAGGAGCAGAGAGCCGGCGACCAGCAGGATGCGCATGAACTTTCCGGCCTCTTCCTCCATCTCGTCCGTCATCGTGATCGAGATGCTCGACATGAGCCAGCGCACAAGGCGCAAGGCGGCCGAGGCGAGGGGGCTCCGAAACAAGATGACCAGCACACAGAGCCCGACGAAGGCGGCGGCGGTTTCCGGGTCTATGCGTTCCATCCAGGTTCGGAATGGCGTGGTGAGACTGTTGATGAGGTCTGAAAGCTGCAAGGTATCCAAGTCGAGCCCCGTTCGTGGTTGGTACGGCCCCTGTCCGGGCCGCACCCAACCGTGTTACAGGAGAGCGTCTGCCGCAAGGCTCGAGGCCTTTTGCAACTTGGCCTTGCGCTCGTGATAGTCTGTGGTCAGCTCCGCCTTGCGCTTCTGGAACCTGGTTTTCGTATTGCCGACGGCGGTCTGGATCTGATCGTCCAGCGCATCAACGCGGGCTTCGAACTCCGCATCCAGCTGGTCCATGCGCTTGTCGATCTTCTCGTTGGTTTCCTGGATCTTAGCCTTGGTGTTGTCGATTTTCTCGTTGATGTTGTCGGCCATCTCGTCGACGGCCTGCTCCATCTCAGCATCAAGCTCGTCGAGTTCCCGATTGAGCTCGTTCATCTCGGCGGCAATCTGGTCGTCCTCGACGTCAATGCGAGGCTTGCGATAGACGATGCCGCCAAGCTCCTTCATCTTCACGTCGAGCGGGGTGCTCCAGACCTCGTCGATGGAGGCCACAAGGCAGCTCTTGCCCGGGACAAGCTCGGTCGAGACCATATCGACAACGCCGGCATCGATCCCCGAGACCCACAGGTCACGGTACATTCCCATGAGGCCGCCTGACATGGAGCCCACGACCATCCCGGTGCTGGCAGCCGTGGCGGCGGCGGCGGTCCCGGCGACCGCTGCGCCGGCGGCAACGGCAGCGGGCCCGGCCAGGACGCCGACCATCGCCCCCATCAGCGCGCCGAAGGCGGTGCCGATCGGACCTTCGTCTTCGGACTTTTTCAGAACGGCAACACCGTCGGCGTCCTTTGAAATCACGCCATGGGCATAGATCACCAGATCGCCCTTGCGGTGTAGCTCCTTGAGGGCCTCGGTGGCCTTGTAGGCGGTGTTTTCATCGTCACAGACGACCGCAACAAACTTGTCCATTATTCACTCCTGGCAGGGGTTTCGCAGCAAGGCTGCTGCAACGGTTTGGCCGGGCAGCGGCCGGTTCATAGGTGAGTGCTGGGTCGCAATAGCGAGGTCCGGGATCCTTGCTCCCGGTCGCAGTCACCCGATCACCTTTTGGGGGGGTCGGATTTTGGGGGCTCTGACCTGCACGGAGCAGAAAAGCCGACCTACGACCCGGGACCGGGATCTTAGAATCATTCAAAACTGTTGTATTTTCCTGTTAATAACCCATCATTCCGGGCAAGCGTAAAACGGGAGAACCCTTAGGGTGTCGGAAAACGCGCAAGGCTGGGACAAAAACACACCTGGTGTCGGCGACACTCCGGTGCGGGGTGCCTTGCTGCTCGGGCCGCTGGCAAAGCTTGCGGAGAAGAACCCCGCAGGTGCCCGTGCCGTGGTCGAAGACACAGAGGGGGCCGTTCCGGAGCTCGACGACGAGGTACTGATTAGCGCCGACACCTATCTCGACGGTCTCTCGCGGAAGGAATTCTACGCGTCAGATCCTGCGTTTACGGCGCGGACTGGACTGAACCAACACCTGACGGATATGGGGCTGTTCGGGCGTGCGGTGTACCATTCGGAGAGCTTGTGGGATGCGCTCCAGCGCGTCCGTGATGGGCTGGAATACGTGCAGGCCGGGGCCACCGTGATCTTCGGGATGCGCAACGACCGGTGCCGGATCGAGTTTCTGAACCCCTACGGGCGCGGCGCGGAAAGCGCCCGGGACAGCCAGATAACAATGGGGTTGTTTTTCAATCTCGTTCGATTGACCCGCGGGTACAAGTCCGCGCACCCGATCATCCGGTTCCCAAGGTGCAAACCAGAGCACAAGGCACTGTTTCCCGATGCAACCCGGGTCACCTCCGCCACGCGGGGAGTTGTCGAGTTCGACGCGTTCTTGCTGCAGCGGCGATTGGAGCAGGGCGATGCAAGCCTGGCCGCAACTTTTTCCCGGGCGATGGAGAACATCGAATGCGCCGCGCCGTCCACGGTCGAGATCGTCCGGCAGCTTCAGTCTGCGGCCATCAGGGAGATGCATCGCCCGATTTCGCTGGATTACATATCGGAGATTCTCTCGAAGCCATCCCGTACTCTGCAATTCGAACTCCGGCGCAACGGGAGCAGCTTTGCCGCGCTGCGGGATGAAGCCCGCCACGATGCGGCCAGGAAGGACTTGCGGGCCGGGATTTCCGTCGAAGAGACAGCTGATCGTCTCGGCTATGCCCAGCGTCAATCTTTTTCGGAAGCGTTCTCACGGTGGGAGGGAATGGCTCCGTCCGAATATGCCTCGCGTGGACGTTAGGTTCCCTCGTCGAGCGCGATTGTGCGCAGCCGGCCGTTGAACTCGGCACAGAACACGAAGATCGCGGCCATCAGATAGAGAAAGATCAGGCTCCCCAGTCGATATTCGGCGTCTGGTAGCCCATGAGGCCGCGCGAATAGGCCGAGATGTTGGTGATCCCGATATCATCGCCCCAGATGACCAGAACATTGGGTTTGTCTTGAGCAAAGGCGAAGGTCGGCACAACAATGGCACTCAGGGCCAAAATCGCGCCCGGCCAACGGAAGAGCCGTTTGTCTTTCGAATTCATGAAGTTAATCCTCTGTTGGGTCAGCCCGCTCGTTGAAACTTGGAGTGTGGCGAACTGTCATGACCCGGAGAGGTTAGAGGTGATAAAGGTGAGACATGTCGGGAAACGCGCTACCGAAAAAAAGAACCCGGCACCGCGTATCAAGACGGGGTGTCACTGTGCCCTAATTAATCAGAATCTGGTCTAAACTGTCCGGGAGTGGAAAGAACCTGGGGGTCAAGCTGCCAGACTCCTATATGAAATCGTCAGTCGACCATCGAGAATCTGTCCAGCCCCATTTCGATGGGCCACTTCTTGATAGGGTTTCAGGCACAGGAGGCCGCATTCCGAGTGCCTGATGCGGGCGGGTGTGGTTGTACTGCTTGAGCCAGCAGTTGTTGACGATCTGGGCCTGCCTGGTCGTCGTGAACCATTCCACATTGAGGACTTCCCGGCGTAGCGTTCCGTCGAACCGTTCGTTGTATCCATTCTCCCATGGTGAGCCCGGATAGATCCGGATTGGCTTCACGCCGACCTTCTCAAGCCATCCCTGTGTCGCTTCCGATGCGAACTCTGGGCCGTTGTCGCTCCGGACGAACTCCGGTTTTCCGTGGCGCAGGAACAGCCCGTAGAGGACCTCCAGCACATCCTCAGAACCCATGCGGGTGCGGACTTCTACTGCCAGTGCCTGGCGGGTGTATTCGTCCAGCACCGTCAGCACCTTGTAGCTGCGGCCATCGCTGAGTTTGTCGTGACTCGAGCCATTGGGAGCGCCATTGGTCCGAGCGACAATGGCGAGGATCAACGCTCCACACATGGTTCGGATGTGTCGGTCGCAACCGAATGATCGAACTGTCCTCGTGGTAAAGGCGCCGCTTCTTTCGTCGGGGGATTGGTCCCCCGGACCAATCCCTGGTCCTCCTCAAGGTGCCGCTGTGGCTGTTGCAGCCCTTCCTCGCCCCAGAGCCGCTCCACCGTCTTGTGGTTCACGCGCCAACCCTCGACCCGCAGCAACTCTGCAACTTTTCGATCGTAATAAGGCCCATAGCTCTTCGCCAGTCGGATCATGGCCAGCCGCAACTCATCGTCGTTCCTCGCGACGGATCGGTACTGCATGGAACTCCGGGCAAGTCCGACCACCTTGCAGGTCCGGCGTTCGGACGTGGCGGGTTTCTGACACGTGTGAATGACGGCCTGACGAAGCTGGCTCGTCGTCAGGCCCTCGGCTTTAGGTGGTTCAGGCTTTCCTTGAGAATTAGCTTGTCGAGTTCCAACTCGGCCACGATCTTCTTGAGCCGAGCGTTCTCTTTCTCAAGGCAACGCGACTCCGACGGCTGAGACTTGCCCATCCCGCCGAACCGACGCCGCATTCGTCATTGTCGCTCGGACCAATGGCGCGACTATGGCTCATTGTAGTAGGTTGCGTCGTTGACACCGACCGAACGACAGGACGTCCGGACGTCATCTCCATCCGCCAGCTTCAGCTCGATCTCTCGCAGCAGTTTCAGGACGTCCTCATCCGAATACCGTTTCCGAGCCATCCCTCTTCCCCCTTTCGTGGTCCAAACAATGGCCCAGTTTTAGGGGGCAGTCACACGGATTGGATCTGAGCTTACTCTCCCTCTCCCTCTGGACCCTTTGCATCATGGTGGAAGGCCATGTCTGAGGGTTCGAACCGTGCCGGGCCCACCGAGCGGAACAAGGCAATCCCAGATCACATCTCGGCAGGCCGCTGGGGAAAACCGGACGACATTACCCGCGCTATGTGCAACCTCGACGGCGGCTTGCTGGCGCGTTGAGCTGAAGCAACGGAAAGGGCCCCATCCGGAAAGCCAGATGGGCACCGTTTCAGAGCGTCTGGAACCCACCCGTGTCAGGCTGTTCCCCGGACCGGACGGTTCTTGGCGATATTGAACTTCATCCCGTCCAACAGTTCTTCCAGATCCGGGCGCGCCGCGGGACCGTTCGAAATGTCGACAAGCATCAACTCGCCGTTCGGACGGAAGGCAAAGGCGCCGGGTTCGGCGAAAAGGCCCGTCGTCTCCGCATCATCAAGCGGTTCGGACACGTAGAGGCCAAGCGCGCGCATCTGTGTTTCGGTCAAGCCATGGCACAGGTCGAATTCCCAGCCGAACTCAGCCTTGTCCGCCAGGGCTTTGTCCTTGGTGTCGGCCGAGACAACCACGACATCCATGGCCTCGGCCCAGTCCGGCAGCACAGCGTTCAGCTTGTTCAGGAATCGCTTGCAGCGCGGGCAATGCCGGCCGCGATAGACAAACAGCATGGTCCAGCGGTCCTTCGGCTGACCAACCGTGATGGTGTCTGCCCTGTCGGCAACAGCGAAGTTGAACTCGCCGAGAAGCGCGCCCACGCGGGGCTTCATGTCTGTCATTTGGTCTTCCTATAACCTGCGGGCGGGGTTTCCGGCCTAAGGGATCAAGATTTACTGTCCTCACCGCCCTGGTCAAGGAAAGCCGGCTCGGACACCATGATGTGACCGAACTTGTCACACAGCTCCCTGAGCAGGCTCGGCTCGATCCCACGCTGCGGACCACCGGCGGACAGAACACGCCGCTGAATTGCAGCGGCTTTCTCGATCGTTTCGACCAGCGCGAATACCTTGTCGGGGCTCTCTTCGGACGCAAAGATCCCGTGATGGCTCCAGGAGATGATGCGGCTGTTGCGCAACTCCACGGCGGACGCCTCGGCGATGGAGACCGTGCCGGGCAGCAGCGGCGGCACAACGCGCACCCCATCGGGGAAGATCACGATGCATTCCGGCATCTTCTGCCAAAGCGCCATGCTCAGCTCGCGCGAGTCGAGCGGCATCAGGAAGCTGAGCGCGATGAATTCCGGCACGTGGCAATGCAGGATCACCCGCTCGCGCCCGCCCGAAACCTCCTTGCGGATGGCATGGCCGACAAGGTGGGTGGCGAATTCCGAGGTCGGCCGTCCACCCATGGCAAAGCCCCAGACGGTGCGATAGGCGGTGCCGCCCTCGACGATCTGGATGATGCCGAAAACTTCGTCGGGATGTGCCAGCGCGTGGCGGAAGAACTGCCCCGAGCCGGTCATCAGGAAGTAGTCGCCATCGAGGCTCGGCTGCGCCTGATCAAGCGGCAGCGGGTCTGTCGGGCGCGCCTTGGGGAAGCGGCGGCGCAGGATCGCCTCGATCTCGTCGGTCGGCAGGCGCCAGCTGAAATTGCCGCCATTCGCCTCGTTCCAGCCCATATTCCAGCAGAGCTGGACGAAGGGGGCGGCCTCTTCGACGAAGGAGATTGCGTGGGTGAATTCGGGCATCTCGCCCTCCTTATATCCGGTCGGCCACGGAGGCCTGATAGGTGTTGAGTGTGTTCAGAAGCGTCACGCCGCTCGGCACGGACTGACGCTCGCAGAAGGTCTCCCAGACCGCGCCATAGGGCAGGTCCTTGAGCTCTTCGGTCAGGATGAAACGATCGGAGAAGTTCAGTTCGGCCTCCTTGGCCTGCAACATCTCGACCGGCTGCAGCAGCGCGCGCATCAGCGCCTTTTGCATGTTGCGCGTGCCGACGACCCAGGCCGCGGTGCGGCTGATCGTGGCGTCGAAGAAATCGAGCCCGATATGGGTGCGCCCGAGCAGATCGCCGAAAACCAATTCCTGCGCCATCGCGAGGATATCGTCATTGAGCAGGATCACATGGTCACTGTCCCACCGCATCGGGCGGCTGACATGGAGCAGGATCTCGTCGACCGAGAGCGACACGGCGGAAAGCTTGTCGGCGATGCTTTCCGTGGGGTGGAAATGGCCCATATCGAGGCAAAGCAGCGTGCCCTTGCGGATGGAATAGCCAAGGTAGAACTCGTGGCTTCCCACGGTACAAGCCTCGACGCCCAGTCCGAAGAGCTTGCTCTCCACCGCATCCAGAAGCTGTGCCTTGGCGAAACGCTTCTCCAGCATCACGTCGAGCGAGGCCTCCAGCCGCTCCCGCGCTGCCATGCGGTTCACGGGGATGTCCTTGTACCCATCCGGCACCCAGATGTTGTTGACGCAGGCGCTACCCAGTTCCTGCCCGATCTTTGCTGCGATCTCGCGGCAGATCTGGCCATGGCGGATCCAGAAATCGCGAATGCCCTTGTCGGGATGCGACAGGGTCAGGTTGTCGTCGGCCTTGGGATGGGCAAAGAAGGTCGGGTTGAAGTCGAGCCCGAGGCCGTTTTCCTTCGCCCAGTCAACCCAGGGCGCGAAATGCTTGTATTCCAGCGCGTCGCGTTCCGGGGTCTCGTCACTGTCGAGATAGCTGGCATGGAGGTTCAGCCGATGCTTGCCGGGAATGTTGGCATAGGCAAACTCGAGATCGGCGCGCAGCTCGTCGGGGGTGCGGGCCCGGCCCGGATAGTCGCCGGTGGCCTGGATGCCGCCACCGCTGCCCGCGGTCACGCCTTCGAAACCCACGACATCGTCGCCCTGCCAGCAATGGACCGAGATCGGGATCTCTGCCAGTCGGTCCAGCGCGGCCTCTGTATCGACGCCCCACTGCGCGAAAACCTCTTGTGCGGCGGTATAATCGGGACGGGTCATTGGTGTTTTCCTTGTCTTCAGACAGCAGCGGCGTGCTGCGCGGTGCAGGCGCGGTGCCAGGTGTCAGCGTAGGTTTGAAGGGCGTGCGCGAGATCCGTTCCCAGGGACGGATGCGCCTTTGGCTTATCGCAGAGCGCGGCGCCGGCCCCACGGGTCAGTAGCGCCGCGCCGATGCTTGTTCCAGTGGCCGACCCGCTGGGAAGGAGCACGGGTCGGCCGGTCGCCTCGGCCAGCATGTCGAGAAACAGCCGGTTGCGGGCGAAGGGTCCTTCGGTGAGGGTTGGCCCCCGCGCCCCGATCATCGAGAGGCAGGTTTCGGCCATCATCGCGAGGTAAAGAGAGACCACGGCGGCGCGCTGGCCCGGCGTCAGCGCAGCCTCCTCGACGGTCCATGCCGGCTTGCGGCCCCGGAACGGGCCGGATTCCGACACGACAGCCGGCAGGAGCATGGCCTGACGGTCGAGCACATCGGCGATGTCCTGCTCGGTGGGCTCGACGCGATCTTTCCCCATCAGCAACGCATATTCCCGTCCTCCCATGAAGCGGGCCGAGGGCACGGGCCGGCCAAGCGCATTGACATTGATCAGCGTGTCGCGATCCGGGTCGAGCGGTTGCTTTGCCGCCCCGATGGTCATGGCAATCACCCAGGTGCCGGTCGACAGAACGGTGAACGGGGCGGCAAGCGCCAGCAGGTGCGGATAGAGCGAGGCGTTGGAATCGTGGATGCCGCAGAAGACCGGGGTGTTCGCGTAGAGCCCGGTCGCGCGCGTCAACATCGGCAACACCGATCCCACCTTGTCGGTCGCGAGATAGGCCGGAGCGAGCTTTTCGGCGATGCCGAGCTGTTTCGCCAGCGGGCTGAAGCGACCGGTTTCCGGTTCCCAGAGATCGGTATGACAGCCCAAAGAGGTCACTTCGGTGCAGGCAATCCCGGTCAACCGCGCGACCCAGAATTGCGGATAGGTGACCACTTTTGCCACGCGTTCCCGCAGCCCGGGTTGGCTTTCCAGCAGCCAGTGCACCTGCGCGCCGACATTCAAGCCCATTGGAAGACGCGGCGCACCGGTCTGAACGAAATCGGGCCGGATGGCGTCATAGGCGGCCGCCAGCGCGTCCGGCCCGGGATGCTCATAGTCGAGCACCGGCGTCGCCAGCCCGCCGTAGCTGTCGAGCAACACGATCGAGGCGCCATGGGTTGTCACGCTGATCGCGTCGACCCCATGTTTCGCCTGGAACTCCGCAAGGCCTTGGAGGATGAACGCCCAGAGGCGATCGGTGTCGAAATGCGGATAGGGTGCTGTGTCGAGCACCGTGTTGGGCGTCGTCCGGACATCGATTTCCGCCAGCGCCTCCATGTCGACCATGGCGAGCTTGGCGTTGGTCTTGCCGATATCGATGACGGCGACATGTCGGTACTCGGTCATGGCAGGTGAAACACCGTTTCCAGCTCGGTCACGACCGGCTTGTTGTCCGCTTGGGTTTCCATGATATCGGCCATATGCGCCCACCAGCGTTGCATCACCGCCGTCTCGGGCAAGCTGTCCATCCGGTGATCGTCTGTCCGCCAGAGCACGCCGAAGAGCAGGTTGGTTTCCGGGTCGAGATGGATCGAGTAATCCGACACTCCGGCCTCGCGCAGTAGATCGGAAAGCTCAGGCCAGATCTCGTCATGGCGGCGCTGGTATTCCTCGCGACAGCCAGGGTTGAGGCGCATGCGGAAGGCGTATTTCTGCATTGATCAGCGCCTCGCCTGACGGATTTGCGCAAAGAGCCTCGGCAGGGCGATCACCCCGATCAGCAGCAGGCCGATGAAGATCGACATCACGATGCCCGGCACGTTCAGAAGGCCCAGCCCGAAGGTGACAAGCCCCATGACGAAGGCCGCGATCACCACGCCGGGGATCGAGCCGGATCCGCCAAGGATGTTGATTCCGCCCAGTACGACCATGGTGACCACTTCCAACTCCATACCGAAGGCGATGGAAGGTCGGGTGGAGCCGAGGCGCGAGGTCAGGCAGACCGAGGCGAAGGCCGCCATCAGACCGGTCAACATGAAGAGGATGAATTTCACCCGCTTGACCCGGATGCCGGAGAAGAGCGCGCCGACAGGGTTATTGCCGATGGAGAAGACTGCGCGGCCGAAATTGGTCTTGTGCAGGACCACGCCGTAGATCACCGCGAAGAGGAGGAAGAAGACGAACTCCACCGAGATCACCCAGAAGGCATAGCCCTGCCCGAACCAGGCGAAGCTGTCGGGATAGTTGGTGAAAGCCTGATCGCCCAGCACGATATAGGAGATGCCGCGGAAGAGGCTCATCGTACCGATCGTGACCACGATGGAGGGCAGCCCGAGCCCGGTCACCAGTGCGCCGTTGAACGCGCCGCAGGCCAGCCCGACGGCAAGACCGATCAGCACGATACCCGGCGTACCCATGCCGACCTCCGCCGCCGCGCCCATCGCAGTTGACGTGAGCGCAATGATGGAAGCGACCGAGAGGTCGATCTCGCCGGAAATGATGACCAGCGCCATGGCAAAGGCGATCATCGCCTTTTCGGTGAAGTTGAAAGTCGCGTCGCTCAGGTTCCAGGCATTGAGGAAATAGGGCGAAGCGAAGGAGTTGACGATGAAGATCGCGATTGCGACGGCCAGCAGGAGTGTTTCCCAGCTTCTCAGCGTGCGCTGAAGTGGCGTCGTCAGGCGGTCGGGAACATGATGATGGGTTGCGTCGGTCATGCCGTATGCTCCGCGGATTTGAGGATGACCCGGCCCTTGGTGCGGCTGGATTGCGCATTGAAGGCGACGGCGATGATGATCGCGCTGCCCGAGATCGCGAGCTGCCAGAAGGGCGAGATGTTGATGACCGGCAGGGCGTTCTTGATCACACCGAGGAAAAGCGCGCCGAGCAGCGTGCCCGCCACCGAGCCGACACCGCCTGCGATGGAGATGCCGCCGATAACGCAGGCCGCTACGACCTCAAGCTCGAACCCGCCGGCGATATCGACATAGGCCACGGCGAAGCGCGACACCCAGAGATAGCCGGTGAGACCGGCCATCATGCCGGAGATGGTGAAGGCGAGGAACTGCGTTCGACCGACATCGATGCCGGTATAGACGGCCGCGTTCGGGTTGCCGCCGACGGCAAAGAAGGAGCGTCCGAGCGGGGTGCGGTTGATCATCACGACGAAGCAGATCACCACGAAGACCGCGATCCAGGAGAGCATGGGCAGCCCGGCGAGTTCCATACGCGGGAAGTCCTTGAAGCTCGCGCCCATTTCATGCGCGTTGATCCACTTTCCGTCAGAAATCAGGAAGACGATGCCGCGGAAGATGGTCATCGTGCCAAGTGTGACGACGATGGCCGGGATCTGGAGTTTCCAGACCAGCAGCCCGTTCACCGCGCCAAGGCAGGCACCAAGCGTGAGCGCGATGACGAGGATCACGACCACTGGCAGCCCCGGCATCAGCGTGTTGAGCGTGGCCACGACCATGCCGGTCAACGCCACGTTGGCGGCCACCGAAAGGTCGATGCAGCGCGTGAGGATCACGCACATCTGCCCCATCGCCAGGATGATCAGCGTCGAGGTGTCGTTGAAGACATTGATGAGGTTGCCCGGCTCCACATAGGCCGGGAAACGCGAGGCGATGATCGCCAGAAGCGCGAGGATCGCGGCCAGAAGGATGGCCTCGCGAGATTTGAGAAGCTGGGGCATCATGCCGATCCCTCCGAGATACCAGCGGCGTGCCGGACGAGCGTTTCGGGTGTCACCTCGTCGCCAGCCAGTTCGGCGACCATGCGGCCTTCGCGCATGACGATCACCCGATCAGACATGCCGACGATCTCGGGGATCTCCGAGGAAACCATGATCACGGCCAGCCCTTGCGCGGCAAGCTCGGCAGTGAAAGCGTGGACGGCGGCCTTGGAGCCGATATCGATGCCCTTGGTCGGCTCGTCGAGGATGATGATCTTGGGCTCGGTGGCGAGCCACTTTGCGATCACCACCTTCTGCTGGTTGCCGCCCGACAGGTTGCCCACATCCTGATCGAGCGAAGCCGCCCGAAGGTCGAGCCGCTCCGTGTATTTCCGCGCCAGGACAAATTCCTCGGCCAGTCGAGTGAAGCCGTTCTTTGAAGTACGGTCCAGTGACGGCAAGGTAACGTTCTTGAAAATCGGCATGCCGATGATCGCACCCTGTTTGCCGCGATCTTCGGGCACATAGACGATTCCCGCCTCGACCGCCTCGGCGGTGGAGCGGATCTGGCGCACCTGCCCGTCAACCGTCAGCGTGCCGCCGGAGGGCTTGGTGATGCCGAACAGCGCCTGCATGACCTCGGAGCGCCCTGCCCCGACCAACCCGTAGAATCCCAGGATCTCGCCCTTGCGCAGGGTGAAGGAGATGTCCTCGAACTCGGTGGGGTGGCTGTAGCCAGACACTTGCAGCAATTCCTCGCCCGGTGTCGCGTTGCGTTCGGGGAAGATGTTCTCGACCGAGCGCCCCACCATAAGACGCACGAGGTCATCCTCGGTGATATCGGCCATAGCACCCGCACCGACATACTGGCCGTCCCGAAACACGGTGTAGCGGTCCGCGATGCGAAATATCTCGTCGAACTTGTGGCTGATGAACAGGATCGCCTTGCCCTCGGCCTTGAGGCGATCGACCAACTCGTAGAGCTCCTCGATCTCCTTCTGGCTGAGCGCCGCGGTCGGCTCGTCCATGATGACAACGCGCGCGTCGATGGAGAGCGCGCGGGAGATCGCCACCAGGTGCTTGTTGGCAATGCCGAGCTCCTTGAGCGGAACGGCGGGGTCGATCTCGGCACCCACGCGGTCCAGCAACTCCTTGGCATCGCGGCGCATCCGGGCGGTGTCGATCAGCCCGTATTTTCCGCGCGGGGCGTGGCCGATATAGATGTTTTCCGCCACGGACAGCTCGTCGAAGAGAACGGTCTCCTGATGGATCGCGGTGATGCCGGCATCTGCGGCATGCTGTGCGGTGGGGAATTTCGTCTCCTGGCCATCGACGCGGATCTTGCCCTCTTCGGGCTGGTAGATACCGGTCAGCACCTTGACGATGGTCGACTTGCCGGCACCGTTCTCACCAACCAGCGCGGTGACCTGGCCGGGATAGAGGTCGAGCTTCACATCGGAGAGCGCGCGCACCCCCGGGAAGATCTTCGTGATGGCGTCGAGAGAGAGGATCGGGTCTGTCATGAGGGCATCTGCAGCCTTGCTGACATCAGGGCTGAGGTGCATTGCGTGTTCCAGCCGTTCAATGTGTGAAGAATGGGTGGGGCCGGCGCCGAATGCGCCGCGCCCCGAGAGAGAGGATCAGAAGATGCTCTTGAACTCGTCGATATTGGAGCTGTCATAGACGAACGGGTCGGCCATTGCGCCGTTGGTGTTCTCGTCAAGCGTCAGCGAGCCCATGCGGCCCATCGGGATCTCGGCGCCAGGGCCGGCTTCGGCGGCACCGGATGCAAGGCTGTGCGCCAGCATCGTCGCGGAATATCCAAGGTCGATCGGGTTCCAGATCGCGAAGCTTTGCGAAGCGCCGGATTCAATGGCGCCGGCCATCTCGGAGGGAAGACCAAGCCCGGTCACGTTGACCTCACCCACCTTGCCGGCATCAACCACGGCCTGCGCGGCGGCCACGATGCCGACGGAGGTCGGCGCGATGATCGCCTTGAGGTCGGGATGGGTCTGCATCAGGCCGGTGGCCTCGCGATAGGACTTGTCGGCCAGGTCGTCGCCATAGACGGTCGCGACGACATTGATGCCCGGGTAATTGCCCATGACCTTGTTCATTTCCTCGATCCAGATGTTCTGGTTGGTCGAGGTGGTGGTAGCCGACAGCACGGCAACATCGCCGCCATCGGGCAGGTGATCGGCGGCCAGCTTGATGATCATGTTGCCGATCAGCGGGTTGGAGGAGGGGTTGAGGTGCAACTGGCGCCCCTCTTCGGCGACGCCGGAATCCCAGGAGATCACGGTGATCCCGCGCTGCATGGCCTTCTTGAGTGTCGGCACGAGCGCGTCGGTGTCATTGGCGGAGACGGCAATCGCATCGACCTGCTGGGCGATCAGCGAATTGATCACTTCGATCTGGCCTTCGGCGGTTGTGTCGGTCGGGCCGGTATAGATGATCTCGACACCGCCAAGTTCGGCGGCAGCTTCCTCGGCGCCTTTCGCGGCGGCTTCGAAGAAGCCAATGCCGAGCGCCTTGACGACAAGGGCAATGCGCATGTCGTCTGCTTGTGCGGCCCCGGCAAACAGGGTCGTGGCAATTGTGGCTGTGGTCAGGGCCTTCTTGAAAATGCTCATTATGGTTTCCTCCCTTGAGCGTTGGTTTCCTGCCCGCAGCCCGGCCTTTACCCGGCCTGCGGGGTCGTGTTGCGTTGCGCGTCGAGCGGCGCGACGATCAGGCGAACACCGGCTGTCTCCAGCAGCGCGGCGCTCTCGTCGTCGATGCCGTCATCGGTAATCACGGTGTCGATCCGTTCCAGCGGGCAGAGCACGAGGCTCGAGCGATTGCGAAACTTGGACGAATCCACCATCACCACCAGCTCGTCTGCCTGGCCGATCAGCTTCTGTTCGGCCTGGATCAGCAGCGGGTCCTGCTCCATCAGGCCGAGCCGTCCGATGCCGTGGATGCCCATGAACATGCGGCGGGCATAGAAATTGCCGGACACGTCATTGTCGAAAGGCGACAGGATGATGTTCTGCTCGCGATAGATGACACCACCGGGAACCATCACCGTATTCTTGGAATTCTTCAGCAGGTGCTCTGCGATGGGAAAGCTGTTGGTGAAGACCTGCAACCGGCGATTGGCCAACGGGTGCACCATCTGGAAGGTCGTCGTCCCGCCATTGATGATGATCGAGTCGCCATCCTCGCAGAGATCGGCCGCAGCCAGTGCAATCGCCTGCTTCTCCACCATCTTGCGGATCTCGTTCATGGCGAAGGGGTGCCCGGCCAGCCCGACGAATTTCGGCGGCGCAATGGCCTCGGCACCACCGCGCACCCGGCGCAGTTTCTTTTGCATGTGCAGGGCTGCGATATCGCGCCTGACAGTTGCCTCCGAGGCTCCGGTCAGGGTGCACAGATCTGCCACGGTAACCACCGGCCTGTCCTGGACAGCCGATAGAATGACCCTGTGGCGTTCCGACTCGTGCATTTCGTCCTCCTTGTTGCATACGTTGATCTTCCAAACGCTCACTGTCAATCATTTTCAATCATCAATTTTCGATTTTCGCTCAATCACGGCTGACAGTGATTGTTTTTGATTGACTTTGAGCGGAGAGCTTACCAGCCTTGTGTCAGCTTTGACAGGTTTCGCGCGCTCTGGGGAGGAGCAGGACAAGTGACAAATTCGACGGATAACAAGCTTCTGAGCAATCAATGGGACACGGGTCACGCTGTGGGCTTGAGCGAATCGGAGTTGCTGCTCTATCGCTCGAATTTGCTCGGTTCTGACAAGCGCGTGACCAATTATGGCGGCGGAAACACCTCGGCCAAGATCACGGAGACCGACCCGTTGACCGGCCAGCCCTGCGATGTGCTCTGGGTCAAGGGCTCGGGCGGCGATCTCGGCTCCATCGCCCGGTCCGGCTTCTCGACCCTCTACATGGACAAGCTCGTCGCCCTGAAGGGGCTCTATCGTGGGCCTGAACATGAAGACGAGATGGTGGGTTACCTGCCTCACTGCACCTTCGACCTGAACCCGCGCGCAGCGTCCATCGACACGCCCTTGCATGCCTATGTGCCCAAAGCCCATGTCGATCATGTCCACCCCGATGCGATCATCGCCATCGCGGCGTCGGCTGGTTCGAAGGTGCTCACCGAGGAGATCTTCGGCGGCGAGATCGGTTGGCTGCCCTGGAAGCGGCCGGGCTACGAGCTTGGGCTCTGGCTTGAGACATTCTGCCTCGAAAACCCCGACGCCAAGGGCGTCATCCTTGAATCCCACGGGCTGTTCACATGGGCCGATAGCGCCGAAGACTGCTACGCGCTGACAATTGACAGCATCAATCGCGCCATCACCTGGTTCGACGCCAGGACGGAGGGCAAGCCGTCTTTCGGTGGCGCAATCCATGCCTCTCTTGAAGCAGAGGCGCGCGCCGCCGTCGCGTCCGAGCTGATGCCGGCGATTCGCGGCATGATCTCCGGCGCCCACCACATGGTCGGCCATTTCGATGACCAACCCG
Source organism: Tropicimonas sp. TH_r6 (assembly GCF_033101155.1). NCBI lineage: Bacteria > Pseudomonadati > Pseudomonadota > Alphaproteobacteria > Rhodobacterales > Roseobacteraceae > Tropicimonas > Tropicimonas sp. TH_r6. Next base: position 58,181 of record NZ_JAWMPX010000018.1, read on the forward strand.
CGGTTCTGGACTTCGTGAATGCCGCGGACATGCCGACGCTCGCCGCGCTCGGGACAAGCTGCCCGGATCACTTCCTGCGCACCAAGATCTGTCCGCTGGTGGTGGATTTTGACCCGGCCAAACCGGATGTGAGCGCCCTGCTCGACGGGTTGGCGGCATCGGTGGTCACCTATCGAGAGAACTACGCGGCCTATTACGAGCGCTGCAAACGCGACAACAGCCCGGCCATGCGCGATCCCAACGCGGTGGTCTACCTCGTGCCCGGTGTCGGCATGATCACTTTTGCCAAGGACAAGGCGACGGCGCGCATTTCAGGCGAGTTTTATGTCAACGCGATCAACGTGATGCGTGGCGCTTCGGCGGTTTCAGACTATTGCGGCCTGCCGGAACAGGAGGCCTTCGATATCGAGTACTGGCTGCTGGAAGAGGCCAAGCTGCAACGCATGCCGACGCCGAAACCGCTGGCTGGCAGGGTTGCGCTCGTTACAGGCGCCGCCGGCGGCATCGGTTCGGCCACAGCGGAGCGCTTCCTGCGCGAAGGCGCCTGCGTCGTGCTCACCGACATCGCGCGTGACACGCTGGAGGAGACACGGGTTGCCCTGGCGTCGCGGCACTCCGCCGACGTTGTCCGCGCTGTTGAACTGGATGTGACCGACGAAACCGCCGTGGACACGGCCTTCGCCACCGCTGCGCGGGAATTCGGCGGGGTGGACCTGCTGGTGTCCAATGCCGGCATCGCGTCTTCAGCGCCGATCGAGGAGACCAGCCTCGAGCTGTGGAATCGCAACATGTCGATCCTCTCCACGGGGTATTTTCTCGTCTCGCGCGCGGCCTTCCGGCTGATGAAAACGCAGTCCATTGGTGGCGCCGTAGTCTTTGTCGCCTCCAAGAACGGTCTTGCCGCCTCGCCCAATGCCTCGGCCTATTGCACCGCCAAGGCCAGCGAGATCCACCTCGCCCGCTGCCTCGCGCTCGAAGGCGCACCTGAGGGGATCCGGGTCAACGTGGTCAACCCGGACGCGGTCCTGCGCGGCTCCCGGATTTGGTCCGGCGAATGGCTCGACCAACGCGCCGGGACCTATGGCACCGACAAGGAAGGGCTGGAGGAAATGTACCGTCAGCGCTCGTTGCTCAAACGCTCGGTCCTGCCCGAGGACATCGCCGAGGCCGCCTACTTCCTCGTCTCGGAGGCCTCGGCCAAGTCCACCGGAAATATCCTGAACGTCGATGCCGGGAATGTGCAGTCGTTCACACGGTAGGCCAAAAGCGGGCCACGGCGGGCCGCGCACGAAAATGCTGGAACCATTCCCAAACGGGTTCACTCGCTTGGGAAGGTTCCCCTAAAATGCAAAGAACAGGTTCGTTCGAGACGCCGGCGCCAGTCGCGGGATCATTAAAATGAAAGATCATGCCCCGCGCTGAAGAGCCTCAAGGTCGGCCATCCAAGGAGAAAGATCGAGCCCGGTCAGGATCTGGCATCGCTCGGCATCCCGCGCCATGTTCTCGAGGAGGGCTTCGGGAAGGTCAACGAGAGCGGTCTCGTCGTTCTCGGTGATAGGTTGCTGGTTCAACCCATCGATCATTTTGAAGATGCCCGCCTTGACGGAGCCCGGCAAAAGCCCTGTCACGGCACGTCGCAGGTCGGATCGTCCCTTGTTCGCGTAGATGAAATCACGCAACCTGACAAACCGGGGCTGGCTGGCCACGTTGCTCTGTATTCCCTGTTGGAGAAGCTCCGGCCGAGGGGAGGTTCCCACGAACTGGCAGAACTGGTTGTAGCCCGATGTCTCGATATCGGACGTCAACGTGTCGGACAGAAGGAACAAAGGTTCCACCTTCTTGATTTCTCTCAAGAACCTTTCGATCTGAACGGTGTAGTTGCTACGGGCTGAATAGCTCCAGTTATCGTAGGCAAAGCTGGCATCTTCCCCGGACAGGCGATCCTGTTCGGCCAGTAGTGCTTCACGAAACGACAGGGGCTCATAGCCGCGCCGTACGCTCATGAGATATTGCGAATAGGCCCTGCGGATCGGATTTCGCAGTATGAACACGATCTTCTTTGCCGAGGTTTCCTCTGCGATACGCCATGGCGCACAAGGGGAATACATATATTCGGGGTCAATCTCGCCCGTCAGTGTCGCCGCGCGATCCGGAAATTGGCCCCGATACCACTCAGGGCCGCGTTCGCGACGGTCTGAGTGACTGAAATAGTGCGTCTCCTTGATTTTCGGAAGCCGGATGTCGGCATGCTGGCTCAAGATGTCATGAAGGCTGGTCGTTCCGGCTTTCTGCGTTCCGACAACAAGGAAATCTATTTCGAACATGCGCTGTCTTCCCGATCCGGGACCTTGCTCTCGATCCCGATGGCGCGCTCGAGAAAGGCTGCTCGTTCTCCCGCTGCTGTCGACAGGAACGACAGTCGTTGCAGCATCCGGAGACGTCGCCGAGCCAGATCAGGGTGCCCGATCACATCTCCATATGTGACCATGCTCATCGCTTCCTGTTCATACGTGAAATCGGAACTGCCCTGCGTCCCGAACGCTTGGTGATGAATCTTGATCGTCGGGAGAAGAACAGGCGGACCTAGCGCGCCCTGGAGGCGGCGGCTGAGTTCCGCTTCTTCGTAGTAGAGGAAGAACCGCTCATCAAAGCCCCCAGTGGCTTCGAAAGCGGCATGCGGGACAACCATGAAGGATCCCACCGGATAAACATATCGATGCAGGGCTTTCAGCCGATGGCAGAACCGGTAGACGCGCAGCAGCTCGGTCAGGACGCTGCGATATTCGGGCAGAAGATCGAAGGCATAGATCTTCCCGTCTTCGCCGGTCTGCGCAACGGTTCCCCATTTTGAGGTTCCGAACACGGCTTTCAACCCGCAGATATTTGACATGAAGCGCATGTCTGGATTCGCGAAGACCAGAAGTTCGCCACTGGCCAGCGCAGCTCCCAAATTGCATCCAGCGCCAAACCCGCGGTTCTCGGAAAGCTCCCATCGGGTTGCGAACCCCGCCTCCCGCAACCGACATGCATGTTCGGCAATCCGCTCGTCCCCGGAATTCTCAATGAAGACGAATTCGATCTGAACCAAGGCATCTCGACCGGAATGGTGCGTGAGGAAGCTTTCGACGTAGTCAGACAGCAGATCGTAGGACTTGTGAGAAACGGTTACGACAGAGATCATGCCGCCGAGTGTCCCAGTTCCAGAACTGCCGTCGCGTAGACATCCGCAACGTTCGACCACTGGTAGCGGTCAGCAATTTCATGACGTCTTGTTGCGGCCTGGTCGAGACAGATCTCGATATCGGCAGCAACCCTTTCGACAGCTGAAAGGAACGCTTCCTCATTTTCCGCTGGAAAGGACTCGCCTTCAAAGAGTCCGTCAAATTCAGCGAGAGCACCGCCATCGGAAACCACGCAAGGTGTACCAGCAGCAGCGGCTTCAATAACGGGAATACCAAAGCCCTCTGACTCACTTGGGCAGAGGAACAGATCCGCACGGGAATATGCCGCGACCAGGTCCCGGAAAGAGACACCGCCCTTGAGGTCGACAGACAATCCAGCCTCACGCGCAGACGCAACCTCGGCCTCCAGCCTGTCCGCGTAAGGGCCCTCACCGCCACCAATTATCAGGTATTCTGCAGCGATCCCCGCCTGTTTCAGCCTTTCGACGGCACGGATACCCCATTCATGTCGTTTGCGTCGCTCCAGCCGCGATACTGAAAGCAGTCTCAAAGGGCGTTGGCCGGTGCTGTTCCTCGGTCGTTCGGCGCTGGCAAAAGCCGGGTCGACCGAGTTGGGAGTCAGGAGGATGCTCTCGGAAGGAATGCCGAAATGCGCTTCAATCCGCTCTGCCGAATACCGGGAAACGGTCGCAACCATGGTCGAATGACGCGCTGACCAGCCAAATACCAGTTCGCGGATCTTGCGAAACGTCCAGGAGAAGTTGTCGGGATAATCCAGGAACAGGACATCGTGGATCACGCTGAGCGTCGGACAGGAACTGCGGAAGGGTCGCACATACTGGCTCACGACAAGATCCGCGCCAACCTCCGCAGCGACCCTTGGAATATCGACCGCGTTTCGCGCAATGAAGCCGGTGCGGATCGGAATGAAGGTGTACGGAGTGGTCACCGATTGGGAGATCGGCTCCGCAGCCGCGGCGGCGCAAAAGATTTCAACCTTCTGACCGGGAGCTTGCCGTTCCATGGCTTCAGGCAGGGCGTTCAGCACTCCGGCAAGATAGGTCGTCGTCCCCTGCCAGCCTGCATCGAAAGTGTGAGCATCGAAAAGAATGCGGAAGGGACGACTCATGTCGCCCCCGCTCTTCGTCCAGGACTGGAAGCTATGGAACAAATCATATCGCACATCTCTTCCGGACAATTCTTGAGCGGATGTTGTAGGGAAGATGCCCCGCATTGGAAACTCAAATAAGGTTTCCGGCGCTTGGCTGGGGGCAAAGCCGCCCTGCCCCGGTCGGTCCGCCTGGGTTTGAGCCGCTGGCAGGCCGTTTCCGTGTTCGGCGACATCGCGCTCATGTTCCGGCAGCACGGATAACAGATAGGCGAAGAGATGCTCTCGCTGCCAAGCTTGCCCAACACAGAACGCATCGGGAACGTGCAACGCACGGTTCGGTGGGATCATGTTAACGATCTCGAAGGATTCTCTCCGTGCTTTTCTGGCTGCGATCTTGCGGCCATACCCGATAGTGGAGTGATACCATGAGCAATTGGCGCAATACCGCCATAACTCTCCCAGGCTGGGTTGAGAACACGGACCTGCCAACCGACCTGAACGACCTGAAGGGTTTCGAACACCATGCCAAGGATGTCGCGCTCGACATCGAGGTCGGCGGCTCGGTCGAATTGCAGCGCATCGACCCGGACGGACTATGGGAGACATTCGAGACAGCCACTGGCGCCGCCGACATCGTGATCGTCGCGAACCGCTCCACAATTCGTTTCAATCCGGTCGATGCATGCACCTTCCGTGTGTGCTGGAATCAGTGAGGTAATTCATGTCGATTATTCGTGGAAACGCAGAAGCCTTTTCCAAGAGGTTTGTTGCGGACCTGCCGACACTGATCACCTCGGTGGAGAGCTACTCGGAAGGGGATGCCATCGTCCTGTTCAAGGAGGGTTTCACCTACGAAGTCGCTGCGTCGGACGCGGTTGATCATCATCTGGCCACGGAGTGTGGCACACGATTGCGTGTGCCGATCCAGCCAGGCCGTCGCCCAACCATGGAACAATTTGGCGTCAAAGGGGACGGCTCAGACGAAAGTGCGGCTGTCCAGGCGGCAATCGATTTCATCCACGAGAACCGTCTCGGCGAACTTGGGGTCGGGGACCTTACGATCAAGTGCAATGTCGTGATGAAATCCGACGTTCGGATCGTTGGAACATCCATCTACAAGACCAAGTTCTATCCGTTTTCCGATGCCCCGGTGTTCTCGGTGAGCGACACGGTAAGTACCGTTCGGATCGGGTGGCGGGATCTTTCCATTTACGGAGATAGCTCGATGTCGTCGCAGGACGGCATTTCATTGATTCCAATGGCCGCCTCCACCTGGGTGGACACTGTGGACATCGAGGATTGCCATATTCAGGGCTGCGGCCGCTATGGCATCGACGCGGTGGGCGCGAGTACGTCAGGTCCATTCGTGCAGAACCTTCGAACCAGAAATACGGTCGTCAAATTGTGCAAGGCGTCCGCCCTCCGATTGTATGGCACCGTCCTGGAGTGCCATTTCGACAACTCGTGGTTTTCCGGCTCGGGATCCGGCGACGCAGAGCTTTCCAATGTGGTGATACTCAGTGACGGGGCCACACAGTGCCCTGCCCGCGTCTTGTTCACGGGCGGCGGAATGGGAGGACGGTCCCATTACGGCGAGGACGTGACCGCGTTCTACAACGAGGGGCACGAAGTGCAGCTCTTCAACGGAGCTTCGGAAAACGCCGAGAAATTCGTTCACGTTGCCCGTGCGACGGCCCGGAATTTCAAGATTTCCAACTACAAGCTCGCTTCGTCCTACTCCGCGTCTGACTACATCTGGCTCGAATCTGTGGACGGCGCCGAGGTCGAGAACGTCGCATTCGTTTCCGGCAACACGTTTGATCGACATATCAACGTCTCCAACACGACGACAGCGGTCAACGTCAGGATCGGCAGCACTACTCACGGCGGCGCATTCGAACCGGATGTCGATTACATCTCGATGGACAATTTCGTGACGGTCTCGGAGAGCTCCGAGGTGGATCTGCCGAATGTTGCGACCTGCTACTCGCTGGCCTCTGTTGGCGGGGCAGGACAGAACCTGGACACGATCAACAGCATTGTCTCGAAGGGCAAAACCTCCAGCAAGCATCTTCCCAACACGACCATAACTCTGGTGGCCTATAGCGGCCCGACCGATCCCATCACGGTTCGTTCCGCCGCCGGCAACATCGTTCTATCGGGTGGGAATTACACTCTGGACGACAATCTCAAGTCGATCACGCTGACATGGGACAGCAAGAGGCGCCGGTTCATCGAAGTGTCCCGGGCCTGACCGGACTCGAACCGTTCGGTGCGTTTCGGAACGCTACGTGCCAGCTCGATGGCGAAACCGAAGGGCAAACCCCTCCTCCCCGGTTCGGGAGCGAGGGGTTTGTCTTCTATCGGCGACAATGGGAGCTGTCGCCCAGGACCTGCCCGTATCCTTTCGTGACGACGATTCAAACGGCAACCAACCCAGAGATCCAGTCATTGGCACGACCCAGCGCTCGGCGACACTTGAGGCCGGTGTCAATGCCAGTTTGAGACGCTCTGGAACAGCTTTGAGGCCGCCTAGTTGTTCCCAAACAATCCCGTTCCTCCGAGCAGATCACCAAGCCCTTCCCGCAACTCGTCGTCCACTCTCTCGCGCAGCGTGTCCTCGAGCCCCTCGCGTAGCGTGTCCTCGAGAGTCTCACGGCGCTCGAGTTCGACACCGAGTTCTTCTTCGACCCGCTCCAGAACCCGCTCTTCGGCCTTGGCCCGGAGCCGTTCGGTCTCCTCTTTCAACCGCTGTTCCGCCACACTCTCCAGATCAAGAGAGACACGCGGCGCATCCCACGTGCCGGCGATCCGGACCGGGATCAGGACGTCCTGGCCTTCATAGAGTTTCGGCGTGATCCGGTAGTCGAGGGTTTGCGCACCAATGCCCAGCTGCCCAGCACCCGTCGCCTCGAAGAGCGGCGCGGTGGCGACGAGGTCGTCATTTGTCAGAAGCCCTTTCTCGACAGTGAAGCTTCCTGCGATCCGGTCGAAAATCGTCTTCGATCCCGGCCCTACATAGGACGGGTCCATGGTTCGGACCATGCCAACGAGGTCCAGCCCGACCAACTCACCCGCGCCAATTTCGACCGATCCATCTCCCGAGAGGCTGTGGGCGAGCGCATGCACCGAATCCCCGATGCCGAGCAGATTGAACGTCACGTCGCCCGAAGCCCGCAACCGGTCGAAATCCGCGACCTGTGTCAGGAACGGCTGCAGCGCGATGTCCCGTCCTGCCAGATTGGTCCGAATTGACAACCCTCCCCGGCTATTGACGACGAAGCTTCCACCGATATTGCCTTCATAAGCGCCGAATTTCCGCAGCTCGGTCACCGCGCGCCCTGCGTCCAAACGGCTGGAGGTCTCGAACGGAGCGATCCGAAGAAATCCGAGATCGACGCTGTCAGCCGCGATCACGATGTCCGCGTCGAGCATCTGCAGAGCCGAAACGTCGATGACGTCCTGTGGCCAGCCTAAATCCCCTGCGTCTGCCTCCGCGCCGTCGTCATTATCGACGAAACGCGAGAGGTCCAGCGCGCCCGCGTCAATCCGCGCCGTCAGCATTGGGCGCTTGAACAGAGTCAAGTCGGCCGACACGAGGGCGGTGGTGTCGTCCAGGGTCACACTGGCATCGCTGAGGTTGAAGGCCGTTCCAGTGAAGATCACGCCACCGTCAATGGCGATACGTTGACCGACCCCGGCGGGCAGGCCTGGCGCGGCCTCGCCCGCGAGCCTGAAAAGCCGGTCAAGATCGGAGATCTCCGCCACAACCTGGCCCTCGACGACCGGCGCGGTGCCTACACGCCCGTCAAAGCGCCCGCGATTGCCGGCGGCTTTCACATCCGCACCGAGTGCCACGACATTGCCCGCAAGCAGTTCGGTGACCGAACCCACCCGCGCTGTCAGCTCCAAATTCTGGTCGTTTACCACGCCTGAGAACGCGAGATCGGCTGGGCCGTTGGCCGAGGGTGAATCGACCACGAGCCGGAAGCCCCCCAGCCGGTATTTCGAGCGCACCGCGTCCGGCACAACCGAGCCGTCGAGCCCCGCGACCGCGAGCAACCGGTCGAGATCGGCGATATCGGCTTCAAGCCGGCCCTCGGGCATCGCCGCGCGACCGCCCTGCCCGTCGAAGCGGGCCGTGCTGCCAGCCGCCGCCAAATCGACAGCAAGACCCACGGTGGCGCCCTCTATCAGCCCCGTAACCGAGCCGAGCCGCGCTTTGGTTTCGAAGGCTTCTCCGTTGATCTGTCCCGAAAGCGCCAGATCGAACGGTCCGTCGGCGTCCGGCATTGCCATCACCGCGTCAACTCCAGACGCCTCAAATTGCTGTCCGGAAACGTGGTCGATATAGCCAATGTCGGCATCCGAGATCTCGGCGCGGTCCAGCGTCACCATCCACGGCGCACTACCGTCCGCTGGAGTATCGCCGCTCTCCCCGCCAATATCGAACTCCCAGTTTGCGCGTCCATCCGCAGCTCTTTCCAACCGAATGCGTGGGGCTGTCGCCTCGATCCGGCGAACCCGCACCGCACCGCCGAAGAGGCTCTGAAAATCGACGCCGATGGCCAACGCGTCTGCGGAAAAGAACGCCCCACCCTCGGCCCAGTCGGCATTGGCCAGCGTTACCGGCCCGGTCGACACGCCGAGTTCGGGCCAGATCGACGGTGAGATCTCTCCGGAAATCGTCATTTTGCGCCCGGTCGCGGCTTCAACCTGTCGGGCGGCGACTTCGGCGATGCGTTCGGCCGGGATCAACACAATCACTATCACCGTCAGGACCGCAAAGGTCACCATTGCCGAGACCACCCGGAAGATCCATCGCATCGCCCTGTCCCCTGCCTTGCCAACACCCGAAGAATAGCGGCAGACCGCGCCGTCACAAACGCGCCCCACCTACACCTGTTTCCTAACGCGACATGGCTGGTGCCCTCAACACCTTCCACCGGGCGCCTTGCAACAGGCCAGTCTCCGGCCATTCAGTTCCGGTCCGATTGAGGCGGACGTCGCTTGGATCGGGACACGGCCTTTTCCAGGCACTTCAGCGCTCCTGAGCCTCCGCTCATCCGCTTGCCGCTTCGGGCCATCGTTCCTATCTGTTTGAGACCAGGCGACCGGTTGCTTCGACCTGTCCAACGTCCTTTCCTGCGTTCCGCGCGCATTCTATCCCCGGGAGACACCTCACATGCAAAGCGATCAGCAACGCCTTCAGATCTGGTTTCTGGGCGTTATCGCGTTTGCCGTGATCCTGTTCCTACTGGTGCAGGCGAAATTCATCCTGATTTCCTTCCTGATCGCTCTGATACTGTTCTCGCTGACCTCGGCGGCGATAAGCTATTTCCAGCGGCTGCGCTTCGGACGGGCGCGGCTGTCCGTTCTGCTGGCATCCATCCTTGCCGTGTCACTCATCGCGGCGGTGCTGACCTTCCTGACAATCGTGATCCTGACGCAAACGAATGTCGTGGTGTCCACCGTGCTCCAATATGCGGGGCCGGCCCGGGAGGCCGTGGCTGAGATCTTCGGCTGGCTCGGGGAGGATGTCGAAACGGCCCTGTTGTCCTGGATGTCGGAGATGAAGATCGCCCCGTGGCTTGCGACGGCGGCCGGGCAAGCGGGCAACGTGGTCACGGGCACTGTGCTCGTGATCCTCTTCATCGGCTTCCTGTTCCTTGAGCGGATCTGGTTCTTCAGCAAGCTGGAGAACCTGCTGGACGACCCTGACCGCGCCGCCCGCATCGAAGCGATTATCTCCTCCATCGTCCATCGCGTGAACCGCTATCTTGTCGTAAAGGCGGCCATCAGCTCGATTACGGGAGGTCTCGTCTATCTCATGATGCGCCTGCTCGGACTGGAACTGGCCTTCGCGATGGGCGTTCTGACCTTCGTGCTGAATTTCATCCCGAATATCGGATCGATCCTCGCGACTCTCATTGTTGCGCTCGTGGGCTATGTCCAGACCGGCGACCAGGGCACGGGGCTGCTGCTGCTTTCTGTCATCGGCGCGCTCCAGTTCTGCGTCGGACAGGTGCTCGAACCGCTCCTGCTCGGCAACACCCTCCAGCTGTCGTCGCTCGGGATCATTATCTCCCTCGCTTTCTGGGCTGCTGTCTGGGGCGTGCTGGGCATGTTCCTCGCGGTCCCGATCATGGTGGCCGTCATGATCGTGTGCTCTCACGTCCCAAGGTTGCGTCCCGTCGCGATCCTGTTGTCGAAACGGGGGCTGCCGGATATCGGCGAAACTGGCGAGGAGGCCGACTTGCACGGAGTCGAAACCGGCAAACTGGTCGCGTGACGGCCGGCACTGGCGCGAACGCAATCGCCCCCGGACCGAGGTCGACGCCGCAGATGCGCGTAGCGTCAGCGGCCTCCCGAGCGCCAATCATGACAAGGACGCGTTCGTTGATGTCCTGTTTGCTCAGCCTCCGGTATCCGCAGCGACCAGCGCCTTGTAGAGGTCCCGGATGCGCCTCGTCACCGGACGCTCGCCGGTGCCGATGGGCTTGCCATCGATCTCCGCAACGGGTGTCTGGGCGCCGAACGTGCCGGTGAGAAAGGCCTCGTCCGCACCGTAAGCCTCGTAGAGGGAGTAGTTCTTCTCGAAGACAGGGATGCCATTCGCCCGGCAAAGGTCGATCACCTTCTGCCGCGTGACGCCATTCATGCAATAATCCCCGGTTGAGGTCCAAACCTCGCCACGGCGCACGATGAAGAAATTGCAGGCATTGGTGGTGTTCACGAACCCATGCGGATCCAGCATCAGGCCTTCATCGGCGCCGGCCTGCTCGGCCTGGATACAGGCGATCACGCAATTGAGCTTGGAATGCGAGTTGAATTTCGCATCCTGGCTCATCGGAAGGCCGCGCACCTGCGGCACGGTCGCAAGGCGAATGCCCCCGCTCTGCAACCGCTCGACGGGTTTCGAGTGCTCCAGGATCGCGACGATGGTCGCCCCCCATTGGCTGAGACCGGGATGCTGGAACGGCTTGGCCTTGCGCCCCCGCGTGATCATGAGGCGGCAATGCGCATCCGTGGTCATTCCGTTGGCGTCGGCCGTCTTGTTCAGGATCTCCAGAATGTCGCCCGGCCCGATCCCGAGATCGATGGAGATCGATTTCAGGGAGTTGAACAGGCGGTCCATATGGTCATCGAAGAAGGCCCATTTTCCATTATAGAGGCGCATCCCCTCCCACATGCCATCGCCCAGCATGAAACCCGCATCATAGACCGAGACAACGGCCTCCATCTTGGGCTTCAGCTCTCCGTTCACGTAGATCAGGATGTCGTCATTGCGCGGATCATGCTCGGCATCGTGGGTCGTTGGCTTGTCGGGATCGGTCGTCGTCATGTCAGTGTCCTGAGATTTGGCCATGAAAGGCCGGTATGCGTGCGCGCCTGAAGGAACCGTCCGACGCGTCGGACGGGGATTGCGGGGCGCTCTCGTCGTCCGACATGAAGATCTCCCTGCCGGCGATGCGTCGGGCAAAGCCTATCGTGTATGGAACGCAGATCACTCTTATACTCTCATCTGCCGGGTTCAATCCGCAACAGCACCCAGCCCAAGCGCCTCGAAGCGCTCCAGCTGTTCGACCTCTTCCGCGCTCAGCCGAATGCCCTCCGACAGCGCCCGCGCCCGAGCCGCGAAGCGCCTCTGCGAGGGCAGCCGCGCGCCCTGGCCTTCGATCGCCGTGATCAACCGCTCGCCCTCGGCAATTGGATCGCGCCCCGACCGCTTCGCGAAGACACCGGGCTCGAGCGCAAGGATCAAGGCGCCGTGGCGGGGCAGGATTGACGTGGTTCCGTTGAAATCCAGAGCTTCCTGGCTCATGAACTCGCCCAGCATGGCGCCTGAGAGCAGTTCGATCATGGTGGATATGGCCGACCCCTTGTGGCCGCCGAAAGGCAACATCGCCCCGTCCAGCGCCGCCTGCGGGTCCGTCGTCGGCTGGCCATGGCAGTCGACGGCCCAGCCTTCGGGGATCGGGGTTCCGGCGCGGCGGTGCAGCTCGATCTCGCCGCGCGCTGCAACCGAGGTCGCAAAATCGAAAACGTATGGCAGCTCCCCAACCCGTGGCCAGCCAAAGGCAAACGGATTTGTTCCCAGCAGTGGTCGATCCCCGCCGGATGGCGCGACCGTCGCATAGCTCGGACACATGGAGAGCGACGCCAGACCGTAACCGGCCAGCTGTTCGACCTCGTACCAGAGCGCGGAAAAGTGCAGGCAATCGCGGATCACGAGGGCGGCGAGCCCGCTCTCGCGCGTCCGCGCTACGAGCGTCTCCATCGCCGCCTCATAGGCCGCGTTCGCGTAGCCGCCGCCGGCATCGACCTCGACCACGGATGGGCTGGACACATGCACCTTCGGCACCGCGTTGGGCACAACCTTGCCGGCCGCCAAAGCACGCAGGCAGCCTTCGATCCGGTAGACACCGTGGGATTTGCACGCGTCGCGCTCTCCCGATGCGATCCCCCGCGCCACGGCGGCTGCCGTCTCGCGCCGCACGCCCGCCGTCTCGAAAACGCGCTGGATGCGTGCCCACAAATCATCAAAGGAAAGCGTCGCTGCCTGTGTCATTTCACTCTCACCGATCCGTGTCGATATTGGTACAGACCCAGACCACCCGGGCTTCCAAATCACTCACCATCCGAAGGTCGTGCCCGAGGGACCTGGAAAAGCCGGCGCATTCACCGGTTTTCAGTTCCTCCGCAGTCAGCATTTCATACTCACATGAGTGCCGATCCGGCAAGCCGGGAGTGTCCCAGAATGCCCCTGATCACCGGCCCGGAGTGCCGGGGAAAACACCCGCCCCAAATCCTTCCCGTCAATGGGGGCTCGGCGGTCCACCCAGACGAAAGGCGAGCACATCCGGCAGCAAGCGAAGACTGCGGATCGCCCAGGAGAAGGGGGCCGGGAAATCGGTCCGGAACCTCGATGACCGCATCGCGCGGGCCACGCGCTCCGCAGCCTGCCCAGGAGACATCAGCATCGGCATGCGGAAGCTGTTCTTCTCGGTCAGCCGCGTGCGGATGAAGCCGGGATTGACCAGTCGCACCGTGATCCCGCTGCCCTTCAAATCATAGCGCATGGTCTCGGCAAGGCTGACAAGCGCCGCCTTGCTGGCGCCGTAGCCGATCGCTGCGGGCAATCCACGATACCCGGCGAGCGAGCCGACAAGCGTGATGTCGCCCCGCCCCCGCGCGAGGAACCCGGGCAAGACTTCGCCCAGAACCCGCAGCACGCCGAGATAATTGACGTCGCACATGGCTATGGCGGATGCGCTGTCCAGATCGGCCGTCCGCATCGGTTCATAAGCCCCGGCATTGTAGATCACCCCATCCACGGCCCCGGCAGCATGGGCAGCTTCCTTCACCGAGGTCGGGTCCGTCACGTCCATTGGAAGCGCACGGGCCCCCGGAAGTTCCGCGGCCAGTTCCGCCAGGCGCTCGGCATTGCGGGCCGAGAGCACAACGCGGGCCCCCTCTTCGGTCAGTTGGGTCGCCAGCGCGCGCCCGAGGCCTTCGCTGGCGCCAACCAGCCAGTAGGTTTTGCCATCGAAACTCATTGACCCGCCTCCGGCGCGCCGTGCCCGTCGGAGACCAGCGTCTCGGGGGCAGGCTGTCGTTTCAGGAAGGGCGCGCGTTTGACATAGAGGAAAATCGCCTGCCAGTGGATCAAAGCCAGCACACGCGCGGCCCCCAGCGGCCGGGCCAGCGCGGCTCGGGCCAGCGAGGCATTCGTGGCCGGGCGTCGGGGACCGCTGAGCGTGGCAATTACCCCGTCCTTCCCGTTCTCATACGCGATGCGGATATCCACCGCCTCGTCGGTCAGGTCGAAATTGAAGTGATACTGCCCTTCGATCTTCTGGAAGGGCGACACATGCATCAGTTTCTGAGCTGACAGCCGGTCCGTGCGCTGTATCGGGCGGAAATCGTCGTGGGCGCAGAAATAGCAATGGCGCTGCCCGAAGGTGCTGTTCACCTCGGCCACGAAGGCGCAAGGAGCGCCGTCACGCAGGGCAATCCAGAAGCTGACCGGGTTGAACTCGAACCACAGAAAGCTGGGTTGGGTCAGGAGCACCAGTTGTGCTCCCTCGAGCGGGAATTTGCGCGCCGCGAGGAGCTCGCGGAACCAGTCGACGCCGCGCCCGGCGCCGCGCGGGCCGCCATGGTGGCGGTCGGACAGGTGCCAGAGATTGAACCGGTTGGCGGAGAGCAATCGCGGTGTCTCGCGCAGAGGCAGATCCGCAAGCACGAAGTCCACGCTGTATTTGAAAGCGTGTTTGAGATGCCCGCGTCGGGCGTGAAAGGTCTGGCCGGCGATGTGATCAATCATGTGATGCTTACGGTCGAAACGGTCAACCGGATCGATCTTCCCTCCTTGACGTTGCGCGAAGCCATCACCCGGGTAGACTGCCTCAGCGTCACCTCCCGGGCGGCACGTTTTTTTCTGATCCGACACAGTGTGCCTGTCGTATCCTTTTCAAACAACCACTTGTTCGAGGGACCCATGTTCGACGACCAACCACTCTCCCGAAAGAAGATAGCGATTGTCGGCGCGGGTATCTCGGGCCTTGCGGCAGCGCATTCGCTCGCTCCGACCCATGACGTGACCGTTTTCGAGGCGGGCAGTCGTTTGGGCGGACATGCTCGTACAGTGAAAGCCGGCCTCCGGGGCGACCAGCCGGTCGATACCGGTTTCATCGTCTTCAACTACGCGACCTATCCGAACCTGACCCGGCTATTCGCCGATCTCGACGTGCCGGTTGTCCGCAGCGACATGAGTTTCGGCGCCAGCATCGACAATGGCCGGATCGAATACGGTCTGGGCAGCCTCAGCGGGCTCCTCGCGCAGCGGAGCAACCTGTTCCGGCCGCAATTCCACGGCATGGTCGCGGACATTTTGCGCTTCGGCAAGCGGGCCGAGTCGGCTGCACAGGATGACACCAAGTCGATCGGCGAGCTGGTCGAGGAGTTGAAGCTGGGGCGCTGGTTCCGCGAGTATTACCTGATGCCGATGTGCGGCGCGATCTGGTCGACTCCGGTTGGCGAGGTGGATCGCTTCCCCGCGCGGTCGCTTGTGCGCTTCTTCCGCAACCACGCGCTGCTGGCCGGCACCGGCAAGCACCAGTGGTGGACCGTTCGGGGCGGCAGCATCGAATATGTGCGCAGGCTTCAGGCCTCGTTGCAGGTGCGCGGCGTGACGATCCGCCTGAACGCGCCCGCCGTGGGGCTCACCCGCGATACATCCGGGGCAAAGCTCAGGATCGCTGGCGGGCATGAGGAGCAGTTCGACGAGGTGATCCTCGCCTGCCACTCGGACCAGGCGCTTGCGATTCTCGGCGCGGAGGCGACCCCGGCCGAACGAAGCCATCTCAGCGCGATCCGCTATCAGACCAACAGCGCAGTATTGCATCGCGACCCCGGCCAGATGCCGAAGCGCAAGGCTTGCTGGTCGAGCTGGGCCTATCGATCGCAGGACGGGGCGATCGGCGTGACCTACTGGATGAACAAGCTGCAGAACATCCCCGAGAACGATCCGCTCTTCGTGACGCTGAACCCGTCCTCGGAGATCGCGGAGGACATGATCTATGACCGCAAGGAGTTCGCCCACCCGATCTTCGATGGTCCGGCGCTCAAGGCGCAGAAAGGCATCCAGGCGATCCAAGGCGAGAACAACACCTGGTTTGCAGGCGCCTATAACCGCCACGGCTTTCATGAAGACGGCATCGCCAGCGCGCTGCGCGTGACGCGCCAGCTCAACCCCACACAGACGGAGGACACCCGCAATGAACCTGACTTCGAAAGCGCTGAAGACAGAATTCCTGTCGAGCTGTGAACGGCTGCGCGACGGTCGTCTGACGTTGCGCACGCCCGACGGCGAGACGTATCATTTCGGCAGTGTCGGCGAAGAAGCGGAGATGGAGATCCGCGACTGGTCGGCTGTAGCCGCGATTGCCGCACATGGGCAAGTCGGGCTCGGCGAGACCTATGTGCAAGGACTCTGGGACACACCTTCGGTCGAAGGTCTGGTGGCGATGGCGATGCGCAACCGCGACGAGCTTGGCGCTTATGACCATGCCGGCGTGCTCAACCGGATGAAGTTCCGCATGGTCGACACCATTCTGCGATCCAACTCCCGTCGCGGAGCGCGGCGCAACATCAAGGCGCATTACGACGTCGGCAACGAGTTCTACCAGCTCTGGCTCGACGAAGGCATGACCTATTCCTCGGCGCTTTTCGACTCTGGGACCAGCAGCCTCGCCGAAGGCCAACAGCGCAAGAACATGCGCGCCCTGTCACGGCTCTCGGACGGCGAGCAGGTGCTGGAGATCGGGTGCGGCTGGGGCGGTTTCGCCGAACAGGCCGCCGAGCAGGGACGCGATGTCTCCGCTGTCACCATCTCGCGCAACCAGCACAGCTTCGCCGAGGCGCGGCTGGATGGTCGCGCCGACATCAAGCTCTGCGATTATCGCGACATCTCCGGCCGCTATGACAACATCGTTTCCATCGAGATGATCGAAGCCGTGGGCGAGCGCTACTGGCCGAGCTATTTCGGCACTATCCAGCGCAGTCTTGCGGAAGGGGGTCGGGCACTTGTCCAGGCGATCACCGTTCCAGACAGCTTTTTCGAGACCTATCGCAACTCCTCGGATTTCATCCGGCAATATGTCTTTCCCGGTGGGATGCTGCTCTCGGACAAGATTATCTCCGAGCAGGCCCGCACTGCCGGCCTCGCGGTGCAGAACAGCTTCGCGTTTGGCCAGGATTACGCCCGGACCTGCCGGATCTGGGCCGAGCGGCTGCTGCATCAGAAGCGGCGCATCCACGCGCTCGGCCATGACGAGCCCTTCTTCCGCAATTGGCAGTATTACCTCGAGATCTGTGCGGCCTCCTTCGCGGTCGGTCATACGGACGTGGTCCAGGTCGAGCTGGCCCATGTTTAGGATTTTCGCATCTGCCGCCCTTCTGGCCGTGTCCCTGCTAGCTCTGCCTGTGCCCGCACAGGCCGCCTTTGCCGGTGCCAGCGAGCGCGGAAGCGCCACCTATCGGCATCTGGGCATACCGATCTACGAGGCGCGGCTTTTTACGAAAGGCGGCGCGGCGCTGGACTGGAACGAGGATTTTGCTCTGGAGCTGCGCTACCTGCGCAGTTTTACCCAATATGACCTTGTCGAGAGTACAATGCGCGAACTTGACCGCACCGGCGGCCCGCTGCCGGTGCGCGGAAAGCTGGATGCCTGTTTCAAGGATGTCCGCAAGAGCGACCGCTTCCTTGCCGTGACCGACGGGCCGAACCGGCTTTACTTCAGCCTCAACGGCGCGCGGACCTGCACCCTGTCACACGCGCAGATCACGCCGCGCTTCATGGGGATTTTCCTCGGTGAGAACAGCCGCTCGGCCCGGTTCACGCGAAAGCTGCGCGGGCAATGACCGACGCGGCGCAGGCAGATCCGGCGCAGTCCCTGCGTCGCTACCCGCGGGTGAGCCTCTATGCGCTCATGCTCGCGGCGGCGGGGATTCCGCTCTATATCCATCTGCCGCGCTTCGCCTCCGTTCATCTCGACATTGGCCTGGCCACGATCGGGACGTTGCTGCTTGCGATCCGCCTTGTCGACCTCGTGCAGGATCCCGCCATCGGTTGGGCCATCGACCGTTGGCCGACTGCGCAGCCTGCCTTCGCGATGACCGCCGCCGCCGGGCTTGCGGTCGGCTTTCCGCTGCTCTTCACGCTGGAACCCGGCGGCGCAGTGGTCTGGCGCCTGCTCGCGGTACTGGTCCTTCTCTTCTCCGCCTACAGCCTCGGCATGATCCTGCTCTATGGCCGAAGTTCCACGCTGGCCGAAAGCGCCGAACCACGCGCTTTGCTGACGCTCTCGGCGTGGCGCGAGGCGGGTATGCTGGCCGGCGTGGTGCTGGCCGCAATGGCGCCCGCGCTTCTGGCCGGCCAGGGAGGCGAAACGGGAGGCTATCGCGCCTTCGGGCTTCTGCTGGGTGGTGTTGCCTGTCTTGTCGCCGCTCTGACCCTGCCAATGTGGCGCCGTCCGGTATGGCCCGGCCAGGGGCTGACGCTGGACGGCCTCCGGCAAGCCGGCGCACTGCGCCTTCTGGCTCTGGCGTTGGTGAACTCTCTCCCGGTTGCGATCACATCGACGCTCTTCCTGTTCTTCGTCGAGGATAAGCTGCAACTGCCCGGCATGGCCGGCCCGTTCCTGATCCTCTTCTTCCTCTGTGCCGGGCTGAGCGTTCCCGGCTGGGCGCGGTTGAGCCAGCGGATCGGCCCACGCGCCGTGCTGCTGCTTGCCATGCCGCTGGCCATTCTCGGCTTCGTCGGCGCTGGCTTTCTTGCCCCTAGTCAAGGCGCAGCCTTCGCCGCGATCTGCATAGTTTCAGGCGCAGCCCTCGGCGCCGACATGGTGGTGCTGCCGGCGATGTTCTCCATCGCGCTGACCCGCGCCGGGCTCAACGCCTCCGCCGCCTTCGGCATCTGGTCCTTCGCTGGCAAGCTCGGGCTCGCCCTGGCTGCCTTTCTCGTCCTGCCGGCCCTCCAGTCCAGCGGCTTCGCGCCCGGACAAGAGAACCCGCCCGTCGCTCTCCAGGCGTTGACGATTGCCTATGCTGTCGTCCCCTGCCTTCTGAAACTGCTCGCCATGGCCGTCGTCCTGGCGCTCCCAACCGAGGACTCTCCCCAATGAAGATCACGGCCCTCCTGATCCTTCTCCTCCTAGCGCTGACCATCGTCTCGGCGCGATCCCTGCTGCTGAGCTTTCGCGCCCAACGGCCGGCAGATTACGCGGCCACCTCGCCGGAATTCGACATCCGTCAGGTGTTGAATGGCCCGATAGACTCCGAAGGGCTGATCTATGGTCCCAATGGCCGAATGACGAACAGCTTTATTGCCCGGATGCAGGGCGACTGGGACGGAGACACCGGCACGCTGAGCGAGGATTTCACCTATTCCAACGGCAATAGGATGCAGCGCAAATGGTATCTCACACTGGGGCCGGACAATACGTTCACCGCCACGGCGGACGATCTCGAAGGCGAGGGTCATGGCGTGATCTCCGGCTCGACCGTGATGATGCGTTACCGGATCCGGCTACCCGAGGAGGCAGGCGGACATGTGCTGAACGTGACCGACTGGCTCTATCTCATGCAGGACGGCTCGATCATGAACCGCTCCGAGATGCGGAAATTCGGCATCAAGGTCGCCGAGTTGGTCGCCACGATGCGTCCGGCGCCGACCGAAGCGCAGCAATCCATCGCGGCCCAATAGGAGCAGGTCATGAAACGCGCACTCATCGGAACCTTGTTCGCCGGTCTCCTGCTCCTAGGCCTGTCAGGCTGTTCCGGCCGTCCCGGACCGGACGACCCGGTACTCTCGGATCGGAAACTCAATCTCGAGGAGTTCTTCGAAGGCCGGACGGTGGCCTATGGCCAGTTCCAGGATCGGTTCGGAACCGTCCAGCGGCGTTTCACGGTTGAGATCGACGGAACGTGGAACGGAAGCACCCTGCGGCTCGTGGAGGACTTTGTTTATGATGACGGGGAAACCGAGCAGCGGATCTGGACGCTGACCAAGACGGGCGAAGACAGCTGGACCGGCACCGCGCCCGGGGTGCTCGGGAAAGCAACCGGCGTTGAACGTGGCGACAGTTTCAACTGGGTCTACCGGATCGATCTCCCGGTGCGAAAGGGAACGATGCGGGTCGATTTCGACGACTGGATGTGGCTCATGGCGGATGGCCGCGTTCTCAACCGCGCCTATGTCAGCCGTTTTGGGGTTGCACTCGGCGAGGCCATCATCACCTTCGAAAAGGACAACTGACGGCCGTCTGAGTAACCCGGCGAGGGCAGGAAGGTCCTCGCGGGGAATGTAGACGAGGGAGGCACAGCCGCACCGTCATGCATATCAATGGTTTTAGTTTGAACGGTTATTCACTTCCTTGTTGTAGGGTTCACCCGGAGACCCGGAGAAACTTGCCCAAAACATGGATGCTGACCGCGTGCGCTATCTTCCATCCCTTGTCGTGGCCGTCATTCTTTTCGTGGCGATGTTTGTCTTCGACGGCATTCAGAAACGACGCCTGGAAGACCAGCGACGAGATAAGGCGGCCGACCTTTTGCAACAGGTCCAAGTCGCCATAAATGACAGTTTTTCCCGATCCCATCGGAGCACACGCGATCTGGCGATTGCCATTGGGGGAGGCTTCGACATTGATCAGGAAGCGTTTGACGCCCTCGCCCGCAAGACGTTCCACGAGCCGCTGCGGTTGATCCGTGCAGAAATGGCCCCGGGATTCACGACCCGCTTCGTCTACCCGCTGGAAGGGAACGAGAGCCGCATTGGGAGGCCCGCAATCGGCGATCTGGCGGAAAGAGGACCGGCCCTTACCGATGAACTTGCGCGTGGATTGCCGCCGGTAGGCGACCTGCGCGTGATAGACGGAGAAATCGCCGAGCTGGATGTGCGCTTCGCAGTTCGGGACGTGGACGGGGTCGAGATCGTGACGCGCGGCATGGTAGGCGCCGTGGTCCGGTTCGACATTATGCCCCGGGAACTGCGCAGCGGAGACCTGATGTCGGAGTTCGATTTCCTGTTCCTCACGAGGTTGCAGGCGGAGCCAATGCCAGAACTGCCCGCAGAATGGCGTCAGGAAGGCGACATGGCGCCCATCCGAACCGATCTGCACTACCCGGTCGGCGAGTTCCTGCTCCATATCCGCCCGCTTGACGGATGGCGGCCCTCTTTCGACGAAATGGCCGTTCCCAGGCTACGAACGCTTGGCCTTGGTGTCCTGCTTTTCGTTCCGGTCCTGCTGGCCAACTGGTTCGCGATCTCGGGCCAGGCGACCCGAAGCCGGCTCCTGGCCACTGAAACCAAGTTGAGCGCACTGGTGAACAACCTGCCCGGAGCTGCGTTCGTCTATTCCAGACCTGCCGGAATAGACCGCCCCGGCCCGGAAGACCGTGTGACATTTCTGAATCAGGATTCCTGTCAAGACCTCTGGGGGGTGGATGCGCGTGTCGCCGAGAGCGATGCGCTCGCACTCTGGAACCGCGCCGTCAACAAGGAACGAAGCGAAGCCTTCACCCGACATCTCGTCACTGCCACGCGAGAGATGCGCCCCTGGACCCATACCTGGCAGATCCGAACCCCGGAGGGCGTCGAGAAATGGCTGACAGGGCGGGGCCACCCGGTTCCCATGGAAAATGGAATGGTCAGCTGGTTCTGTATGGTTTTCGACGTCTCGGAGGAGGTGGCCCGCGAGGCTGAACTCGAAAAGCAGCGGGATCTGGCGTTCAAGGCCCAGAAAAACGAAAGCATCGGTCATCTGACGGGCGGCATGGCGCATGACTTCAACAACCTTCTCGCCGTCATCATGGGCAGTCTCGAACTGCTGGCAGAGGAGGAAAACAGCCCGGGGACGTCGAGACTGATTCGGTCCGCGCTGGATGCAACCGAGCGCGGCGCGGATCTGACCCGCAATATGCTCGCCTTTGCCCGCCGGGCACGGCTTGCACCGGAAAGGCTCGATCTCAACGACGTCCTGCGCGACGCCAACAGCTGGATGGGGCGCACACTGCCCGACTCCATTACCGTGGAAACGTCTTTACTATCCGGCCTGTGGAAAGTGTCCGCTGATCGGGGGGCGACCGAAAGCGCGTTGCTGAACCTCATCCTGAATGCACGCGATGCGATGAATGGCCATGGCCGCCTGACCCTGACAACGAAGAATATCCATATCGACGCGGACTCTGCCGGAGAAGGTGGCGAGGAACTGGCTCCCGGCCGCTATGTCCAACTCGCGGTGACGGATACCGGGCACGGGATTCCAAAGGATCTTAGGGACAAGATCTTCGAACCCTTCTTCACGACAAAGGAGACCGGGCGCGGAACCGGTCTGGGATTGTCGATGGTCGTGGGGTTCATGCGGCAAAGTGGCGGCACGGTTCGGATCCGGTCCTCGCAGGAAGAAGGCACCACGATTGCACTGTTTTTTCCGGCCGCTACGGATCAAAAGAACCTGCTGAAGAGCAGTCGCCCCGACACCTCGCTACAGGGAGGTACGGGCGCAAAAATCCTTCTCACGGAGGATGAACCGGGAGTTCGGGACGTTCTGGAGGCGATTTTGGAACGTGCCGGCCATATCGTGACGCAGGCACGGTCCGGAGATCACGCGCTCTCGATCTTCCACTCGGATCCTGGATTCGACCTTCTTGTGACGGACATCGTCATGCCCGGAACACTGCAAGGTACGGATCTTGTCAAGGCGCTCCGGGAGATCCGCACTGAACTCCCGGTTATCTTCATGTCGGGTTATACAGATCAAGCGACAGCGCATGGTATGAGCCTCTGTGGTGAAGACATACACCTCATGAAGCCAGTACATCGCTCAAAGCTCCTCGAGGCCGTCATCACGGTTCTCGACCGCACGGCGAAAGATGCTGACGGCTGAAACCAGGGGCTACGACACGGCTGCGCCGCCTACTCGCA
This sequence comes from Tropicimonas sp. TH_r6, assembly GCF_033101155.1. Lineage (NCBI taxonomy): Bacteria > Pseudomonadati > Pseudomonadota > Alphaproteobacteria > Rhodobacterales > Roseobacteraceae > Tropicimonas > Tropicimonas sp. TH_r6. Next base: position 80,967 of record NZ_JAWMPX010000018.1, read on the forward strand.
TTTTGTCTCAAGGGAAGACTTGAAGATTACCCGGCCGATCTTCCGGATCGGTCGAACGTCCCGTCACGGAAGTGGGTAAAAATATGGAAATTCGACTGAGTTTGGGATAACAAATGTTTACAAATGCTGCGAAGCTTTGCTCAAGGGAGGAAAAACGTGAGGAAAAGCAAATGGATCGTCATGGGCGTATGCGTCGCTTCCGTGATCGGCTCTCAGGCCATGGCCAATGCTGCCTGTGATGCCGACGAGAGCCTGACCATCGTCTCCGCGACCGATGACGGGCTTTATGAAGAGACTCACGGTCCGGAAAACACCATCGACGGCGATTTCCAATCGGATTCGCGCTGGTCGAACCAGGGTCAGGGGGAACCGAAACCCCTCCTCTTGGATCTCGGCGCGCCGCAGACCCTGAAGTCTCTCTCCGTCGCCTGGCACAAAGGGGACAGCCGCAAGTCCGCGTTCTCCATCGAAACGTCAGTGGATGGAACCGGGTTCACGGAGATCGTGCCCGCAGGTCAATCCGGTGGCACAACACTTGAACTGGAGGCCTACACGTTCGAGCCCACGGAGGCTCAATTCATTCGCATCATCGCCAATGGCAATGAGAGCAATGACTGGAACAGCATCGTCGAAGTTGTTGCCACCGGTTGCGGCGTGCCGGTCGAGATGCCGGATCAGCCGGTCCTGACAGAGCGCAAGGGTACGGGCCTCTTCGGACTCGACCCGGAAAAGACGCCGGGCGAGAATTTCGACCTGCTGGGCTGGTACGTCACCACGCCAGCCGATGACGATGGCGACGGCAAGTCCGACAGCGTCTACGAGGCAGAGCTGGCCGCAGGCTGGACTGACCCGCGCTTCTTTTACACCGACCCCGCCACCGGCGGCATGGTGTTCCGCGTGACCCCGGCCGGTGCCAAGACCTCCAAGAACACGAGCTACACCCGCACCGAGCTGCGCGGCATGTTGCGGCGGGGCGATTACGCGATCCAGACCCGCGTCGATGGCGGCTACCCGAACAAGAATAACTGGGTGTTTTCCTCCGCCCCGCTCTCCGCGCAAACGGCAGCCGCCGGTGTCGACGGCAAGATGACGGCGACGCTCTCGGTCAACCAGGTCACGCGCCAGGGCAAGGCCTACCAGGTCGGCCGCGTCGTGATCGGACAGATCCACGCCAAGAATGACGAACCGATCCGGCTCTATTACCGCAAGCTGCCGCAGAACAAGTTCGGCTCGCTCTATTTCGCGCATGACCCCGAGATCGGCAAGGAAGTCTGGGTCGACGTGATCGGCAGCCGCGGCGACCGGATCGACAACCCCGATGACGGCATCGCGCTGGACGAGATCTTCTCCTACGAGATCGAGGTCAAGGGCGAGCCGGAGGGCGACCAGATCATCCCGATGTTGCACCTCAAGATCATCCGCGACGATGGCAGCGAGGTTATGGCCGAACCATTCGATATGCGCGACAGCGGCTTCTCCGTCGAGGACGAGTTCATGTTCTTCAAGGCGGGCGCCTATTCGGGCAACAATACCAGCCCCGAACCGGAGACGGATTTCGACCGTGTGATCTTCTACAAGCTTGACGCCACGCATGACCCGGCCCCGACTGATGGCCCGGCGCTGGAGATGAAGGCAAACGCTGCGCCTGTCGAGATCGCCCCTGCTGTGCCGGGCGTGATCTTCGAGGATGACTTCGCCGATGGCAGCCGCGATGCCGGTGGCGCGAGTGACGCCAACTGGTGGACAACCAGCTCCAGCAGCGCCATCGAGATCGCCCCGGGCGCGCTCGGGCTGGTCTCCGGCGGCTCCGGTCGCGGCATCCGCACGACCTTCGCCCCGCAGGCGCTCGCCGACGGCCAGACCCTCGTGGCGAGCTTCGACTTCACCACGCCGGAGTCGATCGGCACGGATCGCGATTCCGCCTTCCGCGTCGGGCTCTACGACAAGCTGGGCCGGGCCGAACTGGAAGGCGATCTCTCCGCCTCCTCGAAATCGCCCAACCCGCTTTATGACGGGCTGCCGGGCTACATGATCGATTTCGATATCGGACTCGGCAACCCGGACGCCGCGAATATCGATGTGCGCAAGCACAAGGACGACACTCATGGCCGCCTGCTCGGAACCACCAAGGGCTATGAGCGTCTTGGCGGCGGTGGCGCGCCTTACCAGTTCGAGCCTGGCACGAGCTATACCGGCACGATGGCGGTGAAGAAACTGGCCAATGGACTCGAAATCTCGGGCTCACTGACCAAGGATGGCACGGTCCTCACCGAGTTCTCCCAGCTCGACGAGGGCAGCGATGTCAATAATTTCGGCATGCTGGCCTTCCACGTGAACAGCAAGACCTTCGGGACCTCCAAGAAGAAGGACACGCCGGATAACGGTCTGGACTTCTCCAGCGTAAGTGTCGAAATCCTGCCCTGACGGCATCCGCCAGCCGGGCGGGCTGCCCAGACAAAACGAGGCCCGGAACGGTTCCCACCGTTTCGGGCCTTTTCTCGTTCCGAAGCAGGACGCAAGGTCAGGCCCCGGGCAGGAAGCCGCGCCGCCGGGACGCCTCCAGGATCGGCGCCCAAAGCGCGGGAAGCGGCAGTCCCGCCTCCGCCTTCACGCTCAGCCCGATGAACTCCGCCCGCGCCACCAGCGCCGCCGCCTCCGCCGCATCGGCATGGGCGAGGTAGAGGTCGCCGCCGATCCGGGCGCAGCCGAGCCCCTCCGCCCGAAGCGCGAATTGCGGATAGGGCGCGATCAGAAGCACGCCGGGCCGCGCCTGCAAGACGATCCGGTCCTCCAGCGCGGCTAGCTTCTCGGGGTGCCGCAGGGGACGAAAAAGATATATCACGTCATAGGATTTATAGTCCTTGAAGCAGGTCGCGTCCGTTTCCTGCAGCGCGAGATTTCCGTAAGGCGCGCGCGCCAGAAGCGCCCGCCCGGCCCGCGCATGCCCCGGATCGAACTCCAGCCCCTCTGATCGGTCGAAGAATGGGGCCGCGGAGAGCAGCTTGAGTCCGGCCCCGCAGCCGACATCGAGAAACCGCGTGCCCGCATGCCGCCCCTGCGCCCGCAACACCCGGAGAGCGGCCTGCAGATTGGTCATGAAACGCCACTGGCTGAAAGAAAGATCACTGAAACTGCCTGCTGCCTGCATCGCTGGATCCTGCTGCGCCGGGCTCAAGACATGGTGCAGCGCGCCAAACATCTCGTCGACCATCCCTGCCCGGCTCGCATGGCCGGCGAAGCCTTCTCCGCCCTCCTCGAAGAGCGGTTGGGCACGGGGTGGGAGCTGTGCGGCCAGCAGCGCGTCGATCCGTGGCCAGCTCTCGGCCCAGCTGCGCAACCGCCGTGCCGACACAAAATCCGGGCTGGCAATGCCGCCGCCCCGCAACGCCCTGACCGCCCGGCCCAGCTCTTGCCGCGCCCGTTCCGCGGGAGCAGCTCCCTGGCGCGGCGGCAGGTCCAACGTTCGCGCCAGCTCGGAAACCCTGCGCCGGATCTCCGTTTCCACCCTGCTTTCTGTATAGTTATCGTGTTCCGGCTGCACCCTGGCGCTTTCTCATGCCCTGTTCGGCCTCAGCCTATGCCATTGCGGGCCTGCGACCAAATCCCGATGCCCGGATTGGGCTCAGCGCTGCACGCGCCCGCCGGCATTGCTCCAATCCGACAGGCTTCCAAGATTGTAGACCTCGCCATGGCCGAGCTTGCGGAACATCTTCCCCGCCATGCCCGAACGCGCGCCTGAAGCGCAGTAGAGAATGACCGGTTTGCCGGCCTTCAGCTCCGGCAGGCATCCGGCCCCCGACGGGTTCGCCATCCGGGCCACCTGTCCCATCGGAACGTTGACCGCTCCGCTCGCGTGCCCCCCGGCAAACTCACCGGTCTCGCGAACATCGACCAGCACCGCCTGGCCCTTCTTGATCATCGTCACCGCCTTCGTCGGATCGATGGTTTCGCCGCCGGCCCCAAAGGGGTTGAGCATGGTCAGGAGCATCTGTTTCGCCCTTATGAATTCTGGTTATTGAATATATTGATCGCTTGAAGTCCTGATTTCAATAGTCTCCTTGAAAAAGCACCGCCCGAGGAGTGATCCAAGTGATTGTCAGGCCCGAGCAAAACCCAACCAAATAGCCGTATTTGCCATCTGTATTTATATTCCATTTGGCCCCTGACAAAGTGACAAATCCAAACATGCTGGCCCTGCTGTTGTAGAACGATTCTAAGCGGTCAGGAATGAACCGCATCCTTTTCGCCAACACGGCCCGCACATGTGTCCTCGCAAGCCGCCTTCCCCGATGACGGCGCCCGGTCAGCTTCGACAATTTCGCCAGGGCCATCGAGGCCTATGAAGTCACTCTGGCCGCCCCCCGCGCCTTTCGACGCCTTCCTGAACGGCAACGAGGACGCGCTCACCGAGACGGCGGATGACGAATTTGTCTTCCGCGCCGCGCCGCTTCGCAATATCGGCCTGAACGCCTCCTTTTTCCACTCCGGAAAGGGAACGGAACCTAGCTGAAGACGGGCCATGTCACCTTGCCGGCGCGGCCCCCTTTTCCTGTCAATGGCGGCCGCGCCGCGCTAGGCTGGGTGGGACCATGACGGAGGACAGCATGCTCGACATTTTCGGAATTATTGCCGCCAACATTCTCAGCCTACCCGGGTTTCTCGGCCTCGGCCTCGGAATGATGACCCGGATTCCCATTCTGGGCATTCTCCTCGGCGCCCTTGTCGGGCTGGCTGAGACGATCGTCTTCGCCAAGTTTGATTTCGCGGCCGTAGAGCCCTTGGAACTTGGGATTGCTCTGGTTGTCGGTGCGCTGGCCGGTGGGCTTGGTACATTGATCCGACGCTATGGCGCCACGGTCTGAAGACAGAAAAGGGGCCGCAACCGAAGCTGCGACCCCTCGAATGGCGGCCGGGCCTCCCCTCCCGGCCAGCCAGATCTCAGCTGAGCCAGCGCTTGCGCCGCCGATAGGAGCGCACATCGCGGAAAGACTTGCGTCCGTCGTCGCCCATGCCGAGATAGAACTCTTTTACATCCGGGTTTTCGCGCAGCTCCGCGGCAGGCCCGTCCATCACGACGCGGCCAGATTCCAGGATATAGCCGTAATGGGCGAAACGCAGCGCCACGTTGGTGTTCTGCTCCGCCAGCAGGAAGCTCACGCCCTCGCCCTCGTTCACCGCCTTCACGATCTCGAAAATCTGCTCCACCAACTGCGGCGCCAACCCCATCGAGGGTTCGTCGAGCAGGACCGTCTCCGGTCGGGACATCAGCGCCCGCCCGATGGCGCACATCTGCTGTTCGCCGCCTGACGTGTATCCCGCTTGCGACCTGCGCCGCTCCTTGAGCCGCGGAAAATAGGTATAGACCATCTCGAGATCCGCCTCGACGGCCCCCTTCCCGTCGCCGCGCGTATAGGCCCCGGTCAAGAGGTTCTCCTCGACGGTCAGATGCTCGAAACAGTGGCGCCCCTCCATAACCTGGATGACGCCCTTCTTGACCAGCTTGGCCGGGTCGAGATCCTGCACAACCTCGCCTTTGTATTTAACCGAACCCTTGGTGACCTCGCCCCGCTCCGAATGGAGCAAGTTGGAGATCGCCTTCAGCGTCGTCGTCTTGCCAGCGCCATTGCCGCCCAGCAGCGCCGTGATCCCGCCCTTCGGCACCGAGAGCGACACGCCCTTCAGCACGAGGATCACGTGATTGTAGATCACCTCGATATTGTTGATCTCGAGCAGCGTCTCGGGCGTCTCAATGGGGGAAGAGTCTAACATCAGGCTTCTTCTGTCCAAATTAATCCAGATCCCGCCGGCAGCTGAAAAAGCTGCCGGAGGTCCGTGAGTGGTGGCCTATTCACAGGCCTCATTCATCGGCCAGGGAGCGTTCGCCTCGGCATATTCGGCCGATTTGGCTTCCTCCAGCGGCGCGATGAATTCCGCATCCGACATCAGGAGATCCGATGCCTTGACGAATTTCTCGCCGTCCCACTCCAGCATCCAGGCGCCGGAATGGCCGGTATGGTTGGAACAGGATGTCGAGAAGGGCGGAACCATGCCGGTCATGCCCAGCTCGGCGAGCCGTTCGTCGGTGATGTTCAGGTTCTCCAGCCCCCAGCGAAGCTGCTCGGCATTGATCTCGCCGGTGCCAAACTCACCCTGCGCGGCGGCGATCCCCTCGGCAAGGAACATCGACATCACGAGCCCCCGCTGGTAGAAGACCGAGTTCGGATCCTCCGTCGAGGAAAGCCCCTTGTCGAGCACATGGGCCTTCAGATCGGCCATCATCGGCGCATCGGGCATTGGGAAGGACCAGGAGATCGACTTGTATCCCGTGCCGGCCTCGCCAACCTGCTTGAGATCGGCATCATGCCCGGCCCACCAGACGCCGATGAACTGATCCATCGGGTATTTGGTCTTCACCGCCTCGGCTATGGCCGACGCATTCATCGCGCCCCAGCCCCACATGATCACGTTATCCGGACGCATCCGGCGGATCTGTAGCCACTGCGCGGACTGGTTCTGCATCTCCTTGAGCCCAACCGGGACCAGCTCCAGAGTGAACCCATACGCCTCAGCCATTGCCTCCAGAACCGGGATCGGCTCCTTGCCGAACGGGTGGTCGAGATGCAGCAGCGCAATCGTCTTGCCGTTCAGCGAAGACATGTCGCCGCCGGCAATATGCTGCACGATCATCGAGGCGCCATCCCAATAGGAGACCGGCGGGTTGAAGGCCCACTGGAACACCTTGCCATTGGCCATGGGCGAGAAGCCGTAGCCCGGTGCGAGGATCGGGATCATGTCGGTATTGGTCTTGGGCAGGACCTGCAGCGTGATGCCGGTCGACCAGGGCTGAGTCACGATGGCATTGGCCTTGGTGCGCTCATAGCACTCGACGCCCTTTTCGGTCGAATAGCCGGTCTCGCACTCCTCGAAGTCGATCATGACCCCGCCAACGCCGCCATCGCGCTCGTTGAGCATGGTCATGTAGTCCTTCTGACCGTCCATCAGCGGGATGCCGGTGGAGGCGAAGGGACCGGTGCGGTAGGTCAGGTTCGGGGCGAAAAGCCCCTCGGCCATTGCGGATGCGCCGACGAGGCTCACCGCGGCGGCAAGCGCCAGCTTGTTGAAAGTCTTCATGTTTCTCCTCCCTGATGGAACATGTTCGACGTTTTCGGTTGGTCTTGTTCTTATTGGTCTTGGGCCACCCTAATGCGGGAAAGGCCAGATGATGAGTTTCTCCCGGATCAGCCGCCAGAGCTGGTTCAGCCCATGCGGTTCGATGATCAGGAAGAAGATGATGAGCGAGCCCACGATCATGATGTTGAGATGCTCCAGCAGCGCCGATTCCACGTGGAAGCCAAGCGCCGAAGGCACGGTGTTGAGCACGACCGGCAGGCCGACGATCAGGATCGCGCCGAGATAATTGCCCATGATCGAGCCCAGTCCGCCGATGATCGCAATGAACAGCACCCGGAAGCTGAGCGGAATGTCGAACAGGTTCGGCTCCGCCGCCCCGCGCCACATGAAGACGAAAAGTGCGCCCGCCACGCCGACGACATAGGAGCTGACCGCGAAGGCCGTCAGCTTCGATTTCATCAGGTTGATGCCGATCAGCTCGGCCGCGATATCCATGTCCCGCGTCGCCTTCCAGGTCCGGCCGAGATTGCCGCGCGTGAGGTTGATGCAGAGATAGGTGAGCAGGCTGACGATGAAGAGCACGAGGTAGTATTGCGTCATCGAGCTGGCCTGTGGGCCGGAGACGTAGATCCCGAACATGTCGAGGTTCGGCACCTGGATCGCGCCGGAGGCGTTGTAATTGTAAAGCCAGGCCCATTTCTCGAAGAGCCAGACGAGGAAGAACTGAGCTGCCAGCGTCGCGATGGCGAGGTAGAAGCCCTTGATCCGCAACGATGGGATTCCGAACATCACGCCGACCCCCGCCGAGAACACGCCCGACAACAGGATCGCCAGCACCGGGTTCATCCAGGGCATCAGCGTTATCATCTTGTAACAGGCATAGGCCCCGACACCCATGAACGCGCCCGTTCCCAGCGAGAGCTGGCCGGCGAAGCCCGTAAGGATGTTCAGCCCGAGGGCCGCAAGCGAATAGATCAGGATCGGCGTCAGGATGGTCTGGAAGGTGAATTCCGACGCCGTCAGCGGGAAGATCACCCAGGCACAGATGAGGATGATGCCGAGCAGGAAGGAATCCTGCTTGATCGGGAAAAGCGCCTGATCCGCCCGGTAGGACGTCTTGAACTGGCCGGCTGTGCGGTAGAGCATCAGGCGTCTTCCTTTTCTTCGTCGAACTCGGGAGTCCGGTGTTGCTCGGGCACTGCGCGCCTTGGAGGTTTGGCATAGCCGGTCGCCTCAGTGTGGCGGACAAGCCAGAGATAGGCCCAGATTCCGCCGCCCGCGCCCAGAACGGCGAGGATGATCGCGGTCATGAGCTGGCCGGTCGACTCCTTGTCCGCTGTCAGCGCGAGGTAGCCAAAGGCCCAGAAACCGGCCCAGGCCACCACGTTCAGAATTGCAATCAGCTTCGCCAAGTCCCTGTCCTCTCCTTGCCTTCCGGCTCTCCGCCGGGACGGTTCGCGCGCCGTCCCGGCGGGGTCAAAACCCTAATCTTCCAACCGCGACGTCGCTATCAGCGCTTTGCGTCCCGAACGCGCGCATCACACCCTCTCGATGATCTTCTCGCCGAACAGCCCCTGTGGGCGGAACAGCAGCACGACCAGCGCCAGCACATAGGCAAACCAGCTCTCGGTATTGCCGCCAAGCAGCGGCGCGCCCCAGTAAATCTCGAACATCTTCTCCAGCATGCCGATCATCAGCCCGCCGATAATGGCCCCCTGGATCGATTCCAGCCCGCCGAGCATCAGCACCGGCAGCGCCTTGTAGGCGATCACTTCCAGCGCGAAAGAGACGCCCGCGCGGCTGCCCCAGGCGATGCCCGTCACCAGTGCGATGATCCCGGCGATGAACCAGACCAGCACCCAGATCGTCTGCAGCGAGATCCCGACCGAGAGCGCCGCCTGGTGATCGTCGCCAAGCGCCCGGATCGCGCGGCCCATCCGCGTCTTGTTGAGAAAGAGCAGCAGTGAGACGACCAGCGCGGCAGCGACGAGTACGGCCGTGATATCAATATGCTGCAGGATCAGCAGCCCGCCGAAGGGCTCCAGAACGATGTCTCCGGTGGGAATACCCAACTCAGAGGTGATCATCTGCTTGTTTTCGCCACCGAAGATGATCTCGCCGAGGCCGATCAGGAAGAGCGTGATCCCGATCGTTGCCATGAAGAGAATGATGTCCGGCTGGCCCACAAGCGGGCGCAACACGATCCGTTCGATGGAGACCGCAAGCCCGAACATCACCGCCAGCGTCAACGCCACCGAGATCCAGGCAGGCACGCCCATCTCGTGCAGCCCGACCAGCGTCAGCGCAGCGAAGACAACCATGATGCCCTGCGCGAAGTTGAAGATCCGGCTGGAGCGGAAGATCAGCACGAAGCCGAGCGCGATCAGCGAATAGAGCACGCCGGAGACGAGCCCCTCCCAGAGCACCTGCATCAGGAAATCCGGCGCGGCGACCATGTCCACGAAGGGCGCAATGAAGATCTTGTTCAGCAGGTCCATATCGCCCCCCGTTTCAGCGTCTTATTCATGCGGCACCCCCAGATAAGCGTCGATCACGTCCTGATCGTTGCGCACCTCGTCGGGCGTGCCGTCGCCGATCTTCTTGCCGTAATCCATCACGACCACGCGGTCGGAGAGATCCATGACAACGCCCATATCGTGTTCGATCAGCGCGATGGTGGTGCCGAATTCATCATTCACGTCGAGGATGAAGCGGGACATGTCCTCCTTCTCCTCGACATTCATCCCCGCCATCGGCTCGTCGAGCAGCAACAGCGACGGCTCCGCGGCCAGCGCCCGCGCCAGCTCGACCCGCTTCTTCAAACCGTAAGGCAAGCGCCCCACCGGCGTCTTGCGGATCGCCTGAATCTCGAGGAAGTCGATGATTTTCTCGACCTGATCGCGATTATACACCTCTTCACGCTCGGCCTTGCCCCACCAGAGCGCCTGCTGCCAGAGCGACGCCTTCATATGGGTGAGACGCCCGGTCATGACATTATCGAGCACCGACATGCCTTCAAAAAGCGCGATGTTCTGGAAAGTCCGCCCGACGCCCTGCCGCGCGACCTCGTAGGGTTTCATCGACGGGCGAATGCTGCCCTTGTACCAGACCTCGCCCTCCTGCGGATGATAGAAGCCGCTGATAACATTGAGCATCGAGGATTTTCCGGCGCCGTTCGGGCCGATGATCGCGCGGATCTCGCCCTCGCGGATGTCGAAGGAGATATCCTTGATCGCCACCACGCCGCCGAATTTCAGCGTTATGTGTTTCATCTCCATCAGGACACCGCCAATGGTGCGGCCATCGTCGGTCACGTAACCATCTGTCATGACATTCATGTTTGCCCCCAGAGGAATCCTGCAGCGATCGCGCCGGCAACCATGGCCAGGATAAGCAAAATCGCATGTATCCAGACCTTCATCGGGCGGCTCATCAGGGACGGGACCGGGATCGCGAAGGCTGCCCCGATCAACGCCCCCCGGACCCCGGCCGGCGCCTCACCCATCAACGCGAGCACGACAACGACAAGGCTGATCGGCACGGTGACCATTGCCGGAAGGGATTTGCGCGGTTCGGTCATTCCGCCGCAACCTTCTGTCCCGACACCGCGACCGTTGTCGCGTCGACAATCGTCAGATCTGCGGAAATGCTACCTTTTCGGCCATCCTCGTAGGTCACTTCCGTTTCGGTGTGGATCGTCTCGGAGCCGTCATAGAGCGCGGCCAGCAGGTCGTCGTATTTCTCTTCGATCTTGCCCCGGCGCACCTTCCGCGTCCGGGTCATCTCGCCATCATCGGCGTCCAGTTCCTTGTGGAGTACGAGGAAACGGTGGATCTGGCAGGCTGAGAGCATGTCGTCCTGCGCAACCGAAGCGTTGACCTCCTCGACATGGGACCTGATCGCCCCCAGCACGTCCGGGTGCCCGGCCAGTTCCTGATAGGAGGCATAGGCGATATTGTTGCGTTCCGCCCAGTTTCCTACTGCCGTGAGGTCGATGTTGATGAAGGCTGTGCACATCTCACGGCCATTGCCGAAGACAACCGCCTCCAGCACGTCCGGGTAGAATTTCAGTTTGTTTTCAACATATTTGGGCGCGAACATATGGCCATCCGCCATCTTGCCCACATCCTTGGCCCGGTCGATGATCCGCAGATGTCCGGAGCCTTCCTCGAAGAAACCGGCATCGCCCGTGGCAACCCAGCCTTCGGGGTCCTTGGTCGAGGCGGTGCTCTCGGGGTTGTTGTAGTACTCCACGAAGGTGCCGGGCGAGCGGTAGAAGATCTCGCCATTCTCCGCGATGCGGATCTCGACGCCGGGTGAGGTCACACCCACGGTGTCAGCGCGGACCTCGTGATCCGGCTGCTGGGCGATGAAGACCGAGGCTTCGGTTTGCCCGTAGAGCTGTTTCAGGTTGATCCCCAGCGAGCGGTAGAACTCGAAGATCTCGGGCCCGATCGCCTCGCCGGCAGTGTAGCCAACACGTACCCGGCTGAAGCCGAGCGTGTTCTTCAACGGCCCGTAGATCGCGAACTCACCCAGTGCGTATCGCAGCCGGTCGATCAACCCGACGGATTTGCCGTCAAGGATTTGTGGTCCAATCCGCTTGGCCAGCTCCATGTAATGCTTGAACAGCCAGCGTTTGAACGGTCCGGCATCATGCATCCGGATCATCACCTGCGTGAGCTGGGTTTCGAAGACACGCGGCGGGGCGAAGTAATAGGTCGGCGCGATCTCCTTGAGATCGGTCATCATCGTGTCCGCACTCTCCGGGCAGTTGACGCAGAAGCCGTTCCAGAGCGCCTGACCCATCGAGAAGATGAAATCGCCGACCCAGGCCATCGGCAGGTAGGCGAGGATTTCGTCATCGGCGCGCAGGTGGTCGAACTCGGAGGAGTTCTTCGAGGTTTCGATGATGTTGCGATTGCTGAGCACCACGCCCTTGGGTTTGCCGGTCGTGCCGGAGGTGTAGAGCATCACGCAGGTGCTGTCGTAATCCAGCTCCGCCTCGCGCAGCTCCAGCTCGTGCTCGTGCCGGAAATGCGCCGCCTTGCCTTCGTCGCGGATGTCATGGAGCCAGTTCAGGTGCTCGTGGTCGTATTTCCGCATGCCCCGCTTGTCATGATAGAGTACATGGTCGATCTGGTGCAGATCGTCCTGAATATCGATGACCTTGTCGACCTGCTCCTGATCGCCGCAGACCACGAACCGCGCGCCGCAATGGCCCAGCACGTAAGCCATCTCCTCGGCAACAGCATCCGCGTAGAGCGGAACCGGTACCGCGCCGCACATCTGGGCGGCAACCATCGCCCAGTAATGGTCCGGCCGGTTGCGCCCGATCACGGCGACATGGTCGCCCCGCTCCATGCCCAGCGCCAGGAAGCCAAGCGCCAGCCACTCGATTTCCCGGGCGGCCTCCGCCCAGGTCCAGCTCTGCCAGATCCCGTATTCCTTTTCCCGATAGGCCGGGCGCTCCGCAAACACACGCGCATTGCGGCGCAGGAGTGCGGGCATGGAACACAGTTCGCCCATGGGCGTTGCATTCGCGGTCAAGTGATGTCCTCCCCTCGGTGTCGTTCGCGACACCTCAGCCTTTGCGGCTTGGGGATACTATAGGACGGGCCTGCGGCGACTCGTCAAACAATTTCTGAACAGATGTTCAAATAAAATACGCCGCAACGCAGCGTACAATATACTGCAATCGCAGCGAAACCGCGTTCAGGTCGCAGGACGGTGGGTCTTCACGCGGGTGCCGATCGGAACCCTGTTATAGAGGTCGACAATCGCCTCGTTGGTCAGCCGGATGCAGCCAGAGGAGACGCCCCGCCCAATGGTCCAGGGCTGCGGTGTGCCGTGGATTCGGTAGCGCGTGTCGCGCCCGCCGCGATACAGATAGAGTGCGCGAGCGCCGAGAGGGTTGTCCGGTCCGCCCGGCAGGCCACCGGCCCATTTCTTGTAAACCTCGGGTTCACGGCGGATCATGTTGGCCGTGGGTGTCCAGCTTGGCCATTCCTCCTTGCGCCCGACAACAGCGCTGCCGGAGAGGTTGCGTCCCTCTTCGCCAAGCGCAACGCCATAGCGGATCGCCTTCTCCGGTTCGAGAATATAGTAGAGGAAGAAGTAGCGCATCTCGATATGGATCGAGCCCGGGGCGAATTGCGGATGAACCTTGACGACCTTTGGTCTGTAGATTTTCTCCAGCTTGAACTTCTTTTCGCCCGCCGCCAATGCTGGCGCCGCGATCCCGGCTGCACCGGTTCCAAGAAATACCCTGCGTGTGATCTGCGACATGGCTTCCCCCCGGCTGATCCTTTCAATGAGCCTGACACGAGAGCGCGGTGAGTGACAACCTTGGAGCCCGCCTCGCGCGGAGTTTATCCGTCAGTGGCTGGAAATTGCTGCGAAAACCGGCAGGCTTATGCAATCGGGCTGGTCCCTTGCGACGAGAGGCGACAGTGTAGGCTCATATTCCCGCAACCCGGAGGTCACGCATGCAAAGCTCGCAGACCCAGGAAATCGTCCTCGTCGGCGGCGGTCATGCCCATGCCCTGCTCCTCCGCGACTGGGCGGAGGCGCCACTGGACGGCGCGCGGCTCACGCTGATCAATCCGGGCCCGGTGGCGGCCTATTCCGGCATGCTGCCCGGCCATATCGCCGGGCATTATCCACGCGACGCCATCGAGATCGATCTCACGCACCTCGCCGCACAAGCCGGGGCGCGGCTTGTCGACGGCACCGCTGTGGAGTTCGACCGGGAATGCGTCCGGCTCGCGGATGGGCAGGAGATCCGGCATGATCGCCTGTCGCTCGATATCGGCATCCATACCGGCCTGCCGGACCTGCCCGGATTTGCCGAACACGCGGTACCGGCCAAACCTCTTGGTGGATTCGCGAGCGCCTGGGAGGCGTGGCTGGCCCGGCTGGAACGGGGGGAGGTTGCGCCCGAGATTGCGGTGATCGGCGCCGGGATCGCCGGGGTCGAGCTTGCATTGGCGATGCAACACAGAACGACGCGGATGCAGATGCCGGCCGCCGTGACGCTCCTCGACGCGGGTAAAGCGCTGGCCACAAGCCCGCCCGCGGCACGCCGGAAGCTCCTCGCACGGCTGGACAAGGCGGGCATCGCCTTGCTGGAGCAGAGCCGCCCGAGCCAGGTCACGCCCGACGGGGTGCACCTAGCCGGTGGAACGGCGGTCTCCGCGTCGCTCGTCATCGGGGTTGCAGGGACCCAGCCGCATGACTGGATCGGGCGGTCCGGACAGGAGAGCCATGAGGGCTTTCTTACCGTCGACCCTTTCCTGCGCAGCCTCTCCGAGCCCCGGATCTTTGCCGTCGGGGATTGTGCGCATCTCGGATTTGCTCCGCGCCCAAAGGCCGGCGTCTACGCGGTGCGGGCCGCCCCGATCCTGTTTCACAATCTCCGCGCCAGCCTCACCGGCGCGCCCATGCGCCGCTTCCACCCACAGGCGGATTATCTCAAGCTGGTCTCTCTCGGCGGGCGCGATGCGCTTTTCGAGCGAAACGGAATCGTGGTTTCTGGAGGTTGGGTCTGGCGCTGGAAAGACCGGATCGACCAGCGTTTTATGGTCGGACTGAAAGCCTAGGGACATACCTGTCTTGTCGCGAGGCATTGGCCGAGGCTCCGGAGCCGGATCAACGCGGAGCAACTGTCCTCAGTGGATCATGGCTTCAAAACCAATTGAAATCGAAACCAGGAGCACGACCGTGAGCAGGACTGACAGGACGCCCATGACCAGACCGGCCGCTGCGACCAAACCGTCCTGTTCGACGAAGCCAACGCCGACGATAAGCATCGAGATCGCTGGGAACCAGCCGCTGAAAGGCACCGGCAGAAACAGCGCGAAAGAGATCACGAAGAGCAGCAAGCCAACCAGGCGCTCGTTTCGCGGCGCGAACAGAACGGAGTGGCGCGGCTTCAGCACACGCTCGAGCCTTCGGGTGATGGGTCGGAGACGGAGAATCGTGCGCCGAAACTTTTCCTGATCGAGCTTCATGCGCGCCATGGGGCCGGGAAGCCGGACAAACGGGTAGCCAAGCATCATCTGGACCGTCGTCACGAGAAGCGGAATTGCGGTCAGGATCGATGACCCCGGGGGAAGCGGCAGGAATGTCAGCAGCGAGAACAGGACGATTGCCCAGCCAAAGGACGCCTCGCCGAGCGACGAGATGAGGTTGCCAAGCGTCAGCGTTCCGGCACGATGGTGGTCGCGCGATGTCCGGAGGAGAGGAAGGGAAAGCGAAAGCCTCTTTCCTTTCCCATTCTGGCTGTCCATGGTTTTCCTTTCGCAGGCTGATGCGCATATCATGCCTCGACGGCCCTAATGCAACGTCAAAAACCGCAATTCAGACTCAGGCGCAGCGATTGGCTCGCGTTCGCGGGCTGCATCCGACGTGCATATCCCTGTCCATCAAGCCTCCCGTCGGCACCCGCCAAGGGGGACCACTCCCTTAAACGCCAGACTCCGTGAGATGTCCTACGCCGGTCTTTTCCCGGGAGCCGGTCATACGTATGTCGACACCGAATTCCGCAAACAGCATCTCGTTGGTATCGGCAAAACGCTCACGAACCCGGGCTTCGGCATGCCTCGACGCAGAAATCGATCTTCGTCCAGTCAGACGTTGCACGCCGCCGGCCAATGGCAGGACGGTTTTCTTTGCGGCGCGATTTGCCTTGCTCGGAGTGCCGTCGGTTTTCATTGCAGGCAGAATGCTGTTGATCGCTCGCAAGACATTTGCGTCCATCAAGGACAATGACATGTTTTGAGACCGGCCCGTGTAGTCCATTTGGCCAGAAAACCCATCCAGCCCGGCAGCTTCCATAAAGTCTCGGCGGATATCACGCCGCTCCTCTCTGAGTGTGTCGTAGCTGCGATAGGACACCTTGTCCTTGCCGACCGCCTTGGCCCACCGAACCGCGAGAGCGTAGAGATCGTAATAGGCCGCCATCTCGGTGTTGGAGTGGAGATACTCTTCAAAGCTCTCCGATCTCCAGGCGCGTACGGCAGTTGAATACTTGGACCGGCACAACGCCAATTGATTCCGAAAATAGCATATGACCTGAATGTCAGAGAAGACGCCCCTGGCAAAACGCAGGAAATGACCAATCTCCTCGGAACTGGTCAGCCGGCTGTGAAAATGCTCCGATGTCAGGATTGCCGTATGAACAGAGGCATCCTGGGACAGGATTTCACTGCTGAAACCCGCCAGGATTTCATCCCGGACCCTGTCGCGTTCGTCGAGAGTCCGGATACCTTGATGCAGGAAGTACTCATCGATTTCCTTTTGAAAGCAATGGACAAGACTTCGGTTATTGGGTGTCGACAAGACTTCGCTGAGGAAAACCCCGTTGTCCCGGAGCCGAGCCTTGTTGTCGTGCAGCCAGCCTTGGATTGACGTGCTGCCGGTCTTCTCCGTTCCGATGTGCAGAACCAGTTTCATCATTCAATCACTTTGCTGCAAATCCTGAGGCTCTGCGCCTGTACTCGGCCGGCGCGACGCAGGCTGGTTTCTGAATTACTCCATTCGAAGGCTCCGACCCTGCGTGGTTTCGCACCGCTCAGGCAGCTGTCTGTGACGATGCACGCGCGATCAGGGAATGCCGGTACGCCAGCACACGGGCGCGTTGGAGCGCCCCGAGTGCAAAACCGAAAATCAACGTCACGCCGTCCATGCTCTCCTTGTTGAGAGGCCCGGAAATAACAACAGTGCTCAACAGCAGGATCAATGACGATGTGGTCGCCAATCTTGCCGCCAGCCTTGCATCGGACCCGATACTCGCAGTGATCTGAATGAACGGAGCCGCCATGAAGTAGACAAAGAGCGCCACGCCCACGAGCCCGGATTTGACCAGAACCGTGAAATATCCGTTATGGGCAAAGGGAAGCTCGGAGACCTCTCCGGTCCCAAAATAGACGGACGATCCCAAGCTGATGTTCTGACCGAACCCTCCGCCAAAGAGCTGCTCAAAGAAGTTGAAGCCTTGCCAGGTTACCAGGGCCCGGTACGCTTCGAACCCGCGCCAGTTGGCATACATCGACAGTCGGTCCGAACCGTCCTCGAACGAGATCTCCGCGATACTGTTTCGCAGTTTCCCTCCCAGTGTTTGGGCTCCGTACTCATATTCCGGAAGAAGCGGGAACAGGAAAGCAGCCAGGGACACGATCGCGACGATCCACAATGTCATGCGCGCCTTGGACAGGTAGACACCGCGCGTACCAAGATAGGCGATCGCCATGACAAGAAGGCCGGTCCGTGACTGCGCCAGAAAAATCGTCAGAAGTGTCGGCGACACCAGAAACCAGCGGGTCCAGAGGCTGCCCCTGTAGTATTTCAGGATAAACGGGGTCAACGTCAGAGAGACAAAGGCAATATGACGGGCATTGTCGCCGCCCGCCCCCAACAGTGCTTGTACCACCTGGTCGATCGAGACCAGCATTGCCGCCCATGCAGACACCTTGATCCAGTCGGTCTCGAGAGGCGTGTAATACCCGATTAGCGCACCGGCCTGCACCACGAGCAGCATCTTCAAGTAATACCAGCCGTCCTTGCCCAGCCCGACCAGATCGCTGAACTCACCGAAGACAATGCCCTGGAGCAGCAACAACAGGGCGGGATATGCCGGTTTCAGTGCGTAAGGAGACACCTGCCCGCGTCTGAGCAGCAAGATGAATCCGATCCAGGGGACAAGAAGTGCCGAATAGATGGTGCTCGGCAGGAGCGCAAACACGACCATCAGGAGCGCAAGCTGTCTTTGGAGCATCAGGAGCATCCTCCGTCCGGATGACGCGTCCGAACGCGCTTCGCCGGAAGGCCGGCATAGAGCGACATCCTTTCCGTCCTCGTGCCGGTGAGGACCGCGCCTGCGGCGAGAACGGTTCCCTCTTCAAGATGGCTCCCGTCCAGAATTGTCGACTTGGCACCGAGCCAGCAATCCCGCTCGATTGCGATGCCAGTCCCCTGGACAGGTTGCGCCCGGATCGGAACGTCCGGATCGAGCCCATGTTCCTCGGGATGGATGGAGACATAAGGCCCGCCGATCACGTCAGCCCCGATTGACAGCCCGAAGCCCCCGCCAATGTTGCAATAGGGCCCGAAACTGACATTCTCCGCCACCTCGACCCTGGGACAGGTGAAGCTCGAAGATCCCGACGCCCGGAAAATGCTGAAGTCCCCGAGGGAAAAACCGGGCCCAACGTTGCCGGCTGCCGTGAACCGGAGATCCATCCTGGAATGTCGGCCGAGCTTGATCAGGCCCGTCAGACGCACACGGCGATCCAGACGGATCTGCGCCCCGCGATCCATGAGGACAATCGCGCCAAACCGGAAATGCAGCACCTGCCAGATCATGCCCCGCAACAGCATGATCAAATGCTCGGGGCGAACAGAGCGCAACTTGGCAAGCATCGGCTCAGCTCCTTCCATAGCGGGCCATGGTGTCCCTGTAGATACGCATCCAGTCCTCGGCACGCCGACTCCAGCGATATCCTTCGCGGCAAGCACAGGTTCCCCGCTTCAGCGCCGCGAGTCGGTCCGGAGCCTCGATCAGGGTCATGATCGCTGCGGCGAAAGCATCGCAAGTTTGATCCCAAGTGCCAAGAGGCACCCGAATTCCACAGGACGGGCAGACCACGTCATGCATTCCATTGTGATCCAGCGTGATGGTCGGCACACCCGCCGCCATCGTTTCCCAGAGCGTCGTCGGGTTTCCCTCGGACATGCTGGTAATCAGGTGGGTATCGGCCCTTCCCAGCAGTGCCTGCACCTGGTCGCGGGGAATCTGTCCGTGAAACCTTATCTGGGTCTCCAGCCCACGGTCCCGCACCATGTCCTGCGCCACCCCGTCAAGCGGACCACTCCCAACAATGTCCAGATGCCATGCCGTGCTGATCAGGCGAGAAAGCGCATCGATCAGCAGGTCTGGCGCCTTGCGCGCCTCCAGCGAGCCGATCCAGATCAGACGCAAAGCCCCCCCCTCTGCTCGATCGTGATCGACCGCTGGCCGCTGTTCCCCCGAGGCCAGCCAGGTGTCCGGAATGGCGTTCTCGGCGAATTGCAGCGCGCGCACGCCAAAGCGATCCTGCAAGACAGCCTGATTTTCCGAGGTGGCCGCGATCACGGTATCAGCGCGCCTGAGCGCTTTGCCGACACGGGCCGAACTGCGAAGCTGCAAAGCGTTGAGAGCATTCTTCAGCCGTACTTTCAGGTCATCTTTCCAGCCCCGCGGCGCACCCGCCAGCCGCCGCGTGGGGATCATGCCCCCCACCGGCCCCCAGATATAAGGTTTGTCGAGTTTCCAGAGATAGCCCGGTTCACGATAGCCGATCGGGCAGAGGTAGTGGATCAGGTCAACCTCCCGCTCCGCCACGATGTCCCGGGCGCGCGCCGCCGCCTGCCTGTGCCACGCGCGGTAGGCGAGATAGAAGGAATAGACCCAGAAGCCATTGCGGTTGGGGGCATTCAACAGCTGCGCCCATCTATTCGGCCGGATCGGCTCGAAGGTCACTCCCGGGATTTGACCGTTCTCAGCCAGGAAATCCTCAATCTCCTCAAGATCGCCCATATGCGGCCCGGCCAGCCCGTAGAGGACGGTCAGATCACAATGACTGGCCATATTGGTGACGTGGTTCCAGCCGACCGAATATTCCGATCCTCGCACTGGAGAGATGCTGTAGGCTAGGACCAGGACATGCGGGCGACGTGGACTGGGAGAGGTCGGATCGGAAGGTTTGCTGGTCTGCATGTCAACAATGCCTACAGGATGCCGGGGGAAAAACCGAGGCGGCGGAAGACCATCACGGACAGGAACGCCTTCAGCACGACAATGCCGGACGCCACGCCAATGGCGGCGCCGACCGGCCCCATGCTCGGGGCCAGGGTGACCACACCGATCAGGGTAACGAGGATCCCAATGGCTTGCCCCGCAAGGCTGACCCGCTCATGGCCGCACATCGCCAGGAACATGCCGCCCGACCCCATGGCCAAAGACAGCAACTGGCCGGCGATCATGATCAGCATGGGGATATAGGCCGTGTCCGAATAGGCCTCGCCAAAAGTCAGTTCGATCAGGGGGCGTCCGAACAGGACGAAGACCGCTGCCAACGGAATGGCGGTCGCCGTCGAGAGCCGGGCCGACTGGCGTGCGAGCTTGCGCAGCGAGTCCGGTCCGCCCTCCTTGTGCGCCGCGACGATATACGGACCCAGGATCGCGTTCACGAACATCAGCGGAAAGGCGACCAGCTGTGCGCCACGCTCGGCCACCCGCAGATACGCCAATTCCTCGGTTTGCCCCAAACCGCCAAGCAGCAGGGTCGCCAGTTGCGTGCCGAGCGTCGTCATTCCGCCGATCATGGTGAAGGATATGAAGGACACACCCCAAGCGCGCAGTTGCGAATTCGAGGCAAGGGCGACTCCGGGCGCGACGGGAGACTGCTGCGCGACGAACGCGAGTCCCAACAGGGCCGCGATCCCGAAGGAGGACAGGTGCAGGCGCAAGGCAATGCTTGCGTCGATCCCGCCAGCCTGATGCAGGACGATGACGCCTGAAACGAGCAACAATGGCACGATGACCTGCGGCAGCACCTCCGAGAGGACAGGCATCCCCAACCCTTTCAAGGCCCCCCGTCCGAACCCGACCGTCCCCATCGCCAAGGGCAGAAAGCAAACGATCGCGAGGAGCGGAGCCATGTCGGGCGCGAGCAGGGTCGAGGTGGATGTGCCCCACAGGATGGCGCCCACGATGCTCGACGCCACGAGGATCCAGATTGCCGAGGTGGACAGAATCGCCTTGAGGCGCTCCATGTCCCGGCCCTGCTTTGCCTGCGCGACTTCGCGCGTCATCAGCATCGGAAGACCGACCGAAATGGGAATGGCTGCGAAGGTGGCGATGGCGATGGCAAAGGAATACCGTCCGAAATCCGCAACGCTCATCCACCGTGCCAGAAGCACGTTTGCCGTGATGCTGAAAACAAGGCCGAACGCATAGACTCCGGAAACCGAAAAAAAGGCTTTGGTGATATTCATTTAGATCGAATCTTCACTGTCTATCCGCTGGAGACCAGAACCGTTGCCGTTCTTAGAGGAGAATGAGCGGCGTATGAAGCCGCCACGCGACATTGCCTGCCGGACAGAAACCACCAAGGGCCCCGGACACCCCGTCCGACCTCCATACCCGCCCGGTTACGGGGAACCGTGATCGTGGCAAATGCTGTCTCGCGGAAGTTTCTCAGAGAGATGAACCCGGCCAACGGAAGAATCCCGCCAGCTGGTTCTGTCGGACAGGCTCGACGAGATTCTGTACTGATTCAGACTTGAAGAGACCGGCCGTTGCGTTTAAACGGGCCACCGGTCCGCCTCAATAGCTCAGCTGGTAGAGCAACTGTTTCGTAAATAGTAGGTCGGGGGTTCGAGTCCCTCTTGAGGCACCACCATTGTCGCAATTTGAAAACTAAATCAAAAGCATGCAGCGACATGGGGCCTTTGGGCGTGTCACCATTGGCGACAGATGACCGTCGCAATCCATCACATCGGAACCTTCATCCGCTTGGAGCGCTACATCTGAAACAAGGATGACAAGGGAATTCGGCGGTTCAGACGCCGCGTCCCCAAAGGCGTTGTCGAACGTTCTGCCACCTGTCCGTCTTCAAAGATCCTGGACCAGTTGGCAGCTATTCGTTTTCCACTGGTTGAAGCGAGAGACGATCGAATTGGAAAACTATCCGTGCGGTCTTCCAGATGTGGCCTCGCCTTAAGGACCACGAAGCTGAGGCCGCCCCATCCTCGAACCTGCTGACACGAGTTGAACCGTTCATCCAGGTGATGGCGCTGGATGTTGAAGCGATGAAAGAGCGCGGCGGATGTCCTTGAAAACCGTCTCGCCATAGCCCGCGCTCTCCCGATGCCTGTCTCATCGCCACTCGTTGGCGGTTCCGACGAGCCGGAACCCCTCCCCTACAAAATCACTCTCATCTGCCTCATTGGCGCAGACGTCAGACCCATCAAGACTGTCCCGGGTAACAACCGGTTCGGGGCTTGGGACGGCGGGACATGGCGACCACCATGGAGGATTTGGCGCATTTCGGTGACAGAAAACATGGCACGAAACGCAACTCAGAACTGGGGCTCACGCATCTCAAGTCCGTTTTTTTGCGGTATACGGGTCCGATGCTGTAACCGCCCGCAGTTAATCCACGAATCGGCTGCACTTGTTCAGACTTTAGAAACCATTTTCGTAAAACTGTTGGGGGGGTAAACGTGAAGCGACAAAGACTTCCGATCTCAACAAAAGCTGGCCTCAATGCGGCACGCAGCATTGACTCAGGTGGCCGCCCCCAACTGGAAGACCCACGCACAGAATGTGCGCGCCTGAAAATGCGAGTCCCGCAGAGATGCCCGCCCAGACCAGCTCGCCCCTCGGCCTCGATATCGACGGTTTCTCCGAAGGGCAGCTCTATATCTATCGCATGCTGCAAGGAGCGGTGTTTGCGGATATCGGGAGCGCGGATCAACAGGATGTCGAAGACTTTCTGACCGAGTCCTATGCTCTGGGCCAGAAGGTCTTCTTCTTTGCCACTGCGAGCGAGCTGGCCGGCGCACAGATCATGATCGATGTGCACGATTATCTCGGGCTGACACCGGAAGGCCAGCAGGGATGGAGCAGTGTCTGGCTCAATGGCGGTCTCGGGGTGGAAACAGGTCTGGGCGACATCGGCTTTGTTGTTCAGGCATTCAATGACGGAGAACCGGACCCCGCGATGGCGGCGTCCCTGTATTCTCAATCCGTCGACGGCCTGACGCGATCCTTCCGTATCTTCGGCCTCGCCCTGCAGGACGAGGAATCGCGGTCAGACGGCCATTTCGACTTTGACATCCGGGACTCGCACGCCGTCGGCCTCACACTCGGGGACTGGAGCTTCGATCTCTGGAAGGGTGAACTGGATCAGTCGCTTGTCGATCTGGCGCTTCTGTCGGCCATTAGCCATGTCTCCCTGGAGGCACCTCCCGGCGAAGCCGCTCATGCCGTCGCCACGTCCCTCCAGACCACAATTCTCGATGAAATCGAAGCGGAAGTATCCGGGCAGATCAGGGGGTTCACCGTCTCCGATGACGACGTGTCCGTCGGAACGACGATCGGTCAGGGGCTGATCTTCAGAGAAAGCGGCGGGCTCGATGTCGATCTCGACGGGACGGGTGACCTGATCTTCGACCTGACGGGCGATACACAGCAATCAATGCTCCAATTGGGCATCCTCAACACGGCCCTGGACGATGACCTGGCGAATTCCTCAGGCGATTTTTCCATCCGCTTCTCCGCGGAAAATTCCACCGATGGCTGGAGCGTCCACGCACTGGATGGCTGGACCAACGATGTCGCAACCTGGGCGGCGTGGGTGACATCCGGTACGGTGAGTTCGCTCCCTATGGACATGGATTACGAGGTTCAGGGACTGGATGCCGGCGCAACAGCCCAAACCTGGTGGAGCGTCGACAGGGCGGACGGCGCGGCCTCCGTCGGCATTCTTGCCTTCGAGCTTGTCTATAATGGCGACCTTCCGGACGGCCACCCGAGTGCTGAGTCCGGCAATGTGCTTTCCGTCATCACCCTGTCCGTGTCTGAGCGCGACTATCTCGGCGACACAACCAGTGACGCGTATTTCGGCTCGGGCCGGAGTGACCGGCTGATCGGCGACAGCGACGACAATTCTCTCTACGGCTTTGACGGTGACGACATTCTCATCGGGTATCACGGGACCGACAGGCTCCTTGGCGGCTCCGGGAACGACCTCTATATCTACTCTCCGGATAGCGGCCTTCAGGCGATCGTGGATGAGGAGAACAAGGGCGGTCATGATATCGTCCAGTTTGGGTCGCCCTCCGACGTCATGGTCAGCCTTGTCAGCTACAGCCTGTCCGATGATTTCAGGGATCTGATCATCACCTTCGGCAATGACGTCGACGACACCCTCCAGATCCGCAACCAGGGGGTCGAAGGATCCCAGGTCGAAGAACTGCACCTGTTTGACGGCGAGAACGATCTCCTGCCGGCCATTGACCTGGTGAGCAAATACCGGGAGTTGCTAGACGCGATTGGTGCCGCGATGCCCGCGCCCTCTTCAGAACTGTCGGTAATCAGCCCGTACCAATATGTAACCGGAACCCCTCTCGGCGAATTTCTCGCCCGGAATGGAGGTGAAACGCTGCTTGGGGGGGGCGGCGCAGACCATCTGAAGGGAGGCACCGGGGACGACACACTCTTCGGACAGGCGGAGGACGACATCCTGACCACCGGCGAGACCGGCACGGAGATCCTCCATGGCGGTTCTGGAAACGACCTCTACGTGATCGAACGCGCGGCGGGTACGGAGTATCGCGCCCAGAGCACCACCGTGAATGAAGATGCCGGCGGCGGCACCGACACGCTCGACCTGACCGGTTTCGTCTCCAGCCTGTCGGCGCTGGATTTCGAGACCTCGGGCTACGACCTCGTCATCCACGCGACACACGGGCTCGGAAATCACCTGAGCGCCGTGACCCTCAGCAACCATTTCTACAGCTCAAGCGCCCGCATCGAGACCCTCACCTTCGACAGCCAGAGCTGGGACATCTCCGC